>JAGYIZ010000025.1 GCA_018402425.1 Candidatus Atribacteria bacterium | reverse complement strand
AAGAGTAAAGACAGTTGGAGATTTATTGTTGGATCAGTTTTATATCGGTCTAGTTAGAATGGAAAGAGTTATTAAAGAAAGAATGACTATTCAACCGGACCTTTCAGCAGTTACACCACAGGCATTAATAAATATTAGACCTTTGGTTGCTGCAATTAAGCAATTTTTTGGAAGCAGTCAACTCTCGCAATTCATGGATCAAACAAATCCGCTTTCGGAAATAACTCACAAGAGAAGATTGTCTGCACTTGGTCCGGGCGGATTAACTAGAGAAAGAGCTGGATTTGAAGTCCGAGATGTTCACTATAGTCACTATGGAAGAATTTGTCCTATAGAAACCCCGGAAGGTCCTAATATTGGATTAATCGGATCATTAAGTATTTATGGAAGAATCAATAACTTCGGATTTATTGAGACACCATATCGTAAAGTTGAAAATGGGAAGTTAACTGATAAGGTTGTCTATCTTACAGCAGATGAAGAGGATCAGTATAAAATTGCCCCAATAAATTTGAAAATTGATAAAAATAATAAAATTATTCAGGACGATGTACCTTGTAGGTACCGTGATGATTACCTGACGGTATTACCAAAAGAAGTTGATTTTATAGATGTTGCACCAAATCAGATGGCCAGTATTTCTGCTAGTTTAATACCTTTCTTAGAACATGATGATGCAAATAGAGCATTAATGGGTACTAATATGCAAAGACAATCTGTCCCTGTCACCAAAACAGAAATGCCTTTGGTTATGACTGGTATGGAGCAAAGAGTAGCCCAGGATTCAGGTACTATTATTATTGCAGAGGAAGATGGTATTGTAGAAAAAGTAACAGGCAATAATATTATAATAAAAACTGATAACGGTACTAAGAAAGAATACTTTTTAAAGAAATTTCACCGTTCTAATCAAGGTACTTGTATTAATCAGACAGTAATTGTTGAAGAAGGACAAAAAGTAAGTAAAAACACACCCATTGCAGATGGACCAAATACGGATCAAGGAGCTCTTTCCTTAGGTAGAAATGTATTGGTGGCCTATATGGCATGGGAAGGATATAATTTTGAAGATGCAATAATTATTAGTGAGAAATTAGTGCAAAAAGATGTTTTTACATCAATACATATTAGCGAACATGAATGTGATGCACGAGATACTAAATTAGGTCCTGAAGAAATTACTTCTGATATTCCTAACATTGGGGAAAACAATTTGGCCAATTTGGACGAAGATGGTGTTATTAGGATAGGAACTGAAGTAGAGCCTGGTGACATCTTGGTAGGAAAAGTAACACCAAAGGGAGAAACAGAATTAGGTCCTGAAGAAAGACTGTTAAGAGCTATATTTGGAGAGAAGGCTAGAGAAGTCAGAGATACTTCGCTTCGTGTTCCACATGGTGATAAAGGAAAAGTAATTGATGTTAAAGTTTTTTCACGTGAAAATGGTGATGAAATAGCACCTGGTGTTAATAAAATGGTAAGAGTATTTATTGCCCAAAAACGAAAAGTTTCTGAGGGTGATAAAATTTCGGGTAGGCATGGTAATAAAGGAGTAATCGCTAAAATACTACCTGTTAATGACATGCCTTTCCTACCAGACGGAACCCCTATTGATATTATTCTTAATCCACTTGGCGTTCCTTCTAGAATGAATGTAGGACAAATATTAGAAGTCCATCTGGGCTGGGTTGCCAAAGTTCTTGGCATAAATATTATTACGCCGGTATTTAATGGAGCGACAGAAGAAGATATTGAGAAAGCCCTTGTTGATGCTGGATTACCGAAAGACGGTAAAAGTGTTCTGCATGACGGAAGAACAGGGTTGCCATTTGACCAAAAAGTGACTATAGGATATAGCTATATTCTAAAACTTATACATTTGGTTGATGATAAAATACATGCCAGATCGACAGGACCTTATTCACTGGTAACCCAACAGCCATTGGGTGGTAAGGCACAATTTGGAGGCCAGCGATTTGGTGAGATGGAAGTATGGGCATTGGAAGGTTATGGGGCAGCTTACAATTTACAGGAAATGCTAACGGTTAAATCTGATGATGTTTCTGGAAGAATAAAAACATACGAGGCTATTGTAAAGGGTGAAAATATACCAGTGCCTGGTATCCCAGAATCATTCAAAGTTTTGATTAGAGAATTAAGAAGCCTATGCTTGAACGTAAAAGTCTTAGACAGAGATGGTAAAGAGATTGAAATTAAAGAAGATCTTGATGTAAAAGACAGAATTGATCAAGATTTTATTAATCATCTAACATAAAAAGAAAATTTAGAATACTACAAATAAAGATTATTTACTGCATATAATCTTGTTTAACTTACACATAACTTAAATAACGGGGAGGTAATGTGGTTGGATATTCCAGAAAGAATTAATGCGATTGCTATAGGATTAGCTTCTAACGAAGAAATTCAAAGATGGTCTTATGGGGAAGTAAAAAAACCAGAAACTATCAATTATAGAACCCTTAAACCCGAAAAAGATGGATTATTCTGTGAACGTATTTTTGGACCGGTTAAAGATTGGGAATGTAGTTGTGGTAAATACAAAAGAATTAGATACAAAGGAGTTATCTGTGATCGCTGTGGTGTGGAAGTTACAAAGTCGATTACACGAAGAGAGAGAATGGGGCATATTGAATTAGCATGTCCTGTTTCTCATGTATGGTATTTTAAGGGAATTCCTAGTCCGCTGGCATTGTTGGTAAATATTTCTCCACGTAATCTTGAGAAAGTACTCTATTTTGCTCCTGACAGACGAAGGGAGCAAATATATGGAGTAAATAAGACAGAAGATGAAAATAACTATTTAGTAAGTGATGTCATTCTAGAAACAGAATATAAAATACATCAAACGTATCAACCTGACTTTAGTGCAGAACCAGTTTACCGGGTTAATCAACTTAAAAAGTTTCCACAAAAAGTTGGTGATATTATTAGCGAAGGTAGGTTACTCGAGCTACAGGAAAATTTTGGAAAAATATTTTTTACTGCTGAGCAGATTATTCCTGAGGGATTTAATGTTTCCGATGAGGAAATTGAAGAAGAAAACATAAATGAAGAAATTAATAAAGATAAATTAAAAGAAGAAAAAAAAGAAATACAGGTTGAGAAAGAACAGGAAAAAACTTTAGAAGGTAAAGATGATTCTAATGATAAGAAAGAGCCCATAGAATATAAAATCGTAGAAATTGAAGGATTAATAACAGAAACTAAATTAAAGATATTACTAGAAAAAGATCAGGAACTATCAAAAAGAACTACAATGGCAAAACAAACCTTAGAAGAATCTTGTTATGTAGTTATTAATCCTGGTAAAACAAATTTAAAAATTGGAGATATTATTTTAGAAACAGAGCATAGATTATATTCTCATTATGATCCACAGTTTAGAGCTGGAATTGGGGCAGAAGCAATTAAAGACTTGTTAAAAGAAATTAATCTAGATTCTCTTAATATGGAAATAAGAGAAGAACTAAAGCGCTCTACTGGTCAAAAAGCAAAGAAAATGATTAAAAGGTTGCAAATTATAGAGGCATTTAGAAAAAGCCACTGTAGACCTGAATGGATGATTATGGATGTTTTACCAGTGATTCCTCCTGATTTAAGACCAATGGTTCAATTGGAAGGTGGAAGATTTGCCACTTCTGATCTTAATGATTTGTACCGCAGGGTGATTAATCGAAATAATAGATTAAAAAGGTTGTTAGAACTAGGTGCGCCGGACATTATAATAAAAAATGAAAAGAGAATGCTTCAAGAAGCAGTTGATGCGCTTATTGACAACGGACGTAGAGGTCATGCAGTACTAGGTGCGGGGAATCGTCCTCTTAAATCTTTGAGTGATTTGCTGGAAGGGAAAAAGGGCCGATTTAGACAGAATCTATTAGGTAAAAGAGTTGATTATTCTGGGCGTTCTGTTATCGTAGTAGGTCCTAAATTAAAGCTACACCAATGTGGATTACCTAAAAAAATGGCATTGGAATTATTTAAGCCATTTGTTATGCATCACTTAGTTAAAAGAGAGTTAGCACATAATATTAAGACAGCAAAAAAATTAGTTGAACAGGAATCTCCGGAAGTATGGAACATTTTAGAGGAAATTATCGAAGAACATCCTGTAATACTCAATCGAGCTCCTACACTGCATCGTTTGGGTATTCAGGTTTTTAAACCTGTTTTAGTAGAAGGTAATGCTATTCAGCTACATCCGCTATCATGCCCGGCATTTAATGCAGACTTTGACGGAGATCAAATGGCAGTTCATGTTCCATTGTCCACAGAAGCACAAACTGAGGCTGAAACTTTAATGCTTTCTTCGCATAATATTTTGTCTCCTGCTAATGGAACACCAATTACTTTACCTGCACAAGATATTGTTTTAGGATGTTACTACCTAACAATGAAAGAAAAAGGACAAAAAGGAGAGGGAAAGATATTTTCATGCCCTGAGGAAGCGATGCGTGCGCAGGAAGATGGTTATGTAAATATTCATGCAAAGGTAAAAATTAGAGTAAAAGGAAATATTGAAGAAACCACCGTAGGAAGAGTTATTTTCAACCAAATATTACCAGCAGATATGAAGTTCGTTGATTTAACTATAACTAAAAAATCATTGGCAAAAATTATTTCCTATATCTTTCGACACTTTGGACAAGACGTAGCTGTAAAATGCCTGGATGATGTCAAGGAACTTGGCTTTCACTACGCTACTACATCTGGAATAACAATTGGGGTGGTTGATTTAGAAATTCCATCTGAAAAGGATAAGATAATTGATGAAGCCGAGAAAAAAGTTTCGAAAATAAAAGAACAATTCAATTATGGTTTAATTATGAAAGAGGAAAGAGAAGAAAAAATTATTACAGCCTGGACAGATGCAGCCAACAATGTTGTTAGTGCTATTTTGAATAATCTTAGAAGCGTTAACCCACTTTTTATGATGGCTGATTCAGGTGCACGTGGTAGTAGAAGACAGATAGGACAATTAGCAGGTATGAGAGGCTTGATGGCTGACCCATCTGGAAAGATTATCGAGTTTCCTATTCGATCAAATTTTAGAGAAGGATTATCATGTTTGGAGTACTTTATTTCTACCCATGGAGCTCGAAAAGGTTTGGCTGATACAGCTTTAAGGACCTCTAAGTCCGGTTATTTGACAAGAAGACTTGTTGATGTTGCTCAAGATGTCATAATTACAGAAATTGATTGCGGCACTACTGATGGAGTTGTTGTTTCTGATATTCAAGAAGACGGAAATATTATTGAGAAGCTAGAAGAAAGGATTGTAGGAAGAACAGCACAGGAAGATGTTATTAATAATGAAAAAGGTGTTGTCATAGTACAAAGAGGAGAAACAATCGATGAAAAAATAGCTAAAAAAATTACTGATGCAGGAATTAAGGAAGTAAAGATACGTTCACCATTAACTTGCTCATCTAAACAGGGAATTTGTGCAAAATGTTATGGAAAGGACGTAGCAACAGGTAAAAAGGTTACCATTGGAGAAGCCGTTGGAACAATTGCTGCTCAATCTATTGGTGAACCAGGCACTCAGCTTACTCTAAGAACTTTTCATACCGGTGGAATTAAAATAACCGGAGAAGATATTACTCTTGGTTTGCCTAGAATCGAACAATTGTTCGAAGTTAGAAAACCTAAAAAACAGGCAGTAATTAGCGAGATTAATGGATTTATTGATCATGTTAAAAATGAACAACAGGAAATTAGAAAAGAAGTTATTGTTAAACCTGAACTTGATGAAAGTATAGGCAAAAATAAAGACAATAAGAAAAAAACTTATTTTATACCAAATGACCTTAGAATTGTTGTAGAAGAAGGACAAAAAGTAAATGCCGGACAAAGGTTGACTACTGGATTTGTTGATCCTAACGATATTTTAAGAATACAGGGAATTAAAGCAGTTCAAAAATATTTACTAGAACAAGTTCAAGAAGTATATCGTTCACAGGGTGTTACTATTGATGATAAACATATTGAGGTTATTGTTAGGCAGATTGCTAGATTGAATAAAATATATGTTAGGTCATCAAGAGATTCAGATTTACTTTCAGGAGAACTGGTATATGTTTCAGATTTTGAAAAGGCTAACAAGCAGGTTATGAAAGAAAATGAAGAAATACATAATAGAAATAGGGAGTTATTATTAGAAAAGCAATTAGCTTCACCATTGTATGGAAATAAAAAGGAAATTATTATTGACGAGAATACTGTTATTGATGAAAATACGATTAAAAAAATTGATAATACAGACTACCAGGGTTTTGATATTATAGATGAACAGGGGAGAATAAATCATATAATACAGGGAGAAATGAATTTCATCGATAGAATAACAGGTCATATATTTATTGCTGGGGCGCTTTCTCATAATAGCACAGAGATAGATAATAATAGTAAACTTGAAGAGAATGATAAAATAGATACAAAAAAACTAATAGGTAAAAAAATAACAAGAGATATAGCAATTGATATGGTTAATCGTGGTTTAAACAGGCTTAGAATAGGGAAACCGGAAGAAGTGGAAAAATTAAAAGGTAACATATTGGCCGAGGATATAAAAGGGCCTGAAAGTAACGAAGTTATCATTTATGCTAACAAGATATTAGAAGAGGAAGACATTATAAAAATAGTAGAACATCAATGCGAAAAGATAAAAATATGGAATGATATAAAAGAGATTAACATCAAAGAAAACCTAATTAGTTTTATTAAAGAAGATGTAATAGGGAAAACCCTGGGTGAAGAACTTAGAGATCCCGAATCTGATAATATTATTGCAGATAAGGCTCAGCCAGTGAGTAAAAATATTATTAGAAAGGCATATTTGGCTGGAATCAGTGATATTCCATTAGAAGATGGACGCTTCTTTTCCTTGGAAGGAAGGGCGCTTGAGCATATTTATAATAACCTGGTTGGAAAAACCATTGCCCAGGACATTATTGATAAAAAAACTGAAAATGTAATAATTTCAGCAGGTGAAAAGATTACCAAGAAAAATGCAAATATTATATTTCAACAAAATGTAGAAATAATAAAATATCGCAGTGACAATAGTCAAGAAGAAACAGTATCTTTAATTGAAGATGTTGGATATATGAGAAGAATTAAACTACCTGCAGTAGGTATGCCTATTATTCAGGGAATTACACAGGCTTCTCTGTCTACCGAAAGCTTTTTATCTGCAGCTTCTTTCCAGAGAACAACACATGTATTGACAAATGCATCAATTAAGGGGAAAATTGATCATCTTGTTGGCTTAAAAGAGAATGTAATTATTGGAAATATTATTCCCTCCGGAACTGGATTACCTCAGTATCGAGATGTAGAAATTACTTCCCAATATGAAGAAGAACTTGAGAGGGAAAATAAAATGCATGAAGAAGAAGAGATTAAAAAGAATCAGGAATACGATAACAGTTTGGAAGAAGACAAAAGTATAACACAGCAAGATGATAATGATTAAAAAAGAAAAAAATTAGAATCAAAATCATTTAGATTTTTAATATTAATATATATTGACATCACCAGGTGATGCTGATAAAATGTTTAAGTATTTTAAGTTACGTTATCATTAAAAACTATTTTTAATTAAAAGTAAGAAAAGTAAGAATGGTTTTACTTAAAATAGATATTGAAGAATATAGTCAAAATAAATTTATAATAGTTTAGATTTTGAAAAAAAGAAAAGGTGGTCTTGAGATGCCAACAATTAATCAATTGGTAAAAAGAGGAAGAAAAAAAGCAACAAAAAAATCAGATACACCGGCCTTAAAAGGCTCACCTCTAAAGAGAGGTGTCTGTACACGTGTTTGGACTATAACACCTAAAAAACCTAATTCGGCTTTACGGAAAGTAGCAAGAGTAAGGTTGACAAACAATATGGAAGTTACCGCTTATATACCTGGAATTGGGCATAACTTACAGGAACATTCTATTGTTTTATTAAGAGGTGGAAGAGTAAAAGATTTACCGGGGGTAAGATATCATATAGTTAGAGGTGTTATGGATACTACTGGTGTAGATGGAAGAGTTCAGGGGCGATCTAAGTATGGTGCAACAAAACCCAAAAAATAGGTTATGTATCTGTTTAGAAAATAAAGTAATAATTAAACTTAGTTGAGGTGGATTTTAAATGTCCAGAAAAAGAAAAGCAAGCAAAAATGAAATAACAGAGGATCCTATCTTTAAAGATAAGAGAGTTAATCAGTTTATTAATCATATTATGTTAGACGGAAAGAAAAGCATAGCCCGCCGTATATTCTATGATTCAATGGATATAATTAAAGAAAAGACCAAAAAAGATTCTCTGGATGTTTTTAACCAGGCTATGGAAAATGTAATGCCAGTACTAGAAGTAAAATCGAGAAGAGTTGGTGGAGCAAGTTATCAGGTACCTATTGAAGTTTCACCGGAGAGAAGAGTTACTTTAGCAATGAGGTGGATTATTAATTTCAGTAGAAGTAAAACAGGAAAACCTTTTTCAGAGCGATTGGCAAGTGAACTGCTCGATGCTGCCCAGGGAACTGGCGTTTCGGTCAAGAAAAAAGAAGATACTCATAGAATGGCTGAGGCAAATAAAGCTTTTGCACATTATCGCTGGTAATAATATATTACCTAATATAATAATAGTTAAACATAAAAAATTTTTAAATTACTAAAGAATGAAAGAATGATTAAGTATGACGAATAAAATTGACTTGCAAAAAGTAAGAAATATTGGAATTATGGCTCATATCGATGCTGGGAAGACAACGGTTACCGAAAGAATATTATATTATTCCGGTAAATTGCATAAAATGGGTGAAGTGCATGAGGGCTCAGCAACAATGGATTGGATGCCTCAGGAAAAAGAAAGAGGTATTACTATTACTTCTGCTGTAACTACATCTTTTTGGAAAGGTCATCAAATTAATATTATTGATACACCAGGGCATGTAGACTTTACTGTTGAAGTTGAACGTTCATTGCGAGTCCTTGATGGTGCTATTGCCGTTTTTTGTGCTGTTGCAGGAGTAGAACCACAATCAGAAACTGTTTGGAACCAAGCTGACCGCTATCATGTTCCAAGATTGGCTCTTATTAATAAGATGGACCGGACAGGGGCAGATTTCTATGGCACTGTTAAAACGATTAGAGATAAATTTTCTATTGTACCATTAGTTATTCAAATACCTTGGGGAAGTGAAGGAAATTTTCAGGGGATTATTGATGTCATCAATATGAAAGCCTATTCTTACACTGTTGATGAATTAGGTGTCAATTATTACACAGTAGAAATACCTGAAGATTATTTAAGTGAAGCAAAAAAAGCAAGAAAAAAAATGCTCGAAATCCTTACTGAAGAGGATGAATCTTTTTTAGAAGATTACTTATATGGTAAGGAAATCGATGTGGAAAGAATACACAAACTAATTAGACAAGGAACGATTAACAATCGAATTGTCCCTGTATTATGCGGAGCAGCCTTAAAAAACAAGGGCATTCAATTACTTTTGGATGCTATAAATAGATATATGCCTTCTCCGTTAGAGGTTTTGCCAGTAAAAGGAGAAAATCCTAATACAGGAGAAGAAATGATACGAAAAACGGATGTAAATGAACCTTTATCTTCTTTAGTTTTTAAAGTACTAGCAGATCCTTTCTTTGGTAAATTAAGCTTTGTTAGAGTATATTCGGGAATATTAAAAAATGGTTCTTATGTATACAATTCAACGCAAAATGTTAGAGAAAGAGTTAATAGATTAGTTAAAATACATGCTGACCATAAAGAGCAGGTGGACGAAATAACAGCTGGGAATCTTGGAGCAATTATTGGTTTAAAGAAATCAGGAACAGGAGATACGCTTTGTGATGAAAAGAATCAGATTATTTTAGAAAAAATGGAATTTCCTGAGCCAGTTATTTCAATTGCAATTGAGCCAAAAAGTCAAGTGGACAAAGAAAAAATGGCCATTGCTCTTGATAAGATGGCTGAAGAAGATCCCACATTTCGGCGTAATATTAATAAAGACACAGGGCAGACAATTATTTCAGGAATGGGAGAACTCCACCTAGAAATAATTATTGATCGATTGCTCAGGGAACACAAGGTTGAAGGTAACATAGGAGAACCTCAAGTAGCCTTCAAGGAAACTATCAGAAAAAATGCAAGGGCTCAGGGCAAATTTATTAGGCAGAGTGGAGGAAGAGGTCAATATGGGGATGTTATTATAGAAATTGAACCATATAAAGAAGATCTATTTGAATTTATAGATCGGACAGTAGGTGGTAGCGTACCAAAAGATTATATACCTGCTGTAAAACAGGGAATACAGGAAGCAATGTTATCCGGTGTATTGGCTAGTTATCCAGTTACCAATATAAAGGTTTCTTTGGTAGATGGTTCTTTTCACCCGGTAGATTCATCAGAATTAGCCTTCAGAATTGCTGCTTCTAAAGCGTTAAAAGAAGGTTTGAAAAAGGCGGATCCAGTATTGCTTGAGCCAATAGTGGAAATGGAAATAAGAACCCCGGAAGAATATGTAGGGCCAATTATTAGTGATCTTAATTCAAGACGAGCAAAGGTTGAAGGTATTCATGACAAGAAAAAAATAAAAGGGAAAATAATTATTGCCCATGTACCATTACAGGAAGTTTTCGGATATGCAACTGGATTAAGGTCAATAACGCAGGGTCGGGCAAATTACGTTATGCAATTTGCCTATTACGAAAGTGTGCCTGATAATATAGCAAAACAAGTTATTACGTAAAATACAATATAAATTTAAGAGTAAAAGAATAAAAATATCTTTTAAGGAGGAAAAAACAAAATGGCTAAAGAGAAGTTTGTTCGTACCAAGCCGCATGTTAATATCGGAACCATAGGTCATGTCGATCATGGCAAGACAACTCTGACTTCGGCAATTACTAATTATTTATCCACCAAACAGTTTGCCAAAGCCATGGCTTTTGATGATATTGACCGTGCACCTGAAGAAAAGGAAAGAGGAATCACAATCTCGGTATTCCACGCTGAGTACGAAACTGAAAAAAGGCATTATGCACATATCGACTGTCCCGGTCATGCCGACTATATCAAAAACATGATTACCGGTGCAGCCCAGATGGATGGTGCAGTATTGGTAGTTTCAGCAGCCGATGGCCCAATGCCTCAGACTAGAGAACATATTTTGTTATCTCGTCAGGTAGGAGTGCCATACATTGTAGTCTTTTTAAACAAGACCGATATGGTCGATGATCCCGAATTAATCGAATTGGTGGAAATGGAAGTCCGGGAATTACTCAGTGAATATGAGTTCCCTGGTGATGATATCCCGATTATCAAAGGCTCGGCTCTCAAGGCTATGGAAGCAGATGTTGCCAATCCGGAAGATCCAGCCTATAAACCTATTCAAGAATTATTGGATGCTATTGACAGCTATATTGCTACACCAGAGCGCGATGTGGACAAACCATTCCTATTGTCTGTAGAGGACGTTTTTAGTATTACCGGAAGAGGAACAGTTGCCACAGGTAGAGTGGAACGCGGTAAAATCAAAGTCGGTGACGCAGTAGAGATCGTAGGATTAAGTGAAAGACCGAAAAAGACAGTGGCTACCGGTGTAGAGATGTTCCGTAAGTTACTGGATTATGCTGAAGCTGGTGACAATGTTGGTATCCTTCTGCGTGGTGTTGATAAAAAAGAAATCAAGCGCGGACAGGTTATTGCTGCCCCGGGTAGTATTACCCCTCATACCAAGTTTAATGGAGAGGCAATTATTCTTACCAAGGATGAAGGTGGAAGACATACTCCTATCTTTAGCGGCTATCGTCCCCAGTTCTATTTTAGAACTACTGATGTAACTGGAACTGTGACCCTGCCCGAAGGAGTAGAAATGGCCATGCCCGGTGATAATTTAACTATTATTGGAGAATTAATCACCCCTATTGCTATGGAAAAAGGAGTCCGTTTTGCTATTCGTGAAGGTGGAAGAACCATTGCAGCCGGTGTGGTTACTGATATAATTGAGTAGCTTAAAAAATACGGTCATAAAGAATGAGGAGGTAGAAAACCTGACATGCAAAAAATAAGGATTAGGCTTAGGGGTTACGATCATAGAATATTAGACAATTCAGCTTTAAAAATAATTGATGCAATTAAAAAGACAGGAGGTAAATATTCAGGTCCAATTCCTTTACCGACAGAAATTAATAAATATTGTGTTTTGAGATCACCTCATGTAGATAAGAAATCAAGAGAAGAATTTGAGATGAGGACACATAAAAGAATGATTGATATAATAGATCCTTCTTCAAAATCGGTTGAGGCATTAATGCATCTGGATTTACCTTCTGGTGTTGATATAGAGATTAAAACTCTGGAATAGAGTAACTAAGTCTTTATTAATAATAATGAATTAAAGAAAATATATAATTATTAACATTAGAGTAAAATAATTCTATGTTAATAAAATAATTATGTTTGAATATCTGCCTGGAGGTGTTGACAGTGAAAACTGGTATTTTAGGGAAAAAAGTTGGCATGACTAATATATTCTTGGAGAATGGTGATGCCATTGGTGTTACGGTATTAAAGGCTGGACCTTGTATTGTGGTAAATAAAAGAGAAAAGAACAAGGATCAATATGATGCCCTGCAACTTGGATTTATATCTATTGATGATAAGAAAAAGAAAGTTAGTAAACCATTAAAGGGATATTTTGAAAAACAAAAAGTAAAACCTTTTAGATATGTTAGAGAATTTAGATTTGAGGATATTGAACAATATGAAGTTGGAAAAGAATTAAAAGTTGATTTATTTAAAGAAGGCGAAAAAGTAAATGTTATTGGTTTTAGTAAAGGCCGAGGATTTGCTGGTTCTATAAAACGTCATAATTTTTCCGGGGGGCCAAAAACTCATGGCCAAAAGGATTATTACCGTGCTACCGGTTCTATTGGTGCTACAGATGCTGCAAGAGTTTTTAAAGGTCAAAAACTGCCGGGTAGGATGGGTAATGAAAAAGTAAAAACAAAAAATATTGAAATAGTAAAAATAGATTTGGATCGGAACCTTATATTATTAAAGGGTGCTATTCCTGGTCCTAATAATGCTCTTGTAGCGGTCGAAAAAGTATCCTAATTAGTTTGTGAACTTATCTGCGGAGGAAGGAGAGTAGCGCTATGGTTGACATGAATGTTCATAGTATAGAAGGCGAAAAAATAGGTGAAATAAAATTAAAGGATGATATGTTTAATGCAAAAATAAATAAGCATATTGTCCATCAAATCGTAAAACGTTATCTAGCGGAAAAAAGAAGGGGCACAGCTTCTACTAAGGGTAGAAGTGAAGTAAGAGGTGGAGGCAAGAAGCCTTGGAAACAAAAAGGAACAGGGAGAGCTAGGGCTGGTACAATACGTTCTCCGATTTGGGTAGGAGGCGGTGTTGTCTTCGGTCCAGAGAATAGAAATTATGGCTATTCTATTCCTAGAAAGATGCGCTTGGTTGCTTTGAAATCTGTTTTATCCGATAAAGTAAAAAACGACGATATAATAATTTTGGATAAGATAGAACTGAAAAATGGCAAAACAAAAGATATAACATATATATTTGAAAAATTGAATATAAATAGTGATAAGATAATTATTGTAATTGATAAAGAAGACGAAATAATTAAAAGAGCCGTGCATAATTTAAAAAATACCATAGTTATTACAGCGAACAAAATAAATACTTATGATCTTGTAAATTATCAGAAAATGTTAATAACTAAAGGTGCTTTAAAAATAATTGAGGAGGTATTTGTATAATGACCTCTAATAAAACAATTTTGATTCATCCCATAATTTCAGAGAAAAGCGTAAGGGATAAAGAAGACAGTAAATATATATTTAAAGTGGATCTTGGCGCTAATAAGAATGAGATTAAAAAATTTGTGGAAGATAAATTTAAAGTAAAAGTAGCAAAAGTTAATACAATTAAAGTTCCTGCAAAGAATAGAAAAATGGGAAAATATAGTGGAAAAACGTCTCACTGGAAAAAAGCTATTATTACTTTAACTAAAGGACAGAAAATAAAAGAATTAGACAATATTTAATTAAGAAACATTTGAAAAGAAAGGTGTCGATAAAAGTGGCTGATATAAAAAAGTATAAACCAACATCATCTGGTAGAAGGTTTATGACTGTGTCCACCTTTGAAGATATTACCTGCTCAAAACCTGAAAAGAAATTAACTAAAGGGAAGAGCAAAAAGGCCGGTAGAAACAATAACGGGCGAATAATGGTTAGGAGAAAAGGTGGGGGCACAAAAAGAAAGTATAGATTGATTGATTTCTTAAGAGAAAAAGAGGGAGTACCTGCAAAAGTAGCTGGTATTGAATATGATCCTAACAGATCTGCAAGAATTGCATTATTAAAATATATGGATGGCGAAAAAAGGTATATTGTTTGCCCTGCAAAGTTGAAAGTTGGTGATGTAATTGTTTCTGGTAGAAAAGCCGAAGTTAGTCCTGGTAATACCAAAGCACTAAAAGATATACCTCAAGGTACTTTTATTCATAATATTGAAATGAAAAAAGGACAAGGAGCAGTTTTGGCAAGATCTGCTGGAGCTATTGCTCAAATATTGGCAAAAGAGGGAAAATACGCTCAAGTTAAATTACCTTCTGGAGAAGTAAGACTTATTAGTTTGGAGTGTTTTGCCACTATAGGTCAAGTTGGTAATTTGAATCATTCTAATATAACCTTAGGCAAGGCAGGAAAGAGCAGATTAAAAGGCAGAAGGCCAAAGGTTAGAGGAGTTGCCATGAATCCAGTTGACCATCCACTGGGTGGTGGTGAAGGAAAGTCTGCTGGTGGAAGACATCCGGCATCCCCAAATGGATTACTAGCCAAAGGTTATCGTACGAGGAAAAAGAAGAAAGATTCAGATAAGTATATTGTTAGAAGAAGGACAGATAAATAGGGGGGATTGATTGTACAATGTCAAGATCAATTAAAAAAGGTCCATATATTGATGAAAAATTATTAAAGAAAATCCGTGATTTAAATAAAAAAAGAAAGAAAGAGCCGATAAAGACTTGGTCAAGGAATTCAACAATATTTCCTTTGATGGTTGGACATACCATTGCTGTGCACGATGGGAAGAAACATGTACCTGTTTATATTACTGAAAATATGGTAGGCCATAAATTGGGAGAATTTTCACCTACCAGAAGGTTCAAAGGGCATGGCGCGCACACAGAAAGGTCAACAACAATAAAATAAATAATCAATTTTTAAAAACTGTTGATGTATTTAGTAAAAAATAGGAGGAAAATTATGGGTGTAAAATCTGTTGGAAAATATATTCCGATGTCTTCAAGAAAATGTCGGCGAATGATTGATATGATTAAAGGAAGAGATACGGGATCAGCGTTATTACAATTACAATTTTCACCAAAGAGGTCTGCTAAGATGATCTATAAGGTGTTAAAATCAGCAATTTCAAATGCTGAAAATAATCATGATATGAGCGTTGATGAATTATATATTAATCGCGCATTCGTTGATGAAGGACCGACAATAAAGAGATTTAGAGCGAGGGCAATGGGCAGAGCAGCTAGAATTAATAAACGAACAAGCCATATCACCATTGAAGTAGAAGAGAAAGGGGTTGAAAAATAATTGGGACAAAAAGTTCACCCAAAAGGTTTACGTATCGGTATCATTAGAGATTGGGATGTTAAATGGTTTAGTCGCAAGGAATACAGTCAGAATGTTTATCAAGATTATAAAATAAGAAAATATATTAAAGATAATCTAAAACATGCAGGAATATCATTAATAAATATTGAGAGAATTGCGAATAGAATAAGAATAACCATAAACTGTGCAAGACCTGGAATTATTATTGGAAGAAAGGGAGTTGAAGTTAACAGGTTAAAAGAAAATTTATCCAAATTAATAATAGATGGCGAGTTACAAATCAATATTAAAGAAGTAAAAGTGCCGGAGATTGATGCTCAATTAGTTGCTGAAGATATTGCAAATCAGATATTAAGAAGAGCCTCTGTAAAAAGAATTATGAAACAATCGACATCTCGAGCTATTAAAATGAAGGCAGAGGGGATAAAAATAATGATTGCCGGCAGAATAGGTGGAGCTGAAATAGCTCGCACTGAATGGCATATGGAAGGTAGGCTGCCATTACATACCCTAAGAGCTGATATAGATTATGGTTTTGCTGAAGCAAATACTACTTATGGTAAAGTTGGTGTTAAGGTATGGATATTTAAAGGAGAAATTTTACCGAAAACTAATAGTACACAAAAGGTTGTAGGTACATCAGAAGTAAATTATAGAGAGAAGAGCCAATATAACAAGACTGATGAACAAAAAAAGACAGAAAAATTAGGGGAGGGAGAAGATGCTTCAACCAACTAGAACAAAGTATAGAAAGATGCAACGTGGGAAAATGAAGGGAAAAGCACACAAAGGTAATTTAATATCCTTTGGTGAATATGGTTTGCAAGCATTGCAATCTGCCTGGATTACAAGTGCTCAAATAGAATCTGCCAGAATTGCTGTAACACATGCTGTAAAACGTGGAGGTAAAGTTTGGATTAGAGTTTTCCCTCATAAATCTGTTACTAAAACTGCTGCTGAAACAAGAATGGGAAAAGGAAAAGGATCACCGGAATTTTGGGTTGCAGTTGTTAAACCGGGAACAGTATTGTTTGAGCTCGGTGGTGTTGATGAGGAAATTGCCAGGGAAGCAATGAGATTGGCTTCACACAAAATACCAATCAAGACTCGTTTTGTCATGCGAGAAGAACAGGTGGTGGGTTAAATTGAAAGCAAGCGAATTAAGAGATTTGTCAATAGCAGAATTAGAAAAAAAATTAGTTGATTTAAAAGATGAATTGTTCAGTTTACGTTTTCAATCAGTAACAGGACAATTAAGTAACCATATGAAAATAAGCGAAGTTAAACACGAAATTGCAAGAACAAAGACTATAATAAGAGAGATTGAGTTAAGCAAAAATAATACTAAATCTGAAAGTATTAAAATAACTAAATAATTGAAAAAAGAAAGAATAAGGTGATGTTAAATGTCAATTTCAACTGAAGCAAAAAGCAGGGTCGGTATCATAGTAAGTAATGCTATGGAAAAATCTGTTGTTGTTCAGGTAAGTTACCTTGTAGCTCATAAGCTTTATAAGAAAAGAATTAAAAAAAGTTCTAAGTTTATGGCTCATGATGAGAAGAATATATGTGAAGTTGGAGATAAAGTAAAAATAGTATCTACCCGACCTTTAAGCAAGAAAAAAAGATGGGAAGTTGCTGAGATTATTCAAAAACGAAAATAAAGAAAGAATAATTACTTATTATATAATATAAATAATGATTTGATTATCTTATGATTTGTAAGGGAGTGTGGCAAAATTGATACAAATGCAGACAAGACTTTTTGTGGCAGATAATTCTGGTGCAAAAAAAATTCAATGTATAAAGGTGCTTGGTGGTTCTAGAAAAAGATATGCTAGGATTGGTGAGGTGATTGTAGCCTCTGTTAAGGAAGCAAATGTGGGAGGCACTGCAAAAAAGGGAGAGGTAATTAAAGCAGTTATCGTTAGAACTAAGAAAGAAGTTGGGCGTCCGGATGGTTCGTACATCCGTTTTGATGATAATGCTGCTGTAATTATTAATAATCAGAATGAACCTATTGGAACTAGAATATTTGGTCCTGTAGCAAGGGAATTAAGAGATAAGAAGTTTATGAAAATTATATCCCTCGCTCCCGAAGTGATATAGTAATGCGGAAAGGAGATTTTAAAATGCCCAAGGGTAAAGTTACACTAAAAAAGGGAGATAATGTTCTAGTAATTCTGTGGAGAAGATAGAAGGAAAAATGGGAAGATTATTGATATTTTTCCCAATAAAAAAGAAGCTATTTATAGGTTAAAATTTTAAAAAAAACATAGGAAACTTAACATTATGGAAGTTCACAAGGTGGAAATTGTAAAACAAGAGGGTCCTATACATCTGTCTAATGTTAGATTAGTTTGCAATAATAATAAACCAACAAGCATTAAGCGAGATGTTACAAAAGAAGGAAAGTTTTATACGAGTATGCAAGAAATGCGGAGAAATTATAGATAAGGTCTGAGAGGTTAATAAGTGATGTCCCAGGCTAAAGCAAAATATCAGCAGGAAATTATACCTGCAATTATGAAAAAAATATAATTACAAAAATAAAATGGCAGTTCCAAAATTGAAAAGTAGTAATTAATATGACTGCAACCAAGAGAAGATGCCAAAATAGTAGATGAAAGCAACCCAGGTTCTAGCAACAATTACTGGACAAAACCGGTAATAACAAAATCAAGTAACCCATTTCAAATTTTCCATAAGAAAGGAATGCCAGTAGGATGTAAGGTTACCCTTAGAATAATATAATAAAGAGTTTAGACCGGTTAATAAATGTTGCTATTGCCCGTAAGGATGTATTGGTTTCAGGGACTTCTCCTTGATTCATTGATGGTCGGGGGAATTATACGCTGGGCATAAAAGAACACAATTGATATTTCAGAGATTGAGTTTGATAAAGCAAATACAACATTAGGAATGAATGTTACTATTGCAATAAATGCGAAAAATGATGAAGAAGCAAAAGATCTTATACGTTTAATCGGGAATGCCCTTAAAAGGACGAATAACTGAAAAAGAGGAGGATAAATAGTGGCAAAAAAGCTTTGATAGCTAAGGCAAATAAAGAACCAAAATATAAGGTTAGGGAAATATACGCTGTAATATCTGTAAGACCTAGAGGATACATTAGAAAATTTGAATTTGCCGGACTGTTTCAGAAAATGGAGGCACATAATGCTGAATTACACAGGTGTTACAAAATCCAAGTTGGTAATAGTGAGAAGTTTAAATTTTACTAGAAATGTAATCTAAAATATTTGTATGATTGCAAGAGGGGATATTATATATGGGTGTTGTTTCGAACTTAATTGCCGATATGATTACCAGAATAAGGAACGCAAACCGTGCTAGAGGTGGAAGAGTAGAAATACCATCTCTAAAATAAAATTAGAAATTGCTAAGATATTAAAAGGAAGAAGGTTTTGTTAGCGATTATAAATATAAAAAGATAATAAACAAGGAACGATAACAATATTAAAGTAAAACATCTGATAGGCAGAGAATTATTACAAACTTGAAAAGGATTAGCAAACCTGGCTAATCGCGTTTGGTGTTAATAAAGATGATATACCAGAAGTCTTGGGAGAGGATTGGGAATTGCATATGTCAACGTCCAAAGGTAGTAATGTCGTGGAAAAAGAAGCAAAAAGCGCTATATTTTATGAGAAAGTATTATGTTATATCTGCAATAATATGAGCATCAGGATAAATATGTGGAAAACTTTATTGAAAAATAATTGGCATATATTTTTTTGATAATATAAAGAATTTTTCTTATTGGATGAATTGTGCAAGGAGGAAGAAATGTCCAGAATTGGTAAACTACCCATCCAGATACCTGCTGGATGTCAAAGATATTAAAAATAAAAATAATTCAGAAAAAAAAAAATAATCAGGAATTATCTTTGAAATAAACCTGATATAAAAGTAAAGGTTAAAGATAATCAAACAATTGTTGAGAGGCCAAGTGATCTAAGATTGCACTGTTCTCGTAAAGGTTTAATCTAGAAATATGATTTTAATATGATTAAAGGAATAAACGAGGGCTTGAAAAGACTTTGAAATAAGAGGAGTTGTTTACGAGCGGATATTAAAGAAAGGATCTTGAATTAAGCCTTTGGTTATTCTCATCCGATTAAAGTAAAGGCACTGAGGGAGTCTGAGTTTTATAGTTGATAAACAAAAGACTATCAAGATCAAAGGTTCTGATAAACAATTAGTTGGAAAAATTGCAGCAGAGATAAGGAATTATCGAAAGCCAGAACCTTATAAGGGTAAAGGCATTAGATATGTTGATGAGCATGTAAGAAGAAAAGTTGGTAAAGCAGGAGCAACCGTCAGTAGTTAACAAAAAAATAGTGAATTATTGACATGACCAGAAAGAGGGGTTCTTAATTTTATGAAAAACACAAAGGTATTATCTCGAATTAGAAGAAAAAAGGGTATTAGAAAAAGAATATTTGGCACTAGCGAAAAGCCAAGATTAACAGTATTTCGTAGTGCAAAGAATATTATAAATGGAAGGTGATGATGATGAGGGAAAGACCTTATTATCCTTATCAACCTTAAGCCCTGAAGTGAAAAATGAAATATCCTATGGTGGGAATATTAATGCAGCGGAAGTCACTGGTAAGCTTTTAAACAAAAAATTAAAAGAAAAAGGGGTTTCAGTTGTTTTTGACCGAAATGGCTATTTATTTCATGGCAGAATCAAGTCATTAGCAGACCAAATTGAATTAAAGAAGAAAAATAAATATTTTACCTATTTAAAACTAGTGTTATTTGAAGTGATATATATAAATCTATAAATTAGATCCATTAACTGAGAGAGGAGATGAGTACATGCAGATGGCTGCAAATGAAGAACAGGAATTTAAAGAAAGCGTTGTCTTTGTTAATAGAGTAAGTAAAGTGGTAAAAGGTGGCAGGAGATTTGGTTTTAGTGCTATGGTTGTTGTGGGTGATGGCAATGGTTCTGTAGGCATAGGTTATGGTAAAGCAAAGGATGTCTCGGATGCAATTAAGAAAGGTGTCACTAAGGCAAAGAAAGAAATGTATAAAATAAAAACAAGAAACAATACTATACCCCATGCTGTTACCGGAGTGCATAGTGGTGCAAAAGTTTTTTTGAGACCGGCGTCTCCAGGAACTGGCGTAATTGCCGGTGGAGCTGTAAGAGCTATAATTGAGTCATGGCAACCAGGATATCTCTACTGCCTTGTAAAGCTGATACAATATTTAATATTGCAAAAGCCAGGCAACAAAGCTTTGATAAGTCTAAAAAATGCCAGAGAAGTTGCTAGATTAAGAGGCATTCCTGTTGAGAGATTATATAGTTAATTGTAACTGAGGGGGAATAAAACTATGAAGTTAAATAACTTAGAGCTTAATCCAGGGTCAGTCCATGCTAAAAAACGGGTAGGTAGAGGCAATGCATCAGGAAATGGAACGACTGCTGGAAGAGGAATGACGGGCCAGAAGAGTAGGTCTGGGTTCAAAACTAGGTCAAAGCGGCCTTGAAGGCGGACAAATGCCTTTAAGCCGCAGAGTGCCAAAGCGTGGATTTTGTAATATTTTTAAGAAAAAATATGCCATTATAAATATTGAAGATTTGAATAGATTCAATAATGATGAAACCATCACTCCTGAACGTTTATTGGAAGAAGGTATGATTAAAAAAGTAATGAATGGTATAAAAATATTGAGTCAAGGAAATATTAATAAAAAGTTAACAGTTAGAGCACAACTGATTATTTGCGAGGCAATTAAGAAAATTGAAAACAGCTGGTGGAAAGGGGTTGAGGTGATATAAGTGCTGAACAATTATGTAATTATTCAAAATACCTGATTTAAAAAGTCGTCTCCTTACATTAGCTATGCTGATTGTTGTTAGATTGGGAAGTCATATACCTTTGCCTGGTATAGATAAGCAAGCTCTTGCTAATCTATTTGCCCAGGTGGTATCCCGATCTCTTTTTCTGGATCTTTTTTTGCCAGGAGCATTGAGTCGTTTTTCGCTTTTTGCTCTTGGTATTATGCCCTATATTAATGCATCAATTATTATGTCATTACTACAATCAGTTGTTCCCTTATTTGAGCAATGGGCTAAGGAAGGTCAGGAAGGCAGAAGCAAGCTAAATCGAAACATTATTAGTATGGGAAACAGTAGTGCTTGGTTTAATACAAGCTGTAGGAATTAGCGCATGGCTGGAAAGTTTACAAGTTCTAATGATTTCCGGTTTAATGTTTAGGTTTTTATTAATTATAAGTTTAACTGCCGGTACATGTTTTTTAATGTGGCTAGGTGAACAGATTAGTGATTACGGGATAGGTAATGGTATATCAATAATTATATTTGCTGGTATTGTAGCGAGAATACCTACTGAAATTATTCAAACCTGGAATTTATTTAGAGTAGGGGAAGTTAGTATAATTTCAATAATTGCCCTTTTAGCAGTAGTTATTCTTGTTATAGCTGGTGTGGTAGCAATCCAACAAGGTCAAAGGCGTATCCCAGTACAGTACGCAAAGAGAGTTGTTGGACGCCGACTATATGGTGGACAAGGAACTCATATTCCATTAAGAGTGAATCAAGCTGGTGTTATCCCGATTATCTTTGCGTCAGCTATTCTCATATTTCCTGGAACAATTGCACAATTCTTTCAGGGTTCTGCATTTATGCAAAAAGTGTCTCAAGCTTTATCACCCGGGACACCTTTATATTTGACTCTATATGCTATATTGATTATTGTATTTACTTTTTTCTATACTCACATTACCTTTAATCCACAAAATATGGCTGATAATATGAAAAAATATGGTGGTTTTGATTCTGGAAGAAGCACTGGGGAAAGCAACTGCAAATTTTAGGTATCTAACTGCCTCTGCAATGGATTTAGCAATAATTGCCATTTTACCTAATATATTAATTGAAATAACCGGGATTACTACTATTTATTTTGGTGGTACTTCAGTTTTGATAATGGTAGGAGTTGCACTGGAGACAGTTCAGCAAATCGAGTCTCACATGCTAATGAGACACTACGAAGGTTTTATTAAAAAATAAAAGATATTTTATTTTCAGTTTATGTATGTATTTATTAAGGGGAATTATCTATGATAATTATTTTATTAGGCCCTCCCGGGGCAGGCAAAGGGACTATTGCAGGTGAAATAAAAAAAGAAAAGGATATTCCTATTATTTCAACTGGAGATATCTTGAGAAAAGCTATTAAGAATGGATCCGATTTAGGCAAAGAAGCTCAATCATATGTTAACTCAGGAAAATTAGTTCCGGATTACTTGATTATGAAAATAATTGAAGAAAGAATCAAAGAAAAAGATTGCAAAAAGGGATTTATGTTTGACGGTTTCCCGAGAACAATTCAACAAGCAGTGGATTTAGAATTGCTTTTCAAACGTTTAAAACATAACATCGATCAAGTTTTTTACTTTGAAACTTCTAAAAATACAATAATTGAAAGATTGTCAGATAGAAGGGTTTGCACAAAATGTGGAGCTATATATAATCTTAATTATAACCCTCCAAAGATTAAAGATAAATGCGATAAGTGTGGAGGAGAGCTTATACAAAGAGATGATGACAAGGAAGAAACAATTCTAAAGAGACTGGAAGTATTTAATGATGAAACATTACCATTGGTTGATTACTATCAGAAACAAAATATATTAACCAAAATTAATGCTGATCAGGATCTTGATGATAGATTTAAAGAAGTCGAAGCTAGATTAAAAGAGCTTGGTCTTGTTGGGAAGAAGTAATATATGGTTATTATAAAGACAGACAAAGAAATTAGACAAATAAAGAAAAGTTGCCAGTTGACAGCGAATACGTTACAATATATAACTGAAAAAATAAAACCTGGATTGAAGACAATAGAAATAGATAAAATAGCTGAATCCTTCATATTAAAAAATGGAGGGAAGCCATCCTTTAAGGGTTATGGTGATGAAGGTAATGAATTTCCTTCATCAGTATGTATTTCGATAAATGATGAGATTGTGCATGGAATACCGGGAAAAAGGGTTTTACAAGAAGGGGATATTGTCAGTATAGATATTGGAACTTATCTGAATGGTTATTATGGGGATAGCGCTGTGACGGTTGGGGTAGGAAAAATAAGTAAAGTTGCTGAAAAATTAATAAAGATAACCAAAAAATGCTTGTTTGAAGGCATAAAAAAAGCCATAAGTGGTAATTCCATTGGAGACATAGGAAATGCTGTACAAACTGTAGCAGAAGAGAATAACTTTTCAGTTGTAAGAGAATTTGTTGGACACGGAGTAGGCTTAAAAGTTCATGAAGATCCACAAATACCAAATTATGGTAAGCCTAAAACTGGTTTAAAGTTAGAACAAGGAATGGTAATAGCTATTGAGCCAATGGTTAACCAAGGAGATTATCGAACAACCAGTAGTGATGATGGATGGACTGTAAAAACTGCTGATGGAAGTTTGTCAGCTCATTTTGAACATACTATTGCAATATACGAAAAAGGTAATGAAATTTTAACACTCTGTAATTAAATATTAATGATAAAATAGATTATTCTTTTTCATGAATTGGAGATGATTATTATGGCTAAAGAAAAATATGTAGAAATGAAAGGGAAGGTAACCCAGGCTTTGCCTAATGCAACTTTTAAAGTTGAATTAGAGAACGGTTGTGAGATATTAGCTCATATTTCCGGTAAAATAAGAATGCATTTTATTCGTATATTGCCTGGTGACAAGGTGAAAGTTGAGATATCTCCATATGATTTAAGCCGAGGTAGAATTGTATACCGTTTATAGTTAGATATAAAGAAAATATTTATGTTATATGTTGCGAACATTTAGTATATTAACAATATTAATGTAGATAATTGCAAGAGAGGAAATAGAAAATGAAAGTTAGGTCATCCGTAAAAAAAATTTGCGAAAAATGTAAATTAATTAGAAGACATGGAAAAATAATGGTAATATGCAGTAATCCCAAGCATAAACAAAAACAGGGAAAATAATTAAGGGGGAATTAAAATATGGCTAGAATTAGTGGTGTTGACATACCTAATAATAAGAATATTGATTGTGCCTTGACATATATATATGGTATTGGTTATACATTATCCCGAAAGATATTAACCGAAGCTGGCATTGATTTCCAGACTAAAGTAAAAGATTTAAAGGATGATGAGATCAATAAAATAAGAGATATAATTGGTAAAAATAATAAAGTTGAGGGTGAATTAAGAAGCCAGAGGACTGCTGATATTAAAAGGCTAATGGAAATTGGCTCTTATCGTGGATTGAGACATAAAAGAAGTTTACCAGTAAGAGGTCAGAGAACAAGCACAAATGCTAGAACAAGAAAAGGGCCAAGAAGAACTGTTGGTATAAAGAGAAGCAAATCATAATACTGAAATATATTAATAAGAGGAAAGGAGAAATTAGTATTGGCTGCAAAAAAACAAACAAAAAAAGTTCGTAAAAAGAAGATTAGAAAGAATATATTAAAAGGCGTTGTTCACATTCAATCTACATTTAATAATACTATTGTAGCTATTTCCGATACGGAAGGTAATATTGTATCATGGGCAAGTGCTGGTTCTATTGGAAATAAAGGAAGTAAGAAAAGTACTTCTTTTGCTGCCCAAAGAACCGCCGAAGAGGCTGGCAAAAAAGCAATGGATCAGGGTATGAGAGACATTGATGTTTATGTAAAAGGACCAGGTTCCGGAAGAGAAACGGCTATACGTTCATTACAGGCAATCGGGTTTAAAATTAATACGATAAGAGACGTTACCCCGATACCACATAATGGCTGTAGACCTCCCAAACAGCGGAGAGTTTAAAATATTTATTTAAAATCATAATTATATAAGAA
>JAGYIZ010000024.1 GCA_018402425.1 Candidatus Atribacteria bacterium | reverse complement strand
TTTTAACCCTGAAAATAATCGGTTGGAATATCATAACCCTATTGGTGGTATTTTATTATATCCATACAAAGGTAAAATGATTCATTTCAAAAATCTCAATACTGATGTTTTAGTTACACCAGATCATACGATGTGGGCTTTGCCTGTGTCAAATGCAAAAAAACCAACTTGGTGTAAAAAACATGCCGAGGATTTTATGTTATTTGACGGGGCAAGGTCTTATTTCAAACATGCTCCTGGTATGCTTTTGGATATAGAAGACAAGAAAGATATTGTTATTCCATTTGAGGATAGAGCAGATACTAATAGAGAGCCTATCCATGAAGATTATAGAATATCTATGGATTTCTTTTTGGAGTTTTTGGGCTATTTTATTGGAGACGGGTCTACTTATTCTAAAAGATGTCAGTATGTTATTGCTTTAGGGGCGCATAAAGAAAGAAAACTTGAAAAATTTAAATATTTTGCTGAGTATTTAAATAAAAATCATGATATGTCATATTGTGTTTCTAAAGATAAAATAGGGCCTAAATTAACTTATTTTATTTCTAATAAAGGGTTACGAAATTGGTTGAGGAGTAATTGTGGGGATAGGGCTTTACATAAGCATATGCCTGAATGGTGTTTAAAGCTTAATAAAAGACAGAGTAATATTTTGTTAAATGCTTTAATTGATACAGATGGTACAAGGGGAACTTACGAGGGTTGTAAAAGTGCATTATACTATACAACATCAAAAAAATTAGCAGACCAAGTTCAAATATTGGCAATGAGGTGCGGCTATAGAGCTTCACGATCAATTTACCCTAAAATTAAACCTCATCATGCAATACCTTATCGTGTTAATATTACATATAAAAATCATAGTCAAATTAGAGGCCATCAAATTAAAGAAGTTGACTATGATGGGATGGTTTATTGCTTTGAAGTTCCGAACCATTTATTTTTTACAAGGCGAAATGGTAAAATAGCTATTCAAGGTAATACATCTGAGAGCTCCAAGCTAATAGCAGAGGAGCAAGTGTTTAGACCTGAAAGAAATAACTTTGATGAAATAATTAATTTTACGATTATGAAAGACCTTGGGGCAGAAAATTGGGCTTTCAGAACTATTGGGCCTAAACTTATAGAGGGTTCGGAATTAATTGATGCTATTGGCAAATTTGCAAGGGCTGGCTCGATGTCAATCAACCAGGGAATAAAAGTAATGAATAGGGTTCTTGATTTGGATGTGCCGCTGTTCGATGACCAATGGGCGGAATACCCTGCGGCTATGGTATTAGAACTATCCAAAAAGGGCTACCTTAAAGGGATAGAGGAAATATCAAGTGCTTCTATCAATAATTTAAAAGATAATATTGATAAGGCTGCGACTGAACTTAAAAACCAGGACGGCTACGAAGATATTATGAAAGGCATGGAAGATGTAAGTGGACAAATGGAGGAAATATATGATTTTTTAATCAGGAACGAATAACTAAAAAAAATCCCCCACAGGAAAAAAAGGAGTCAAAAACCTGCGAGGGATTTTATGGGGTAGCGAAAGGGAGAACGACCCCAAGGCACTTGATAAATCTATAATAAGCCTTTTTTTTAGGATGTCAATATTTTTTAGTTGACAAATGAAATTAAATATGATATAAGATAAAAAACAGTCAACTAACCAGCTACCCTAAAGGGTAGTGGCTTGAAGAGGAAATCCTCTTTGAAGTCGGTTGATTAGCTTTAGTGAAAACTATGTTATATAAGAATGATATAGTTACCTTGAAGTGCTTCACTAGCTTCAAGCTCTAAGTACAGTGATTAAACATTCCTGAGGGTTAGGGAAAGTGTTGCTGTTGAAAACCTTATATAACTTTAGCGAAGTGAACCCACCACCGTAAGGTGAGATATTATCTGAAAGGATTAAACTAAATGGTATACGTATTAAGTCAGACAGGAAAACCTCTAATGCCTACAGCAAATGCAAAAGCAAGGATTTTACTTAAACAAGGAAAAGCCAGTGTTAAGACTGTAAAGCCTTTCACTATACAACTAACTTATACTACTACAGAGTACACTCAGAAAGTAACTTTAGGTGTTGATTCAGGGTACTTAAACATAGGGTTTAGTGCAGTATCTGAATCTAAAGAACTAATATCAGGTGAGGTTAAACTCCTTCAAGGTATGAGTGATAGGATTTCAGAGAAGTCCATGTACCGAACTATAAGAAGAGGTAGACTTAGACACCGAAAGCCTGGGTTTGATAATAGGGAACGCAAAGAAGGTTGGTTAGCACCTAGTATTCAACACAAGTTAGATACTCATGTTAGATTCATTGAAAAGTTGAAGTCAATACTCCCTATATCTAAAGTTATAGTAGAGGTTGCAAATTTCGATATACAGAAAATTAAAAATCCTGACATTGAAGGTGAAGGCTACCAAGAGGGTGAGCAGAAAGGTTTCTGGAACTTAAGGGAATATATACTCCACCGAGATGGGCATAAATGTCAGAATCCTAAATGTAAGAAGTCTAGTGAAATACTTGAAGTTCATCACATTAAATTTAGGGGTAACGGTGGAACGGATACACCTAATAATCTTATAACTTTATGTTCTAACTGCCATACTTCTGAAAACCATAAGAAAGGTAAATTTCTATATGAGTGGCAGTATACTAAACCTAAATTAAGAAGTTTCAAGGATGCTACCTTTATGAGTATGGTGAGATGGAAGGTAACTAAAATATTAAACTGTAAAGTTACTTTTGGGTACATAACAAAGTCTAAGAGGATTGAATTAAGGTTAGAGAAATCACATTATAACGATGCCTTCGCTATAGCGGGTGGAAGTACTCAGAGTAGGGTTCACCCTATAGAAGTTGAACAGACAAGAAGGAATAACAGAAGTTTAGAGAGGTTTTATGATTCTAAATTCATTGATGTTAGAACAGGAAAGAAAGTTAGTGGAGGTGAGTTGAATTGTGGTAGAAGAACTCGAAATAAGAGCTATAACACTGAAAACCTAAGGGTGTACAGAGGTGAGAAGGTGTCTAAAGGACAAAGAAGGATACGTACTCAAAGATATTTTTACCAACCAGGGGACTTAATTAAATACGAAAATAGGGTGTATACAGTTAAAGGTGCTCAGAATAGCGGAAAGTATGTAGCACTAAAAGAAATTAAGAAAGTACCTAGGGTTGAATTATTAGAACCTTATAGGTTTAGGAAAGGACTGGTGGTAGTATGAGGGTGAATAAGCATTCATCCACTACCCTAAAGGGATAGTGGTTTTCTGCTAAGTTTTTATAAAAAAGGGAGGATAGAAAAATGATAGGTAAACAATGGTTAGACACACATGATTGGATGTTGCGGAGTTCCAGCAACGGGGTTTCCTACAGAGGGTTTCAATGGGAAAAAAAAGGGGAGTGGACTAAAGCCAAAAGTTGGGATTCGTCTCCGATATGTGGGGATGGTTTACATGGCAATGCCCCAGAAGCTCATGGCTTTGGGCTTTATTATGCCAGGGTGGAGCTTTGTGAAACCAAGGGCAAGAGAGTAGTGGTACAAGGTGACAAAATAAAGGTTCCAGAGGCAAGGATTGTAGCGGAGAATGAGGGATCCCACAAGAGGCGTTTAGACAGTGTGGGATGACAAAAATAACGGAAGATTGCACCATAACTCCTAACGATGGAGATTGGTACGTTATTTTTAGCAATGTAACAGTAAAAAAATGACAAAGCCACCATAAACTCCAAGAACCAACAAGGCGGGGAGTGTCAGGCTTATGGCAAAGCCACCATAAATTATTTATAATTAAAGAAGCGGGTAAAAAATGCTGACAGAACATGAACGAGGAGTAAATTTATTAATACCTAAAGCTACGAAAATAGCAGATGCTCAATTACGAAAAATGGGTATTAAAAACGAAAGTAGTTTAGAGGCAATGGATTTGTGGAATCGGTTTTACCATAAAACTATGGATAAATTAGCATTTGAGAAAGGACTTAGGGTGATTTAATGAATAAACTGACAAATAAACAAAAAGGTTATATAATTTTGTTTAAATGGGCAGGATACAAAGGTTGGGTTATTTTCGGCACAGTAAAAAAAGACATTGTTCCTATTAAGCCGGTATCTCCTTATGTATTTAGTACTTACAAGGAAGCAGAAGAGTACGCTCTTAGTTTGCTTAGTAATGAAACTTATCATATAGTTAATTATTTAATTGCCTATATTGGAGAATCTGCTACGGAAAAGCGGTTATCGGGCTTAGTTAAAAAATTTAAAAAGAAATTCATGCGTGGTAAAGAATTGTCGATTTCAGATGTCAACTTGTATAACTCTATAACAAGGAGGCTTAACAATGACAAAATCTCAGAAAAAAAGGAAAAAAGATTGCAACCGGAAAGTGAGATTTGACAATGAGCAATACGCAAGATCAGTAGCCCGAAAGATGAACAGAAGGGGTTGCTATGTCGAGGCTTATTATTGCAAGTACTGTAATGGCTGGCATGTTGGAAGGATGAAAAGGGAATGTAAGGTGATGGAGGCTTTTAGGCGGTTAGAATTAGAAAGGAGGATGCACGCATGAAGGATAAAATTGATAGTGGCAAAATGACTTGGAAAGATATAGCACAGATTAAATGGGAGAACAAAAGAAAAAATTGCCCGGCTTTCCACTCTGCTTCTGAATATGATTATTGTTTAGCAACAGGGAAAAAATGTACTTATAAAAGTTGTATTTTTAATTATTGGTTTCAGGAAGAATAATGATGGAAGTATATCAATGGGTTTTATTAATTTTAGGTGTAGGGTATTGCTTTGGGTTTTTGTGCTGCTGGTTTTTGATAGGTAAAATGTATAAGTATTCTTTCAACAAATATACAACAGAAATTTACCGGCAATATAAGAAATGTTTGGCTGAAAAGAATATTTCAACAAAAAATACAGTATTTGATAGGTGACTAAAAAATGGGTTATTTAGAAAGGCATAAAAATAGTGGGATTAAAGTTGGCGACAAGGTAAAAATTATACGAGGAGATAGGCCGCTTTGGAAAGGTTCAAATCAATCGATTTCATCCCAGGTGGATATAAATATATCACAATTTATAGGGAAGACAGGACAAGTGGAAATTGACAGTGGGAAGTATGGGTTTGAAGTAAGGCTTAGGGACGGGCGGCTATATGCATTTCCTTATTTTGTCTTGGAAGTGCAATCTGATGATAAGTATGGTAAATTAAAAAAAGTTTTATCTAATGCCGAGGAGCATAGTTCTATCGGAAAAGGGCTGGAACGACATGCAACCAATAACAATTTTGAAGACCAGGTGATTTGTGTAGTCCAACGGCTGTTAAAAGATCATCCATTTGGGGGCCATGCTTTTCAAGTTATAAAGAAAACAATAGAAGCCGGGAGGCTTTATAAAATTAAAGGAGAGGATGCCGCTTATCAAGAAGTGTTAGGAGCTATTAATTATTTAGGGGCTATGGGAATTTTAATTAAAGAAAGGAATTAACTATGGAAAAAGTTAAGGCAATCGCAACGACAAAGAAAGGTGAGGTGTTTACTGCTAACGGCACAAATGAAGCGGTATGGCGGGAGCTTCAATGTTTTATTAACAAGCATTGGAAAGAGGGCATTGAAATTAATATGGGGCCAAAACAAAAAGAGAGGGCACATGAGAACAATACAAGTTAGGGATGATGATTGTGTTATAGTTATTTCAAAAGATATGAAGCCAAATATCACAATTCCGTGCAAAAAAACTAATGAAGAAATACCTTTTCACATGAAATATTGTGTTGGATTGGCACATCTAATTAACAATAGGGCTGATATTTTAGATTTGGCTGTAATGGGGCAATGGAACGATTTGGTAGATTTTTATAAATTAGCTAAAAAGGGGGAACAATGGGAATAAGGCTACCTGATGATATCAAGAGGACAATCAAAAAAAGGGCTGCGCAAAGAAATTTATTGCCCACAGAATACATTAAGTTTTTAATCAAGATTGGATTGTTAGTGGATAGTGTAAACACCTACGATGCCAATATTTATTTATGCGATACTGAAGAAAAAGAAATTAAATTTTAGCGGGAGGGGCTATGAAAATGATTTGGGTATCTTTAATATTTAATATTTTTCTTGTATGCTTTATTATAACTCTTTGTTTTTATAACGAGAAAGAATTTACTAATCAGGAGTATGAGTATATCGAAGAAGTAAGAACTCTTGTAAGTGTAAATGCCGTTATAAGGGAGCGGCTGGATGAGCTTCAAAAAGATTATGATAATTTTATCAATACTTATTGTTATCATTCTGTTAATATCACTGCGTACACCACTTCAAAAGACGAAACAAACCATGATAGCGGGCATACAGCTACTATGGAAAAGCCCGTGGTCGGCAAGACTGTGGCAGTATCAAGAGATTTAATTCATCTTCTTGGCAAATGGGTTTATATTGAAGGTACAGGAGTACGTTATGTTGGGGATTTAATGAATGAAAGATGGGAAAAAAGAATTGATATCTTAGTCGGCTCCAAAAAAGATGCTTACAAATTTGGCAAGAAAGAAAATATTAAAATGGTAGTATTGCCTAATAAGGCTTAACATTATAAGAGGGAAATTATGCAAAAAGAATTTTATATACTAAAGATTAACGATTTGGCTGAAGTGGGGGTAATGCCGATATTTGACCCGACACAGAAGGAGCCTAAAATTAGTGATCTTTATATTTTCAGGGGTTACAGCAAATTGGGGGCTGTGGCAGAGTTTGATAAAGCTCCAAAATGGCTGGTTGATATTGCCAACAATGAACTTTACGAAGATATAATGAATAGTTATGTAAAAATGGAGGGATAAAAAAATGGGAGATTTGGCTGTTTTAACTGGAATTATTGGTGGGCTGGTGTTATTTGCAATATTAATTATATTGCCAATATGTGTTTATTATGCCCAAAAATGGGCTTATGAGTGTTATAAAGAATTAAGAAAGATTAACGAAAGTATAAATAGGGAAAAATAGGGAATATCATGAAAAAAGAGCTGCGAGAACAGGTATGGAATAAATATGGTCGCTGTTGTGCGTATTGCGGGAAAAAATTAGAGTACGCCGATATGCAGGTTGACCACTATCAGCCTAAATGTGGAGCGCATTTGCGCAACAATAAAGGCGACCATATCGATAATTTAATGCCAAGTTGCCGAAGGTGCAACCATTATAAACGGCAATGGCCGCCAGAAGTATTCAGACAACTTATTGTTAAATTGGCAGATAAAATACAGGAAACGTATCTTGCAAAAGTGGCTATCGATTTTGGTATTTTGCAGTTTAAACCGTTTGATGGCGTTTTTTATTTTGAAAGGTATAACCAGCAGCTTGACCAAGACTAACACTGGTCAACTGTGTATTATAAATAAAGGGGGTTAAAATGTTATGCGAAGCTATAAAATTGGCTGTTAAAGCCCACGCCGGACAAATGGACAAATGTGGTCAACCTTATATCTTACACCCATTAAGGGTAATGTTTAATGTACCGGATTATTTAAGGGTTCCGGCTGTTTTACATGATGTGGTGGAGGATACAAAAATTACATTAGATATGTTGAGGCAAAAAGGGTTTTCCGATGAGGACGTTTCTGTAGTTGATGCCTTAACAAAAAGGCAAGATGAAAAGTATGCTGATTATATAAAAAGAGTATCTTTGAACACATCGGCTTCTATTATCAAAATACAAGACTTATACGATAATATGTTACCTGAGCGCAATCAGTTTAAAGGGGCAGGAAGTTTAATGAAACGCTATAAGAAAGCTTTGTGGGAATTGAAAGGAGTGAAAGTAGTGTGAACTACCACTACCTTAAAAGGTGGGACGCACCCGAACTTAAACGCCCACGGAGAGGCGGTGCTACAAGGCCCCTCATTGAAGTGGGAAGCCACCTGCTTTAGCTGGTGGAGCAGTCACATGAGGATACAAGTATAAAAATAACTTGTATAGATTTTAAATGGTACGAAAATATCGGTGGTGCTAGTTTTTTGACAGATACTCAAGGTACTTTTAGGCGCAGACCAAAGCTATGAAATTTAAATCATTAGAAAAATTATTGTCTTTATTGAATATACAGATAATAGATTATAACCAAACATGGGTTAGGGTTAGCTGCCCTTTGGCTTTCCTTACCCATGATAAAGGTATTGATGAGCGCCCTTCGTGCAGTATATCTATAAATGATAAAGGCTTGTCTTATGTAAATTGTTTTACTTGTGGCTGTAGGAGCTTATATGAAGTATTGCACGCTTTATTTTGGACAAAAAACATAAGCAGGGAAATTCTTGAATTTTATGTTAAAAGTGAATTTATTCAAGAGGAAGCCGAGGATACCATTTTATTTAATGACGGCTTTTCTAATAACCATAAGCCTGAGAAATATATACCTGTTCCTGATGAGGTATTAGCTTTATTTGAGCCTATAAACAAAGCTGCTGATTATTTAAAGTCCAGAAAAATAAATTTAGATATTGCACGACAAGCGGGGTTGCAATTTTGGAAAAATGCGTTATTATGTCCTATAAGGGATACAGATTTTAAAACTTATTGGATTCATTTCAGGTCAATTAATTCTAAAATATTTTGGCATGGCAAGCCGGAGCATTTCAATTCTAACATACAATGGGGGCGGCCTGATAGTTGGTTTGGGATTGAATTTTTAAACATTAATGAACCTATTGTTTTAGTCGAGGGTATTATGGATTGCCTTCGTTTAAAAACTTTAGGGCTGCAAAATGTTATAGCAAGTCATGGGGGTATAGGGAAGAAATCACTTAAATTAAAACGTATCTTAGATTTTAATCCAAAATTATTGTATCTTGGTTTTGATGCAGATAATGCCGGAAAACAATTTAGTTTAGCCGTAAGGCGACAAGCTAATTGTAAAGTTATAGACCTTGATTGGTCAAAAGTGGGTCGTAAAGACCCAGGAGAGCTCGGCTCAAAAGAAGAATTAGAACAGGTTTTAGACCAACAAACACTGAACTTCAAGTTCACAGACAAATTCAGGAGAGAAAATTATGAAAGCTTTTAAAAGCACAGAAGAAGCATTATCATTTTTGAAAGAGGAAGAGGACAAACAGGCGGCAAGAAAAACGGCTTATGCCGAAGATAACGTAAGGCAAAGACGTTTTTACATGAAATACGACACGGAGGCTTTGGTTTTATATTTGGATGATTTATTGTTTCCTGTTGTAGAGCATAGTTTTAAAGACTCGAACGGCTGGACAGTTTTTGAAACTTGCATAGAAGATATAGAAGGGGAGTGCCCTTTATGTGATAATAAAACAACTAAATATCTTGGGTTTGCTTCTACCATTATTCATATTAATCCTTATGACAAAAAAGGAAATTTACAGCCCCCTACTAAAAAATTGATTGTTATCAAACAAGGGGCTTCTAAAAACTGGCTTAGGCGGCAAAAGGAATACGGCACTTTGAAAGGCAAGATATTTAATCTTTACAGATCAAATGATTCAAAATCGGCTACAACCGGCTCTGATATGGAATTTAAAAAAAATGCTGATTGGGATAGAGTAGCTGAAAAAACTCCAAATGGTATTAAGTTTGAAGATTGGATTGCACCTTACGACTATAAAGATATTTTTAAGCCAAAAACACCATCTGAACTTAGAAAGATTTTAGCTATTCCTGATCCTGTTGGGTCGGAAAAAACCCGGGCTGAACAGCAAGACGCTAATACGGAAAACAAAAAAAAGCTTGCAGATTTGATTTAAATAAATGATTCTTTCTAATATGTTATGGCTCCCGAAAGGAGCCTATTTGACATCAATACAATTAAGCAGGATTTAATTGTAAAATCTAAATTCTCCTGATATACAGCCTATCTTTAATTATATTGATACAGATAATTATTTAGGTGTGCCTAAAAATTATTTACCTATTCCTAAAAAAGTTAAAGATGAGCGAATAGGAGGGGAATCGCTGGAAGTTAAAATTTAAAGGCACGCTTAGAGGGCATCAAAAAGAGGTAGTCAAGGAATGGCAAGAATTTTATAATAAAGGTATAACAGAATATATTTTAAATCTTCAAACCGGGGCCGGTAAAACAGTTGTTGCTTTATGGGTAGCGGCTCAATTAAAAGTGCCTTTCTTGTTATAGTTCCAAGAGAGAGGCTTTTAACTCAGTGGGAATACCATATAAAAAAGTTTACAAATATTAAAGATGTTGGTTTTGTTCAGCAGAAAAGATGCGAATATGAAGGCAAAAAAGCCTGTGTAGGGCTGATTCATTCTGTATGTAAAGACAGGTATCCTGATGAGTTTAAGAAGCGTTTTGGTTTAATTATTATGGATGAAATCCATATGACCCCTACTTATACCTTTTCTCAAGTTATGAAAATGTTTCCGGCTAAATATAATTTGGCGCTTTCCGCTACCTTATTCCGACAAGATAAAATGGAAACTGTATTTTTTCAGCATCTTGGGAGAAACATTATATCATACAAAGAAGCTACTCAACCTAAACCGAGGGTGTTTATTAAAAAATATTCAGGCAATTCCGGCAAGTTACCTTATTGGTTAAACAGGCAAGATAAAGTTAAAGTAAGGGCTTGTATCTTATCTAACTTAGCTAAAAATAAGGAAAGAAACCAGTTAATAGCTGATTTTGCTGAAATATTGATTAATAAAGGATTGCAAACTTTGGTTATTGGTGATAGGATAGCCCAACTTGAAAACATTGAAGCTATATTAAAGGAAAAAGGTTTTGATAAGATAGGATTATATATATCTAAAACTAAAGCCGAACAAAAAGTATGGCTTGAAAAAAATGCAGGTTGTATTCTGGCTACAACCCAAATGTTAAGTGTTGGAATTGATATTGATACATTGAGAGGGCTTGTTTATGCCACCCCTCATTCAGAGGTTGAGCAAATTGTAGGCAGGATTAGAAGAATCAATCAAAACGTAGCTGACCCTGTTGTTGTTGATATATGGGATAATTATCCTGAAACTATTAGATGGGGCAAAAAAAGACTATCTTATTATAAGGATAATAATTTTGACTGCCAAGAAGTTACCTAAGAAAAAAACCCCTAAGTCCTGGACTAAGGAATATTCGACATTACATAATCAGCGGACGCTTTATTCGTCACGCTATTCATCTAAAAGATATTATAAGAAAAAGAAAAATCATTTAAGCAGGGTTTTCGGGAAGAAATATATTTTTGAGTATAAAGATGAATTTTATATGGTTAGAAAATTGGCTGCCGATCAACTTCCAATTAGTTTAATCACGTTAAAGATGTATATGTCTAACACTTTCAATGTCATACCAAAACCAATTTATTTTAGGAAGATTAAAGTTCCTGGGTATAAGTTGATGAAGGAGGTGTACGGGGTTGAATATGTCCAATATTTATCACAAACACAAGTTGATTTAATAAGAAAAGTTATCAGGGCGTGCAGGGGCAATAAAAAAAAGATACGGCACGGAGGTTTAAAATATATGAAGGAGTATTTACATGATAATTGGACACGATACGAAAAGAATCTTGGAGCTTTCAGCAAAGACGGAGATTGTTTTGAAGAATAATATAACTAAAGAGGAGAAAACAATGAAGAAAACTGATGATAGATTGCCTGTAAAAAAAATAGAGGGGGAACCGGCTTATGTTGGAATTTCAGCCGGAATGACTGTTCCTACAAGACCTTACGAATCGGCAAGAATACATATTTCATTGACTTATCCTTGTAATTTGAAAGATACTGATGAAGTATTTGAAAAATGTAAGAATTGGGTAGATGTAAGACTTGCCGAAGAAATAGCTGAAATTAGAGAATCAGCTCCAAAAGTTGAGGATATTTAATCTATGTGTCAATTAATAGAGGATATTAAAAACGAAATCCAAACAGGAATGTCAACTACCCAAAGCTAAAGCATTGGGCTTTCTCAGACATTATTTGTAACTCGAAAGATTGCTGAAAAAAGGCTACGCATGAAAATAAGCGATATAATGAATGACAAAAAGAAAGTGTATTCTTTTTATAAACCTGAAGAATACGGCAGAGATTTTCCAAGAATTTTAAGTGGTATATTTGCTTTGGATTATTGCACAGCCGGTATACCAATAGGAGTCACATCTTCTATTTATGGCCCTGAATCAGGTGGTAAGAGCTCAGTAACAAATAAAATAATATCCGGCGCACAAAATATATGTTGGAATTGTTTTGAATATTTATGGGATTGTAAATGTAAAAAGAAAACTAAAAAGAAGGCTGTAATTGTTCAAACTGAAAGGTTTGATTTAGATTGGGCTGAAAAACTTGGGGTGAATGTTAATGATTTAGTGCTGGCTGAACCTTGTTATGGAGAAGAAGCTGTTGATATTATTTATGAATGTTTGAAAGCCGACGACTGTGGTTTAGTTTTATTGGACAGTTTTTCAAGGGTTGTTCCTGAAGCTGAAATAGTGGAACCGGCTATGGTTAATCATGTTGGGACAAGAGCCAAGTTACATACTAGATTGATTAACAAAGTTAAATCTGTTTTAATTGAAAACAAAAAGAAGGGCAATAACACTGCTTTTTTGGCTATTAATCAAATGAGGGCTAAGATTGACAATACCTGGGGAGGGGCTACAGACGAACCGACAGGTTGTTTTGCAAGTAAGCATGACTGGCATTTGTCAATAAGAATGTCCCAATTAAAAAGTCAATTTGTTGATACAGAAACAGAATTACCAGCTTATGGCAAATTTAAAGCAAGTATTATTTCTCCTGGCATTAAGCGAAAACTTTTAACTATGGCTGGAACGGCTGAGTTTTTTATGGCTATGCAAGCTACTCCAAATCATAAAGTAGGGCAAGTTAAGGAAGAAGCTATTGTTCTGGATTATGCTATAAAGGCTGGCCTGTACGATGAAAACACGAATACTATTTTTGGCAGGAAATATAGTAATAAACAAAAAGACTTGTTTGAAAACTGGAAGGCAGATAATAACCTTTTTCTTTCAGATAAAAAAAGAATAATAGATTATTATGTAAAAATTAAGAAGGGGCTTATCGAAGCGCCTCCAAAGAAAGAACCGCTGGATGAAGTTTAACTGCTATTGCGGAAACGGCTTTACATTACCGACAAACAAATGCAAATATGTTTTACCAGAGGCTACTTTATTTTGTTCTACTGGTTGTTTCTTGAAATTTTTAAATGGGGTAGAAAAGCAGGATATAAGTGTTCCTATGGAGTTGCCTCAAATTGATACGGCTTTTGAAGAATGGGAACCGCTGACAAATTGTTTTTATAGATCAAAATATGAAAAGTCAGTTGTGTTATGGTTTATTAAAAATAATATTAAATTTTATTATGAGTCATGTTCTTTTAAGATAGGCGACCATTATTATACACCTGATTTTTGGCTTCCAGAGAAAAATATTTTAATAGAAGTAAAAGGCATGTGGCATTTTGGTAGTAAATACAAAACCAAAAAGGCTTTGAAAGTATTACCGCTATATATTTTACCAGGATATCTTCAAAAGCAATTTAACAAAGGAGAGACGGAATGAAAAAAATACCTACAATTTTTAAACGTAATCCTGAAAAGATGAGCGTTGTTCTTAATGAGCGTAATCCTGATTGTTATTGGGTTTTTGACGGCGAGGGAGTAGCAACACGAAAATATGATGGAACGTGCGTTAAAATAGAAAATGGGCAGTATTTTAAACGTAGAGAGGTTAAGCCAAATAAAAAAATTCCAGTTGGTTTTGTTGAAGAACAATTTGATGAAATTACTAAAAAACGAGTTGGTTGGTTGCCGGTAAATCCTGATTCTAAAGAAGACCGATGGCATATGGAGGCTTTTGACCCAACCTTACCTGACGGCACATATGAATTGGTAGGCCCAAAAATTCAAGGCAACCCTGAAAAATCTGAAATACATAAGTTGATAAGGCACTCTGAAGCTGAGGTTATGGACGCTCCGAGAACTTATCATGGGCTTTCTGAATGGTTTAAATATATAAATATAGAAGGTATTGTTTTTCATCATCCTGATGGACGCATGGCTAAAATTAAAAAACGTGATTTTGGCCAAAAGAGGGTAAGATGAAATTTTTAAGGACTACGACTGAAGAAAAACATACTGGTGGGGGGGGTGTATCTAAATACGACAATATAGGTGACCCGGTTGTTTTATCTCATCAATTATTAAATACCAAGAAATCTTTTAGATACAAAAAATACACCCATGTTAGAATATCAGAAGTTCATTCATTTTGCCCAAGAGAGTACGCAATAGGGTATTTAACTGATACAGCGCAAGAAAACTATGTAGATTTCCCGCTTCAACAGCAGTTTGATTTAGGGTCGGCTATACATTATTGGGTTCAAAACGGGCACTCAAAGGTATTTAAAGATGTGATATGTGGAACATGGAAATGCCTCGGCTGCCGAAATAAACGTAAGAATAAAGACGGCTCAATTTATTTTGGAACCAAGCCTAAAACAAATTGTGAAACTTGTGGGGCTTTCCCTGAAGCAACTGTTTATGATGAGTTTATGTTTAGGATAGATAAGCCGTATAGAATTGTTGGTAAGATGGACGAAATCCTTTTTAAGGATGGGGTGTACCGGATAGGGGATTTTAAATCTTATTGGCAAAGACCAAAGTCCGGCTTTCCTATAGGTAAGGACGTAGTTCAATTATCAAGTTATATGTATTTTTACAGTTTACTACCTGATGAGTTAAAATTCCCTGTAAATGTTGATACGACTTGCGGTTATCTTCACTACATTAGTAAAAAGTTTTCTTTTACTGAAAGTATCTTGACTTATCCTATAAGACCTAATAAAAAGATGTTGGAGCCGATTATTAGAAATGTAGGAGCTTTCACAAACGCTGCTAATATAAGGAAGTTGCCCCCTCCCTTATCTGTTTGTTTGCGCTCCGAGTTCAAAAAAGGAAGGGCTAAGGACTGTTATATGGCTGATAAATGTAAGGAGTATTATTACAATGGAATTACAAAATGTTAAAAAACCTGATTAAGGCTAAAGTAACCCCTATTATTATAGAGGCCGACGAGCCTGAAAGAGTATATAACTTTATACCAGAAAACCTTGACTTTAATATTACAGGAATATGGACTGCCAGTAAAGGGCTGGAATTAAAATGTGGTAATATCAGTTATTCAAATTCCCTAAGAATAAAAAGATATAGAATCGGCTTTGAATATTTAAGGTATGCTAACAAGCAACATTTTATTATTTTTATTAATCCACCTGAAATAGAGAATATTAATAAACACTGCCTTGTTTTTGTAGGGCAGGGGTTGAAAAATTTGAAAGGTGCTTTATATTATACGTTACCTTCTCCGACAAAAGAGGAGTATGAAAAGGAATTTACCTTGCTTTTAAAGCCAAAGAAAGATAAAAAGCTAATTAAAAAATGGGCGGGTTATAGTTGTGGGATGCTTTTAAACGAGGCTAAAAATTGTTTCAAATATTCTATTTATTCTGAGTCTGATTTTCTCAGCAACAAATCAAAATTCATAAACAAAAAAATTATCGAAGAGATACGAACAGCTTATAGATTTAATGATGTAGGGGGTTTTAACAATTTTAAGGAATGGTTCAATAAACGAAAATTCCTTTATAAAAAAGAGGCTGTTCAATTCGGTTTAGAATTTCCAAAGGGGGTAATCTTAGCAGGGATACCCGGTACAGGGAAAGGGCTTGTAACAAAAGCAATGGCTAACGAGGCGGGCTTACCTTTATTCAAATTAGATTTATCTACTGTATATAATCAATATGCGGGGGTAACTGATATGCAATTAAGGGAAGCTTTAGTATCTATTGAACAACATGCTCCATGTATTTTATGGTTGGATGAGTTTTCAAGATTCATTGTTGGTAAGGAATCAGAAGGGGATTCAGGATTAACATCAAGGGTTTACGCTATTTTATTAAATTGGCTGCAGGAAAGAGAAAAATTTGTTTTTGTTTCGGCTACAGTGAACGATTTTTATTTATTGCCTCCTGAATTGATACGAAAGGGCAGATTTTCAGAAGTGTTTGGAATTGGCTACCCAACACTATCAGATTTATGTGATATATGGGCAATCCATTTAAAAAGAAAAGGCATTAATGCGGATATGGCATTTCTATCTGAAATTAGCGAGAATATGACTGGTGCTGACATAGAAAATGTAGTCAACGATGCTTTAATTAATTGTTACAATGAAGGAGGCACTAAGGAAGACATATCGGCATTATTTATATCTAATTTAATCAAACCATTGGAAAAGAACCAAAATATTTTAAATCAAATAAAAGGTTTACGGGGAGTTTAATGGGAAGAAAGCATTTGCATGTATATTTTAATAGCAAAACTCTAAGCGGGTGGGCTTCTGCGGCAATATTAGATGTATGCCGTCCGGGAGCTTTGTTATCGCCTATGAATAACAACAAAGCATTTCCTTTTGATACGTTAGACCCCCAATGCGTAACTTATTTGATTGGATACTGTCCTGAATATTTTGATACTATGGAGTATATTTTTGAACAGTCTAATTTAATTTGGATAATCGGCAACGATGTAAAAATTGAACGTATCGCTGAAGAACACCAAATAAAAGAGAGGGCTTTGTCACCGAGTGACGTATTTATTGATTATAATAAAGGGCTGTGCGAAATAGTGTATAAGTGGCAATACGAAGTCGATTATGAAAAAGTGCCTTATTATCTAAAGCTACTTGGGCAATACGAAATAGGAAATTATTCTGACCCAAATACAGTTCCATTCCAATACGGAGCCAGGGCTTGGCTTGATGACCCAAAAAAGGCTATTGCGCCTTGGAAAAAATTAATTTATATGATGAAAGCTACCGACAAAAAATTTTTAGACGGTATTATTGAAGATGGGAAAGCTATAATAAGGTATATAGAGAAGAAAAACTCAAACTCGGAATACAGCAAGGTATTTTAAAATGGAAATTGTAGATTTAAAGCCGATAGATAGGGCTGCTAAGATACGGGCTGACTTACAAACTCTGGCTAATCAAGTAATTAATAACTTTTGTGAGCTATCTGATTTATTGTTGGAAGTATGGAAATATCAATACCATAAACAATATGATTATAGTAGTTTTAGCGAATATGTGGAAGCGGAATTAGATATTAAAGAGCGCAAAGCGTATTATATGGTTCAAACAGCTAAAGTAGTCCATAATTTAGGTATTGAATGGGATGAAGTAAGGGCAATCGGCTGGCGAAAAATGGGGGCTATCACTCCATTATTAACATACGACAATAAAGACGAACTCATAAAAGATGCTAAGGAATTAAATCTTACTAATTTAACAGAGAAGTTAAAAGCAAGTAAAAAAGGGTCTGATTTAAATGCGGAAGCGCCGACAAGAATGACTGTTCAAATGGATGAAGATCAAAATTCAATCGTAAAGGCAGCTATTGATTATGCTAAACGCTACGAAGAGGCAAGGAGTAATTCAGATGCTATTGTAAAAATATGTTATGATTGGCTACAAGATAAGGATATTTAAAAAAAAACGGAGGGGCTATGAAAAAAGATGCAATGATAGATTTGGAAACTATGGGCACGAGCCATGATGCTGCTATTATTCAGATCGGGGCTTGTTATTTTAATAGAGAAACTGGCGAAATAGGCAATACTTTTTTTTCAAATGTAGACCTTAATTCAGAACTCGAAAGTGGCTTTGAAGTTGATGGTTCAACTATAATGTGGTGGTTGGGGCAGTCAGAAGAGGCAAGGAAATCTTTATTTTCTCAGCCGATCGGAACAAACACAACTATTTTGCATTTCTTGTCTTTATTTTTAGATGGGGCTGCTAATATTTGGAGCCATGCTACATTTGATTTTGTTATACTAACAAATCATTATAAGAAGTTAGATATGAAACCAACATTTCATTATAGAACTGCAAGAGATTTGAGGACGTTAGTGGATTTGGCTAATATCACTTCAAAGAAATATCCCAGGGAGGGGGTTCATCATAATGCTTTGGACGATTGTAAATATCAAGTTAAATATGCAACAGCTTGTTTAAAAATAAAGTAAAGTGAGGTAAAATGGCTAATAAATGGAAAGAAGATCATACAGCATTAAAAAATTTATATGACGGCTTATATAAATTAGATAAGCGGTATGAATTTAGATGGCCTCGGCTGAAAGAAGACTTAGAGGCTTATATGAATGCCTTATTAGTTTTGGTGAATAAGGCTATAGAAGAATCCAGTATAAATAAAATCGTGGGACACGATGGTCTTATATACGTCCCTGAATTTATTAACCTATCATACAAAAAGAAAAAACCAAAGAAGGCAACTAAAACTAAAAAGAAACTACAAAAAGAATCCAATCTTAAAAAAAACGGAGCCTTTGGATGATATTTAATGATGTATTTAGGGATTTTATATATTTTAGAACTTATTCGAGATGGCTGGACACAGAACATAGAAGGGAGTTTTGGCATGAAACTACAGATAGATACAGAAATTTTTTTATAGAGTCTGTTCCTATATCAAAGAAGAAAGAATTTGCAAAAGCTTGTGATGCTATTAAGGCGCAAGAAATAATGGGAAGTATGAGAGGGCTGTGGACTGCCGGCAAAGCATTAGAAAGAGAAAATTTATGTCTTTATAATTGTGCTGCCCTTTTAATTGATTCTGTAAAATCTTTTTCTGAGCTTTTGTATTTGTTAATGAACGGCACTGGAGTAGGCTATTCTGTAGAACGACAATACATAACAAAATTACCGGATATTCCGGTTTTAGATTATAGTGACGACACTATAATTTTTTCTGATAGCAAATTGGGATGGGCTGAAGGCTATAATAAGTTTTTAAAGCAATTATACAACGGAAATATTTTAAATTATGATTTATCTAAATTAAGACCAAAAGGAGCCAGACTAAAAACGTTTGGTGGCCGTGCTTGTCTCACTGGGGATACTATTCTTTATAAAGATAGGAAAAAGGCGAGAGGATATAATGAAATAACTATAAGAGAGCTATATGATTTAGAAAGATCACAAGGTAGATGGGAGCATAAACCAAATCATTTTAAAGCAGTTAAACTGCGTTCTTTGGACGAAAAAACAGGAACTTTTTTTCGTAATAATGTGTTACATGTAATTGATAATGGAGTAGCGCCAGTATATGAAATATTAACTGAGAATGGCTACAGAATAAAAGCTACTGATAATCATAGATTTATGAATGACTTGGGAGAGTATCAGTTTGTTTCTGAATTTAACCCAGGTGAGTTTATCGCTGTAAATGGGTCTAAAGATAGGAGAACAGGTATTTGTATAGACTGTGGTTGTAAAATTTATCCGTCCTCTATTAGATGCAAGTCTTGTCATGATATATTTCAAATGAAAGATGATTGTCTACCTACTACTGCTCGTCAAAGAAGACAATGTAGATCTTATTTAAAAGAGTCTTGTGAGTTATGTGGGCATGATGGATCATCGAGTAAATTACAGGTCCATCATATTGACAAAAATCCACATAATAATGATTGGGATAACCTACAAACTCTTTGTGAAAAATGCCATAGAGTGGAAGATGCTAAATTGAGTACTTTTGGTAGCGCATATTCTCATAAATACTTATCGTTTGATAAGATTATTTCTATAGAATACGCTGGAACAGAGAGAGTGTATGATTTACAAATGGAAGGACCAAATCATAATTTTGTTGCTAATGGTTTTGTATCTCATAATAGTGGAGGACAGGTTTTAGATAACTTATTAAAATTTACCATTCAAATATTTAAAAACGCACAGGGCAGAAAATTAAATTCGTTGGAGTGCAATGATCTTTGTTGTTATATAGCCAGTATTATTATTGTTGGCGGCACAAGAAGGGCTGCTTGTATTTGTCTTTCCAACCCATCTGATGATCGTATGCGACATGCTAAAGATGGTCAATTTTGGAAAACTGCTCCCTACCGATCATTATCAAATATTTCTGCTGCTTATACCGAGAAGCCTTCTTCTGATTTATTTTTATCTGAATTTTTAAATTTAATCAGGAGTGGTAGTGGGGAAAGGGGTATTTTTAATAGAGAATCATGTGAGTTTACTGTACGACAAAACGAGTACAGAAAAAGTAATTATTCGTGGTTGAGCAATCCTTGCTTTACAGGGGATATGCGGTTACTTACTGATATTGGGTATGATAGTTTTAAAAAACTATCAAAACAAGAATTTGTAAATACAGTTAATGAAGAAGGTGATATTTCTGAAGGCAAGGTTTGGTCTAATGGAATAAAGCCAGTATATGAAATTGTTTTAAGCGGAAAATTTAAAAATATTAAATGCACAATAGACCATAAATTTAAATTAATTCTTGACATTCGTGAATGACTTAACAGGAAAAGATTAAAACCGTTTTTGGGATTAGAAAAATTCAGGAGGAGGCGTTTAATTTTGATGATTTTTATGCTGGTTTTTTATTTGGGGACGGTTCGCTTACAAGGCTTTCCTCTAAATCACACTTAGGCATGGAAGTTAGGATAGGCAAGAATGACTATGATATTGCTAATTTATTAGGATTAGAAGAAGGGGGCAACTACAACAAATATGCTTATGATTTAGCCGTAAAATACGGGTTTCCTTCTGCTGTAACTTATGAAAGGGAGTTACCAGAAAAATTAAATATCACTAATGATTTTTTGTGCGGGCTTTATTCTGCTAATGGGTCTGTTATAGAATCTGCTTGTAGAATATCTTATAAGACAACAAGCAAGAAACTTTCTTTACAAATTTGTGATGAACTAAAAAAGAGAAAGATTAGTTGTTATATTACTACAAACAAAGCACATTCTGTAAAACATGCGAATGGGGCTTATGTCAGCAGAGAAAGTTATGATATTAATATAGCAGACGTTATTTCTTTTATGAGATTTGCGGAGATTATCGGTTTTGGTCAGATATACAAACAAGAAAGACTTCATAGTTGTATTTTAAAAAAAGCTCCCTTTGTAAAATCGGTACGATTTATTGGCGAAGAAGAGGTTTTTGATTTTTCAGAGCCTTTGACTCATTGGGGGATTGTGGAAGGGGTTGTTGCTCATAATTGCGGGGAACGAATATTACGACCAAGATCGTTGTGTAATTTATCAGAAGTGATTGTAAGGCCAGATGATACAAAAGAAACACTATGTCGGAAAGTCCGACAAGCCACAATTTTAGGCTGTGTTCAAGCCTGCTATACTAAATTTAATTTTGTGTCAAGGGACTGGAAGAAGAATGCAGAAGACGAAAGATTAATAGGCGTTAGTTTTACTGGCCTTAGAGACCATAAAGTATTAAATAAAGTATCCAACGAAGCTAAACTTTGGTTTACCGAGTTTAAACAGGTGTGTATTGATACAGCTTTAGAGTGGTCAAAAGCTTTGGAAATAAATATGCCCGCATGCCAAACTTGTGTTAAACCGGCAGGTACAACATCTGCTTTGTGTGGTACATCAAGCGGGCTTCATCCAAGATTTTCACAATACTATATTAGAAGAGTAAGAGTTGCGGCTGTTGACCCGCTGGCAAATTTATTAATTGATTGTAATGTGCCACATAAACCAGAAAACGGTCAAACTATTGATAATGTTGATACCTGGGTTTTTGAATTTCCAATGATATCTCCTGAAGATTCTGTATTAAATTCTGAGGTAAATGCTATAGAACAATTAGAATATTGGTTGATGCTTAAAAAATATTGGTGTACTGGTAATCCAAGCTGTACTATTCATGTAGACGAAAATGAATGGGTTGAAGTAGCCTCGTGGGTTTATAAACATTGGAATTATATAGCTGGCATAACCTTTCTACCTAAATCTAATACGGTATATGAATTAATGCCGTTTGAAGAAATTTCAGAAACCAAATATAATGAGTTAATTAAAAATTTGCCGGATGTAGATTTTTCATTATTGTCTAAATACGAAGAAACAGATGAAACGCAAGGGGCACAGGAATTAGCTTGTAGTGGTGGATCATGTGAAATCGAATAACAAGAAAGGAATAAATTTATGAATTGGGCTGAATATCAACTTTGCGCTTTAAAAACTGCTGTTTACCCTAAAGGATTTGTTGGGCTTGTTTACACTACGTTAGGGCTTCCTGATGAAATACAGGAATTTAATGATTCGCTTCATATTAAAGATCAAAATAAAGAACTTGGGGATATATGTTGGTATGTTGCTTGTTGTGCTTATGAGGCTGGCTTGTCTATTGAAAATATTGAAGTGTTGGCTATTGACCTTAAAGACCAATTACATAATAACCCATTACTAGCTATCATACAAATGCAAAGTTCGGCTGGTGTTATTTGTGGTATAGTTAAAAAATATTTAAGGGACGAGGATTATTTAAAGCATAAGATGTCCATAAATAAAAAAGCTAAGGTCAAATACGAATTAGCCAGTATTATTGCAAGTATAGATTGTATTTGTAAGAATAGCAACAAAATACCACTTGAAAATATAATGGAAATGAATTTAAAAAAATTAAAATCACGTCAGGATAGGGGCAAACTAAAAGGCAGTGGTGATGTCAGATAAAATTGAGAAATTTAAAGAACGTAAAAAATATGTAGATAAGAAGCTACCTAAGATTAGAATAGCTGAAAAAAGCAATATAACGGAAGTACCGGCAAAGGCTATTAAAAAGTACGACAAAGTAAAATCAGAAGAGGAGTTTGAAGTTGATGAGTCTATCTATAATCTTGTGGAAAAAATTGAAGGGGGGGATATATTATTTTCGGATTTAAAGCCGGATGAAAAATTTTTTGTTATTAAACATTATAAAGAGATTTGTAAATGGTCTAAAGATGAGATAGCTAAGAATTTTGATTGTAAAAGAAATGTTGTAACAAATTATTTTAAAAAAATAAAACAATACAATGCCAAAAAATTAGCTGACACCGACATTTGGGAATTGGGAGGTGAAATACACCAGGCGGCTATTGAAGCTATGGAAGGGGCAATGAAAGCCGGTAAATTTCAGCAGGTGGCTTATATCATGTCCGTTATGGTTCAAACATTGCAATCAATGGGGCTGATATTTAAATCGCCTCAAAGATCGCAAGTGGCACAGTATTTAGTAAAAGAGTTAAGAACCCAAAGCGCCAAAGGCTATTCAGAACTGAAACAAATAGCTGACGACAGCGCTGATGTAGATACTGTATTTGATGAATTAATGAAGTCAGTAAGGAGTAAACTTGAAGAGAAAAATAGGAAGGGGTATCGGCTATGATAATATTTGAATATCAAAAGGATATGGAACTAAATAACGAATTTGAAAAGAAAAGATTATTTAGAATGGAAATGGAGTCAGAAGTTACGGCTGATGATGTAATAGATGTTTTCTATGATTTTTATTGGCAGCTAATGGCTACAGTGATAAATATTTAAAAACAAGTTTAATACAGAAGAACATCCAATGGAACCTTAATGATTTTTATTCCGTATAATGTGCCAAGTTTAAAAACTAAAAGGGTGGCTGGTAAGTACAGACCAAAAACTGTGTCCAAGTATCTTCGACAAATAGGTATTAGAAATTATAATAGCAGAAAAAAAATAGTAACTGGATACAAAGAAGGGTTGAAAACTTACCGGCCTAACCTGTTTAAAGAGAAAATAGGGGATTATTTTTTAAATCGGGAGTACCCTATTTGGCTTGGCTTACATTTTGTAAGAGGGAATAAAAAAAAGGCTGATTTTAACAATTTAAGTCACTTGATTTGTGATTTATTAACAGCACATGATTTTATAGAAGACGACTCAATGGATTATTTATTACCAATACCGCTGGTATTAAATAATAAGGTTTATTCTTACGACAAAGAAAAACCTGGGGTGTGGTTAAAAATATTGACAAATGAAATCAAATATGATACAAGATAAAAAACAAATAGAGGCAATTAAAAATGATTAAGATATTAAAAAATAAGAATATAAAAGATAAAAAACCGAATTTAAAATTAAAATCTAACCATTATTATTTTTTGAGTGGGTATGGCAGGTATTGGAACTCTGAAGAGTTGGGCACTGCTTATAGTGATGGAAAAGGTTGGTATAAAACAGGGAAATAAATTTTAAAACATGGGGGGTTTATGAAGGTGGAAAGCAAATGTTGGGGCAAACGAACTTCTATTCGACAAGACTCGACACACGAAACTTGTTTACTGGAACTAAAAAAGGGCTATGAATGCTCCTGGCATTATCACGAACAGAAATATAATTTATTTTATGTGATTTCCGGCTGTGTTTCTATAATTACAGAACAATTCGACAATGAAAAATCGGAAGTTATTTTATTTGAAGGAAATTGTTTTATGGTTAAGCCAGGGCTGAAACGTCAACTACCCAAAGCTAAAGCATTGGGCTTTCTCAGACATTATTTGTAAAAGATAGAGATGTATAGAAAAGTTAGAAAAAAAGTGCCTCCTCCGACAATATGGTATAAGGATAAATCCAAATATAAAAGGAATAAATACAAAGAGATTGAAAAAGAGTTGGAAGATATGATTAATGAATACTTCGACAATAAAGATATGGACGGAAATAATCAAGATAGCGGAAATAATGCCTGAGTCAGTACAAGAGTTACGACAAGGTGATATAGTTTACCAGAAGTATATAGAAAACAGTTTAATTTTTTTATGGGGGGCGTATGCCAAAAATAAAATTGGAGGAGCAAGCGACAAGGTCATTTTATTGTCCTATTAAAAAACAGATGGGTAAGGCGCTATTAAATTGTCTGGCTTGCCCCGCATTTTTCCTGTTCTGCACTCCGAGTTCAGGACATTGAATTTTAAGGAAATATTGTAAATCGTATGAATGGCTGGAAAGGATAAAGAAAACAAAAATGGTTATTATTGAAAAAACAGACGGCACATTTGAAAAAAATGAGAACTTCAATCCCGACAAAGCGGCGGAAAAAGATTTAAAAAACATAAAGGCCGTATACGTACCGACAAAGATTTATACAAAACAAGTTAAATTAGTGCCAATAGCCAAAAAGAGGAAAGTAAAAAATGTTAAGGAGAGCGGCTGAAAAAATGATCGAAATATGTCAGAAACATGGGGTTACCGTTGATATTGATTTAACCGATCCTGAGCGCCCTAAAATCGAATTTAAAGACCCTGTTCCAGCTTCCGTAGATGATGCTATATATAATGAAATAAAAGCCCTGTATGGCTACCTGCTGCTTTTAGAATAGATATTCAAAATAATAGATTGAACTTGGAGTGAACTACCTCTACCCTAAAGGGATAGCGGCTTCTTCGGAAGCCTAAGTTCACCAGACTAAGTATTCAGAAATGGATACTACGATAGATAGGTCAAGACACCTTCGGTTGACGCACCAGACCGTTGCAACTGTCGCATAATGTTAAGTAGAACTGAGGGTAAGGTTCAGTGGATTATGTGCAAAAAGCCTGTTTATCTTTGTCGAGGTGAGGACGGATTCTCTAATTGGTAACAGATTAGAGATACGCATTACCTACCTTCGGGTAGAGTGTTTTGAGTTTGGCAGTTCCTACCAAAAACTGCCTTTTTAAAACGCAACGACGGCTTACATCCCCTACCCTAAAGGGATAGGGGTTTTACGCCGTTCTTATAAATAAAGCCATAGGTTCATAATCCTATGGCTTTGAATATCTAAATTAGTACTAATTTATATAGGCTTACCGCCTCCATAATTTACATCATAAAATGGCTGGCTTTGTAAATATGACTCTTTTAAAAATTGTTTGTTCCGGGTTATTTTGGCTTTGCCGATTTCTCTTAACCTATCCCCCCCATATTTGAATCCATAAGAAACAATTTCTCCGTTACTAGCTTCGGTTAATGTGAATCCAACAATATACTTGCCTTGTTTTAAAGCTGCCCATTCCTTCATTTTTTTAACCCTCTCCTAGAATTTAAATTTTTGGTACTGTCACATAATAAAATGTGAATTTATCGGAATACTTTGAAAGATTTTCGGCTGCAATAATAGTATTATTATCACTAAAATATACACAATTAATATCATCATATAGTCCAATTTCTTTTAAGTAGTCAATAACAATATCAATAATTTCATTTTCAGATGTAGCATATTTTAAAATAAAGTCTTCGTTATATGGTGACTTACTGACTAAATAAATCATTTTTAACCTCCAATCCTTATGTAGGGTATTCGCCATATAAAAAAGGGCCTGCCCATTTATAACCTTTTTTTATTTTTGGAAATCTATAATTGGATACGTTCCTGGATGTATTGGTTTTTTCTATAAAGTAATATTTTGACTCCCTTCCTGTTGGAGTGATACCAATACTAATATAAATATATTTATATTGGTATTTGACTGGATTAACTTCTTTTTCTGGATTATGTATGTAAATCCGCCTTTTAGATACATCACGATATTTTTTCATGTTTTAACCTCCAATTTTTTTATAACGGGAGGGCTTTAAAAAACCCTCCAATTAATATTATTTTTTCGACAATTTCATTTTAGCGTATTCAATAAGGCCTTCGCTTTTAATCCCTTCAAGATAAACATCCCCTACTTTTTTCTTTGCTTCTGTTATATTAACCTTTACAAGGTCAAAAAAGGCCGCATCCATATCAAGATCTTGCAATAAAGAAAACAATTTAAAAGGCTCAATACTGGTTTTAACTTCATCAGAAAATACGACTTTACCTTGATTTCCTGCCAGTTTTTTTAAGCCGGCGTTAATTGCGAACCTTCTTAATTCGGCCTTCTTTTTTTTAAGGAGCGCTGTTTTTTCTTTTATTTCAAGGTCAAGCTGTAATGCTTCATCAATAACCTGTTCAATGTTTTGAGTCTGTTTTTGGCTCTGTTTTACTTTTGTCTTCTGTTTCATTTTTTTTTAACCCCTCTCTTTTTTGTATAATAGACAATCAGCACAACTCGCAAAGTACCCTCCTTTTTAAAAATCAACAGCCTCTTCCTTTGTAATAAAAAAATGAACCCCATTAGTACACTCCTCCCTAATATCGGGGTTATAGCTATCAGGTTTAACCACCTTGCCCACTTCATAAATAAAATTATAATCATCCTTCCAACATATGCATTTTTGCAAAGGCTCCCCTTTGTTGTCCTCTATTGATAAAACAATGGCAAACTCAGCCCTGCATTTCCTTGACACTAAACAAGATGTGCGCCTCGCCCATGCCGGTATTTTAAGTTTTATTATAGCCCCATGTCTTCCTTTCTTCCAGCCAATAAATGACCCTGATAGTGGGCATACTTTATAATACGGTAATAAAGCATCCTGAAGATCAGCCCCTTGAAGATCAGCCCCTTGAAGACCAGCCCCTTGAAGATTAGCCCCTTGAAGATTAGCCCCTTGAAGATCAGCCCCTTGAAGATCAGCCCCTTGAAGATCAGCCCATCGAAG
>JAGYIZ010000023.1 GCA_018402425.1 Candidatus Atribacteria bacterium | reverse complement strand
GCCCTGGTTACCGGGGCCAGTAAGGGAATCGGGAAAGCGATCAGTTTATCTTTAGCCAAGGCAGGTGCAAAGGTAGTGTTGGCTTCCCGCAGTAAAAAACAGTTGGCGGAAGTCAAAGAAACGATAGAGGAAATAGGCGGAGAAGCATTGTGTGTACCGACAGACCTGACCTCTGATGAGGATATCAAACATCTATTTACCGAAATCAAAAATCATTACAATCAGCTGGATATTTTAGTCAATAATGCCGGTACTGCAACTTATGGCCCTATGGTCGACTTTCCTATGGATGATTTTGATCTTATCATGAAGGTGAACCTGAGGGCAGTCTATCAGATTTGTCAAAAAGCCCTGTCATTTATGCTCCCCAAGCAGCATGGTTATATCATCAATATTTCCAGTGTGGTGGGATTCAAGGGTTATCCCAATCAATCTGCCTATGGTATCAGCAAGCATGGTATTATGGGATTAAGTAAATCATTGGCAATGGAAACACAAAAGGATCATATTCGTGTTTCAACGATTATGCCAGGTGGGGTAGAAACCGATATGGTGAAAAAAGCACGACCCGACCTGGATACCTCGGTTTTGATGAAACCGGATGAAATAGCCGAGACAGTTTTATATCTGCTTTCCCTGTGGAATACCAATGCCATGGTGGATCAGATTTATATTCGCCGGGAATTGAGCACTCCCTTTAAATAAACCGCACAGCAATACTTGTTAGTCTATCTTTTAAAGTTAATCCTATGATTAATTTAAGGTCCGGCACAAGGCGGCAGTTGAAAGCTTAAATCCTTTTAATTCCAGCCGGGTGGCGGACCGCATACACCGTTAGTGCCATCACATGCTTATGGGGTCAGGTCTCAACATTTGACGTTCAACTATTTTTTAAAGCTTTGATGACTCTTTTTTTTATTCTATCAGTTTCTTTGTCTTTTTTGCATTTCTGTTCAAACCTTTTAACTGCCTGGGAAACTGCTGAATAATCCATAGCAAACAATTCCCCAATTTCAGTAAGTTTCAGTGGAGTATATTTCTTGATTAAATATAAAGTCAGGGACCGATAGATATTTCCCCTTACCTTACTCATCAATCTTTCATGTTTTATCTGATTTACAGCACATACCTTTTCTATAATCTCTTTAGGGTTATAAGAGCTTGTTAAATTGGTGATGGAAATTTCCCTGGAACTTTTCTGGTTTTCAATTTTAACTTTAATCTTTTGAATAAAATCATCATCCCCTAAGGCAATGTTATGATAAGTTTGTTTTAAGGGATCTTCCAGGTTCTGGTTTTGCAAAATGTATTCTTGATATTAAGTGATATAGGGGACGGTTCTCTGTATCAGGCTCTAACAATCTGATTCACCGTCAATCCGGTTAATCTGGAAAGCTGTCTTAAGGAACAGCCGTTTAATCCTTTGAGATAAGTTAGTACTTTTTCCCGAGTCTTAGGTTTGGTATTGGATAAAGTTGCCAATTCCAGATGATATTTTTTCGATACTAATTGTCTGATGGTTTTATCAGCAAAGGTCTCTCTTTTTTCGGTAATATCCAGACATCTGTCATCATTGGGCTGGTAATGGAAGTTGATGAATTCTTCGATGGCTTGGTCTTTATCCTGGTGAAACATGTTTAAGGCAAGAAATCAGATTAATCAGGTTTACACTCTATTGGTATATTCTGTACTTAACTGCTATAGGGGTAAGAAGCAAGATCATCAGCTATCCCTGCCTTAATGGAGAGTTTAAGTGGATATAACCGCAAGACAGTAAGAGAGAAAGTAGGCATCATCTTCTACCGAGTTCACTTTATATGGTCCTGGAAGGATGCCCTTTTCTGTTGTATTGCCAGTTATAGTAATGGAACATAACTGGTGCCAATTCTCTTCATGGTAGTGGCAATGGGTTCCTGGCCTTCTTTAACAGGAGATGGATGTGGTTATCCATGAGGCAGTAGGCATAGATTTCACATTTACTCTTTCTGCAGTATCTGGTGAGGGTATTAAGAAATCTTTCATAGTCATCTTCAGATGAGAAGATGTTTTGTTGGTTGATGCCTCTGGTGATGATGTGATAGATTCCGGTACTGCTTTTGATGCGGGCTACCCTGGGCATAAGATACTCCTATTGAAATGAAATAATTACTGAAAATATTCTACAATATCAAAGAAAGCTGTCAAACAGAGAACCGTCCCTGTATGTACAGCTGGTAAAAGCGGCCATCACGGAGGAGCCTGGCGATGGTCAAAGGCATCCCTTTTTGTCATTCCTTGGTCGGGCTGTTGTCATCCAGTTCTTTGCTTTTTGGTATGGTAGAGTTAATCAGCACAACCTTTATTCCATGTCTTGTCAGGTAGTGGGCCCAGTGGCTTCCAGTAGTGGCCAGTTGGTTCCAGTCCCAGGATTACCTTGGATAGATCGTGTTGCTTTGAAACACCTTTGATAGTTGTTAGAATATTCTCAAAGCCTTCTTTGTTGTTTGAGACTTTGAGGGCTTTACCCCAGGGGCGATCCCGGTAGTCAGGGTAGATCTGGCCCAGTGCATTTTGGCAATGTCTACACCTATAATGACTGTATTTGGGGTGATAGCTCCCAGTTTCGAGAAAGAATGTTTTCATTGTTCGATAGCCTCCAGTTTTTATGATTTTTGTACGTTATTAGTTTAACACACATTAATCATAACTGGGGGCTATTAATTTTCAAAGAGCATTTTCATATGTACAGGGAATGCTTTGGTAGTGAAATTGTACCAAAAAAGTTACATAATGATTGAAGGCACGAACAACTTCCCTGGGTTTTTTTTATAAAAATCTAAAATCATATGGAATATTATTTAGCAATTCATCTTGTAGCAATTTCTGACAATATTACTGAAAAATCACAAAGGTTACTGGAATATTTTATATAACTGACACATCCATTCAATTCATTTTTTGTTAAGTTTAATATCTCTTTTATTACTATTTCCCTTATGGATCGTTTCCTCTAAACCTTGGATTAATAGTGGTGCAGGTATTCTCTTTTGCCTTGATAATAGTTTCCTATTTGCTCCAGCAAGATCATTATGAACAATGAGATCATGTGTCATAAAAGAAAGTAAAATCATCTATTTGTATGCTACTTCCCCTTAACAGGATAATAAAAAAGCTTGTGCCTAAGTTTTCATTTTTTTTGTAACTCTAATACCTCGCCATAGAATTATTTTGTTGGATTTGATATAATTCAACATTTTTTATACCTTCAGATGCTTCTGCTATACCTTCCATTTCTTCGCCTGGGTAAAATGTGTTGTTTATGTATAACAAGTTTATGGATTTTAAAATTAGGGTTCATTTTTAAAGTAAGCTTCTTTTAATTTCAAAACAATTCTCCTAGCATCTTCCTTACTCCCTTAAAAGAGTTCTTCCCATAAAAAATAGGTTTTCTATTGGTTGTAAAGTCTTAATCCACAACCAGAGGAATCAAATAGCTGACTGCATCAATAACAATACGATTATGATCAGTACTCTAATTGCATATCCTATACCAATAAAATAGTATTTGAATCAATTACTTGATTTTCAAGGGAATTCCATTACTTCCCAGCATGGGTTGCTAAGAGAGGCCCCATCTAACTTTCCTTGGTCTTGATAATTAATTGATTTATCTTCTATGAATTGAGACTTAATATTTTTTATTTAGCACAATATATTTTATAGAATCATGTAAATCAAAATAAACATCCTCTGTTTTTCTCACGGAAGAATGCCCATTTACTTGGAAAATAAATTAATAGTAAGTCGAAATCACCTTTCAAAGTATCGTAATAATCAATTTTCTTTTAGCATCTCGTAAAATTCTCTATGGGTCTTTAGTATAGCTTCTTTTCTTCAACTAAAACCATAGCTTATCTTCTAAGTGCTAGAATTTCAAGATACTTTTATAAATAGAGCCCCAAATCGGATACTCAATTAAATAATCTAACTCTGTTGAAGGATGTTTATTTTGGCTTAAACCTTTTCAAATGTACCAAAATTCTCTCAATATCATTTTTTTTGGTGAAATAAGTGCTATTTTTATTTATTGAAATATAGTATCTTTATTTAGCAAAGAATAATCATAAGGTCGAAGTATTTCAGGCCTTTTAAAGGGATGAATAATTCAGTAATTTTTTCGTATGAAGTGAAAGTATTAAGTTCTTCCTCTACATATACACCTTGAAAAATAATCCCTGATCCATTAAATTTATATCCACCATATATAAATTTATCATCTAACCTCAATATTAAAATCTCTGGTGAAAGTATTATTGAATCTGATTTCTTATTAAAATGTTTAAGATAATAAAGCCTGTTTAACTAAGATGATAATCGAAAATATTATTATATCTTTTGACAATACTTGGTTAATAATGTGTTTGTCTTTCATATATCGCTTGTTTCTTTTTATTGGTGAAAATTCAGAATAATCCTGAGAATCTGCTTCTACTACCGTGAGAAATATAAAAGCATCCAAAGGCATTTTTTTTAAAATCTAACTATATATATCTAAAGCTTCGTATAACTTTATATAAATTGGCAGTTGTCGAATATTTATATCTTTATTTGGATGATAAAATTTTTTCTTTTTTTTGTTCCAAGCACTTCTTAATCTATATTTATTAATAAAATAGTACTATCAAATCATATAGCATCCCTATAAAGAAACTATTTTCTTTGGAATAACCATTTTAGAATTAACATCAACTATTTCAATGTCAAGTTATTCTGTCACTAAAAGCATTTTTATATCTGAGATCTCTCACCAAAAGCGAATATCTTCTTTTAAACAAGCAGCAACAACACATTTCTACCCTGAATAACTTTAATCTCTTAATTCTAACCAATTTTGAATATTTGAATCAAATGAATATACTGTATTGGGATATCTATCTATTTTTTATTGCATTTAACTTAATTGGTGGAATTTTGGGATTAGCCTGTTAGAAGTAAAAGGTTGCCTTTTTTTTAAATGAATTTATCAGCTATTTTTCTATTTTATCATTTTTAAATTGCAAAATTATATAAATAATGTAAAAATTCATCAAAACTATCTCTATCTCTAGAAAGCCAGTTGCCTTATTCTTTTCAGATATCTTATTCATTAACAATTACTCTTTCAGTTGGTTTTTTTTCACCTTTCTTTATGCACCACAACCAAACCATATGAAATGGATTCTCATATTGTAATGATTCTTTAAAACATTCACTTAATAGAATTATCATTTCCTCCCATAGCCAATTACAGCTAAACTGAGAACTTTTATTAATTCTTAAGAGATGCTTGCACGTAACTTCTGATCTAAGTTTTGTAATTCTTCAGGAAGTATTTTGAAGCTTATCGTATCTGTAATCACCATGCAATTTTCTTTAGGAAATCTTGATTATCCTATCCCCAGTCAATTTGATGAGAATTATCTGGTGAAATCATTATAAAACTGACTTGCTCTCATTATTAGACTAAGACCCATTTTTCTACAATTCATCAAAATTAGTTGTGTAAATTTCTGAAATTTTCTCGGAGTCTATCAATGTTTTCCAAGACATAGATGTCCTAATGTTGGTTTATTTTTATTATTGATTGTGTAAAAAATTTTTTCTATCCATTTACAGTGGATAGCACTTTTCGAAAGTAAAATGAATACTCATATCAGGGCCCTGTTCAAACAGGGAAACCTTCTTGATTATCAAAAAGCTTTTGTATTTCTATTCTATTAACCTCTGACTCCAAGGTCCAAAATTTCTCATCATTTACTTTGTATTACCCACAATAAATTTTCTTCTTAAACTCCCAGGCCCCAAGAGGCACCGCCGAAGGGATGCCAGCTGGGGTGAACATCCAGCACCCTAAAAACAAAATTATATGCTCCATTGGGCTTTATTTCAAAACTTCCACAAAAGTTTATTTTATTTATTTTTAATATTATTTATTTTATTCATTATTTTACTTTTATGTGTTATATTTTATTCTTCTTTCTCCAAATTGTTGGCGAGTTCTTTTAGGCTTTCCAGGCTGGATTCTAGGTTTTCAATGATATCTTCTACTAAAACATCCGGATCAGGAGATTGTCTAAATCTGTTAAGCTGTCATCTTTTAATAGAGAAAATATCCAGGCTGGTTTTATCTCTGGAAATAATTTCATCATATATGATCTTTTAAAGCGATTTCTGTGTTTCTTCTCTCTGGTGTCTGTTTTGGGGATTGTAGCAGTTGATGAAGTCTGCAGTGCTCAAAATGCATCTTGTTTTGCTTTAAGGTAAAATGTATATTGGTTCTGAAATCATAAACCCAGACTTCTTTGAATTTAGGGGTCTTTACTTGCCGGATGATTATCAAAAAGATAACATTAGCTTTTACACCCGGTTTATAGAAGATATTCTGTAGGAAGTCTTAAGATAGTGTGCAAATCCAGTTTGTTGCAAGTAATTTTTTTCCTGACGGTTTCACCGGCACCGCCTTCAAATAAAACATTATCCAGTACAACTACTGCGGCTTTTCCATCAGATTTCCAGCAAGGTTCCTGATGCTTGCTGGACAAATTCAGCTGTTTGTGGAGGTAGTTGTCAAAAATCCTGCCTATTGTATACTAAAATCTTCTTTTTCCTGTGTTCCCCTCTCCATTGGTAAAAAAGGTCGCACTGCTTTTCTTCCCAAGGCGGATTGGTCAGGATATGAGTCAAATCAACTCTCCAGGATCAGCAATCAGGGCATCATTTCTGGTAATAGGGGGCACCCACTTTCTATATCACCAATATTATGTAAGCACAAATTCATTAAACATAATCTATAGGTACTTGATACCAATTCCCAGCCTCTGAAAGTTTCATTATTTTTAAAAATCTTTTCCTGCTCCTGGTCTAAGTGGTATTGGGATTGGAATGTAAAATCATAGGCTGCAGGAAAAAACCACTGTGTCCCACAAGCCGGATCAGCGGTGTGTATCAGGTTCCAGTTGGATACATTCCACCATAGCTTTAATTAAAGAACGTGGGTAAATATTGCCCTGCTCCGCTTTTGGTATCTTCATTTTCTCAAGCAGTCCTTCGTAAATATCACATATACATCTATCCAGCATTACCCAATTCTCGCTATTTATCATCTGAATAATCCGGAATTTTTAATTTGGCAGGATCCTGTGTCTTGTTTTGACTTTAACAAAAATCTGGCTTATCAAACCATTTCCCCTGCCTAGTTCTTTTGGGAGTTCATTGTAATGAGTTTCAAGTTCGGCAGCTCTTTTATTTGTTAAACTTTCCCAATTATATTTATCTACAGGTGTATTTAGAGATTTCTATTATAGGAGGTTTGGAATGTTCATCAGCCATTTTTAAGAATATTAAAGGTTAGTTGTTTCAGATAATCTCCATAACTAACGCCATCATCTCTTAATGTATGACAAAGCTCAAACTTTTGAAATTAATGATTCAGTATTCATGCTTTTACTTCTTCTTTGAATTATTCTTCTTTCTCTTTTTCCAATTTTAATTTGCTCCTAATAGCTCTCTTGCTGGAGGATCTTCCGGATCTTGTGGCACTAATTTTCCCCTCAAAGGCTTTCTTTCAAAATACTCTGTCTTAAATGTTCAATCTGTTTAAGCCGGATTCAACTGTTAGTTCGATTTTTGTCACAAACTGATAATCGAGTTCAATCTCTTGGGCTATTTGTTCTTGAATTGTTATTCCAGAGAACTTTATATCATTTAATTCAATTTTGAAATCGTTATTCCATTGATAGTAGTACCTTGCCCATTTAAATATAGAGATTCTTTTGCAATATTCTTTAAATACCACATTAAATAATAAGGATTTATGTTGCTACAAATAATTCCTTGACAATCTTGATTAATAGCTGTGTCTAAATCATTAACTGCTACTTTGCCCTAAACTAACTCTAGTAACAACAATTTACAGAATTCTCTGGAATAACATTTTGTAGAAGAGAGTTGACTACACACAAAGTGTGTAATTTTTATCAAAATGAATATTGTTCTACGAATCCAATATTCAGCACTTTGGTATCAATTTATGTCCCCATTCCAATATTCTCTTTTTTGTATGGGTACCTCACCCTTACGATTCAAACTCTGATGAGGCTATTTTGTAAACAAAATTTTTAACATATTTACCTTCAGAGGCGCTTTTAAGACTGATTGGCGGTAGACTTTTAATTGCTCCTACAGAGAGCTTTTTCAAGCTCTTCTTTGGCTTTGTCAGTCTGAAAATAGTTCTTCAATCTTTTTCAACAATTCGGTTTTGCTCATTTAGAGGTGCAATTGGTATTAAAGTATTTGGGAGCAAAAGTAGTAGTAATACCTCCTTGAAGCAGTCCCTTTAAAATTCCTTAAAATCCTATTCTGGCCTATTATAAAGAAATAAAATATATACTTCAATTTATTTTTCAAAACATGACATCTAAATAGATGTTCGTTAATCACGGCTATTTTATAGGAGAAAACTTTCCTTACAAATGCCACTTTTCCTCATTTGTTAGCCCCGTCCTTAACTATCAATAAATCTTTGTTTTTTTTATATGTCCCTTTACTCATATCTTTGCAGAAATTATCTGGTACAAATTTTATTTTATCAAAATTAAAAACTACCTTTTGGTTAAGATGTTTCTGCTCCCCTAGGCTCAGTATTCCCTTACGAAAATTTTTACCCGCCTTTTGGCCTTTTTCCACTTTCAAAAGACACCAAAATTGATTCAAAATTTGTTTCAATCCAATTTTTCACATTAACCTACTAATTCCCTCATTCATTTTCGTTTAATATATTTTTCCTTAATCCTGGCCAAATACCTGGTAGTATCTTCCCAAGCCCACCGCTTTCATTCAAAGGGTGTGTAATCAAAACTTTCAGGAAATTTTCATAGAAGATGTAATATGATCCCTTAATCATTCTTAACCAGTCCATCTGCTCTTCAGTAAATTGGATATTACCGGCATTCTTTTTAAATACCCATGCCTTGAAATTTCGGTTGATGATTTCTGAAGAAATTTTAGCTCTTTATCAATTTTAGTTCATACCATAAGTAATGATACAATATCTGTTAACATTCGTTTTGTGCTTATTCTGCTTTTACTTTTTTACTGTCCACCTGGTAATAGGCATTCCCATAATCTTTCCAGGTGAGTGAATGCAATGGTGGTTTCTGTAAGAAGCTGTGAATTCTTTTTATCATCTTGAAGGTAATATCTTTCAAACGATATGGCTGATCCTTAAAATATTTTCAGGGCAGTAATTTCATCTTTATTTTCTGCTATAAAATCCCGGAAGGTCTGGATGATTTCCTGTGCCTGTTCTGAGGTCTATTTCCTGCCAACCCGGCATTGACTACAGTATCAATATTGACTGTATCAATGAATTTGTTCAGTAGATCTTACGTACATTTTCAATATAATCCCGGACAGGGATTATTAGAAACTGCACTAGCATTCTCCGTTAATTCTTGCAGACATCTTCCAGTTGGTCCTGGGTTATCTCATCATCTGGATTCAGGTTAAATTTCTCTTTTATTCTTTCCTGGATATAGTCCGGATCCTTGGGCATTTAGTAAATCCTTTACAATATCTTTAAATGATATGCCCTGTTGATACTTCCTGGAATCCCTTTTTGTTCTTCCCAGGCTTTGCTCTGTCAAGTCTGGTTAATCAGTTTGGCAATAGATAACGCATGACATCTTATCCCTGCTTTATGGTAATATTCATCAGCAAAAGGTCTTTTAAGGGAATAGATAGTTTCGCTCTAATGGACGGCTATCGGTCTTTAAAGACTGACAAACCCTGGCTTCATCAATAATAACAAAATGGGTCTTATTATCTGAAGCAGAAGGAAGGTGTTACTTTTACATAAAGTCATCTTTACCCAGAATTGCAGGTTTCCCCCTGCCTTTCATCTATTCAAAATAATTTTGGATTTACATCCCACATAAAGATAATACACTCTGGGCTTTACATCAGTGCCAGTTGCTATCCTTATCTGCTGCCAACAACTAATACGGGGATAATAATCATTTCTAAGATGAAAGAATTGATTTAGGGTTATCTTGTGACTTATAGGTTATCTTTTTTACAGAATTTTATTCATTACTCTGGGCAGAATTCTTCCAGGTTGTCTGGATAATATCATCAGCACGACTGTCTGTTGCTTAAGATTAAGGTCTTGGGTATTTCATTTCTATTGAGGAATATTTCTGTGAGCAGTTTGTCTTTAAAGTTTTGATGATATTTCTTATCTGGCTGGGAGTTGACCACACTTTTATCAGATCATTGGCAGTATGGTCAGATCTTCATCCAGTTGGTCCCAGCATTCTTCTCCTGGTTTAATTTATCCCTTATATCAATGTATATTCTTTGGCTTTAATTTTACTTCCTGCTGGGTAATCTCGGTCTCAATCAGGTAGCTGTCATAACCCACATTGACTCCATCAATAACTGCCTGTTCATGGGAATACTCACTGACAGCATTTTCCCGGAAGAAAGCATAAGTTCTCTTATCCGGTGTAGCAGTAAGACCAATGTAAAAAGCATCGAAATAATCAGGACCTGTTTCCATAGATTATAGATTGAGCGATGGCATTCATCAATGACAATAAAATCCAAAATTCTGGTGGATATTTTTCATTATAAACAACTTCTTCAGTGGGTTTGATTTGGATTATTTCATTTAAGGATGTTTCTTCCGCACTTTCGTCTAAATCTGACCTTTTAAGATGGAATACATTCTTTGAATCAGTACTGATACAGACCTGACTGTCTTTGGAAATGTATCTGGAATTCAGACGTTGAACATTGTATAGTTCAATTTGAAATTCCGGGGATCATCTACCGGAGGCCAACCGATAAATTCCTGCTCTGCCTGTTCCCACAGGTTCTGGTATCGACAAGGGAATAATATTCTTTTGCCACGAGTATGTTTAAGCAGACGATAAATTAGGTAATAGCTGTAAAAAGTCTTGCCACTACCGGTTGCCATTTGAATCAATGCCCTGGGACGATTTTCAGCCAAAGGATTTTTCTAAATTTTTAATGGCGGTAATCTGGCAATCCACAGGTTGCGTGGGTCTAAGGTGGAATCCTGGTAAGTCCTATTACGGAGGTGTCATCCTGCTTCAACCAATCAGGAGAGTATCAGGCTGCTGGAAATTAAATATAGGCCATGATTGGTGGATTGTATCCTTAATATCAGTAAACCTGGTTACTATTCCAGTACTTTCATATCTAAACCGAAGGGTCTCTTTATTGACACACCACTTTAATTGGCTCTCGGCATATTTTGCGGTTTAGTCTTCGCTAGAATTAAGATGGAGACCTTCTTCCGGTCTTTTGGCTTCAATTACGCCAACAGGTTTTGATCTATAAAAAGATATAATCTGCCGGTCCGGAATCAGTAGGATATTCTCTGACTGCAGCTCCCTAATCCAGCTGATAGGTTTTATTTGATTTTTATCTTGAATGACCCACCCCTGCTTTAATTAGGTTTTTATCAATTTCCTGTCTGGCATTACCTTCGAGTTATGAAACTTTTCTGTGTTTTTATAATACTTTCTTATTTTATTTTCAAATATGTTTATATTCTTAATTGTATGATTATTGTGCTTTAATTACAACAAGATAAAAGGACTGCAGATAATTTTATGTTTTTATATTGATAGAACCTAACTACCTTTTATCATTTTAGCAAATTAGAAGTAAATTGCAAGAGAAATAAGAATGATGGTTTTCAGTTAAATAAATGTAGAAGTATAATTGGATGAAGTTGCTTCCACCCCACAGCTAGTCCTCCCCCTCAAGGGGAGGAAATAACAATATTGGCAGTCAGATAATTAACTAATTAGCCTATTTTCAGTTTACCAATTAAAAAAGGGTTTTCAGTTTATAGTTATCAGTTTTCAGTTTTTAGTTAAATAAATACTGTGAGTATAATTAGATGAGATTGCTTCACTCCTTTGGTCGTTCGCAATGACAGAAGAAAATACTCCCTCACAATGACAAAATTAAAAAACTTCCAGGTATACACTTTTGAAAAGATACGACGATGTAAGATAAAAAAATTCCTCAGTTGTGTCACAGTTTTCCGTTTCCGGTAAAATGCAAGGCACAAGATTCAAGGTGTGAGTTCAAGGAAGAGATTGATTTAACCAACACATAGGTAACAGTTTTGATTCAGGACACAGGTTACACTTTTCTTAAAGCGTTTTTGCATTTACTAACTCTATGGTAAAATGATTTATAGTTACCAAACAAAAGAAGGAGGATTTATATGAAAATTTTAGTTTGCACGGATGGTTCGGAATACAGCCAGAAAGCCTTGAAAGAGGCTGCGATAATCGCCCAGGGATGTAATGTTGTGGAAGCAGCAGTAATTCATGTTCATGATCCTGCTATTGATTCAACTTTCCCCTATAATGAAAGTATCACACCTGAACAAATGGAAAACTTTCAAAAGATGATGGAAGAGAACATAAAAGAGAGAGAAAAAATCTTAACTAAAGCCACAAAATTTTTAGAGGGTAAAAATATAAAGACCCGGGGAATCTTAAAAGAAGGACATCCTTCCCATACTATTGTTAATGTCGCAAAAGATGAAAAGTTTGACATGATTGTTCTGGGCAGCAGAGGTTATGGTGGCTTAAAGAAATTTTTCCTGGGGAGTGTGAGTAATGCAGTAGTACAGGAAGTAGAAAACTGCAGTGTGCTGGTGGTAAAATAAAGTTAAATATATTATAAATGACCTGTAGTCATAGTATTATTTATTTTAGCAAACACAGGTGAAAAAAGATGAAGCTTGATAGTATTACCTTATCTTCTGTAATTTCTGAAGTTAAAGAAAAAATAGTGCCCGGAAAAATTGTGGATGTTTATCAGCTCAGCAAATATGAAATATTGCTGGTTTTGAAGAATAATAAATCTTTTGCAAAACTGTTTTTTTCGGTCAGGCCGGACAGGATGGCCTTTTTCCTGAGTGATTCTCCTCTCCCGTCAGAGAATTTTACCTCCCTGTTTTTTAACCAGCTGAAAAACTGGGTTCAGGGTAGTATGCTGCTGGATATCGAACATTACCAATTTGACCGCATTATCAAACTTGTCATCCGGCCGTATAATAAATTCGGGGAACCAAAAGAATATCAGCTGATTATTGAGTTTATGGGTAAACACAGTAATATTGTCCTGATAGATGAGCAGAATATCATTAAAGCCGCATTGAAACAGGTAGGCTCAGAGGTTAACCGCTACCGGGAGGTAAAAGCAGGCATACCTTATGTCTATCCACCCAAACAGGATAAGTCAAACCCTTTAACAATCAGCAGACAGGATTTTCTGGGTATGCTCTCGGATAGTAAAAATTCGGCCGATCCGGAATATCTGTGGCAATTTTTCCTGCAGAATTTTATCGGTTTGGGTGTAAAAAGTTCTAAGGAAATTGTGGCTGTTATGAATTTACCCTTACAGCAAAGATTAGACCAGATTACTGAAGATATGTGGCCTGATCTATGGAATAATTTTTCCGAGCTCAGGCAAAAAATTATTGATAATGAGCTTTCTCCTCAAGCATTGATTGACAAAGAAAGCAATAAAATAATTGACTATTCCCTGCTCTGCCCGGTGAGTGAACAGCAGAATATCATGACTCTGCCCTTTGAAGAGACTTCCCCCTGCCTGGAGTTTATCTTTAAACGCCTGACAGAGGAAGATAAAAAAGAGAATTTATATCATGCCATTAACAAGGTATTAAAGAAGAATATCAAAAAATTAGCAGAAAAAGAACGTTTCTTTCGGGGAGAAAAAGAGATTGAAAACTGTGAGGAGTACAAAAGAAGGGTGAATTGATTAAGGCTAATTTGTGGAATATCAAACCCGGCACCCGGAAATTACATGATTGATTATACCGATGCAGGGCAACCTGAAATTACCGTAAACTTAAACCCTGACTTAACTCCCATGCAAAATGCTGAAAACTATTTTAAGAAATATAAAAAACTGCAGCAAAACCGTGGTGCAGTTGAAAAACAAGCCAGGGAGAATCAGGATTCTCTGCAACAATTAAAAGAAATCGAGCAGAGGCTTGCTGAAAACAGAAATTCACTGGAAGAATTATCTGTACTGTATGACAGGTTGGTAAAACTGGGTTACATCAAAAAGGAAAAAAACGGTTCGGCAAAACGAAAAGCCGAAGGAGGCCCTGCTATCAGCAAGTTTTTATCACCGGATGGGTGGACTATCCTGGCCGGCAGAAATAACCGGCAGAATGAATATATCCTGAGGCATCTCTCCTCCGGAAATGATTTCTGGTTACATAATCTAACCAGACCGGGAGGTCATGTGATTATTAAAAACCATAAAAATCTGGAAAGCCCCCCTCATTCTACCCTGGTCTTTGCCGCCCGCCTGGCGGCTTTTTACAGCAAAACCAAAGATAAGGAAAATGCCCTTATTATCTATACCCAGAGAAAATATGTCCGAAAAGCCAAAGATTCTAAGATGGGGAAAGTAATTTATTCCAATGAAAAAACCATATCAATTGAGACCAACCATAATGAAACCAAAAAAGATATTCAGCGTATGCTGGTCAACTGACAGGAAAAGAGATTAAAGGACAGAAAGCTGCTCTCTCATGTCCTCAGGCAAAGGTGAGGTAAAGCTCATGATCTCATTGGTTGCCGGATGGGTAATCTGTAAATAATGTGAATGTAATGCCTGTCTGGAAATGCTTAACAGGGGGCTTTTTTCTTTTCGTACTCCATATACCTTGTCACCTACCACCGGATAGCCAATAAACTTCAAATGCACCCTTATCTGATGGGTTCGGCCGGTATATAATCTAATTAATAACAGGGCAAATGATTCAAATTGCCTGATGATTTCAAAGTAGGTCTTTGCCTCTCTGCTGGCTATATCGGAGACTGCCATCTTATTTCGATGCCTGGAGTCCCGCCCGATGGGAGCTTCGATATATCCTGCCGGTTCTTTTAGTTTACCATAAACCAAGGCCATATATTTTTTGATAATCTTTCGGTCCTTGATCTGTGCGTAAGTGAGCGATGAGCCAGTTCGGATTTGGCAACCATTATCAGTCCGGAAGTCTCCTTATCCAGCCGGTGCACAATACCCGGACGATTTACGCCATTGATACCCGGCAGCTCTCCCTTACAGTGAAAGAGAATGGCGTTAACCAGCGTACCTGTTTTTACTTTTCCGGTAGGGTGTACAATCATCCCGGCAGGCTTATCAATCACCATCATATGCTCGTCTTCATGATAGATATCCAGGGATATTCTCCGGTTCCAGGGGCAGATTTGTCTGCTCCGGGATGTCTATAGTTATTTTCTCCTTTCTTTAAAAGATGGCTGGGCTTTACCCTTTCCCCGTTTACCACGATATTGCCCAGGTAATAAGCTCCTTTATCCTGCTTCTAGACAGGTCGGTAATCTGATTTTGAGACAGGAAAGCATCAACTCGGATATTTTCTTTTTCTGAATAGAGGATTTCTTTTGTTTAAACATTGCTTTATTCTTCCTGTCTTCTTCAGGCAGCTCATCTTCTTTGTGAAATAAGAAATGAATAATAAGCAAAAAAGGCCGATATTAAGAGCCGAATCAGCAATGTTGAAAATCGGCCATATGCGAAAATCCAGAAAATCAATAACGCTGCCAACCCGCAGACGGTCTATCATATTTCCAGGGAGCCGCCCAGGATAAAAATCAAGGAAAAGACCAGTTTATTTTTCTGAGCAATTTTCTTGCGCAATAAAATACAATCAGCAAAATCACAATTATCCAATTACCACAAATACAGTATTGGGAAATTTCAACAGGCCAAAGGCAGAGTTGGGATTGATGAATATAGGTCAGGTGAAAATTCTTTATGACCGGGATGGATTGCATTAAATCCATATTTATCTGCACCCAAACCTTGGTGACCTGGTCCAGCAAAGTTACCAAAAATACACCGATTACAAAATACATTTTAATCTCCAATCCCATTATAGCTCAATTTTATAATTAAGTTTCAATTTTTCAGTTGATAGAAAATAAGGTCACCGTTCCTGCCCGATTATTGCTGACCATTTTCATCCAATACCGTAACACATTTATGACAGATGTAGGATGTTGACTATCCTGACCGACAGTTTCTGAATAACACCAGCATCTCTCACACTTCTGACCGGGTGCTTTCTTAATTACAATGGAAAGCTCGGGGACTTCTTCTCCTTTGAATACGTTTTCCCCGGAAATGTCTGTATCCTGATTCAGGAGTTCAACTTTGGAAACAATAAAGATTGTTTCCAGTTTTTCCTTAAACTGGCTTAAATAAGCGTAAAGTTTTTTATCTGCCGCATAAATATATACCTGGGCCTGCAGGGCATTACCTATCTGGCCGTCTTTCCGGGAAATCTCCAGGGCCTTGAGCACATCTTTTCTCACTGCCAGAAGTTGGCTCCATTTTTCTTCCATTTCTTTCTGAACCATTTTCTGATCCACCTGCGGCCAGGGGGCGAGAAAGACACTATCTTCATTTTTCCCTATCTTGTTTAAATTTTGCCATATCTCTTCTGCCGTAAAGCTCAGCACAGGGGCTATTAACCGGGTTAACTCACTGACAATTTTGTAGAGAACGGTCTGGGCTCCTCTTCTTTGAACTGAGTCGGCATTTAAGACATAAAGCCGGTCTTTGATAATATCCAGGTAAAAGGAACTTAAATTAAGGGTACAGAAATTATGAATATCGTGGTACATGGAATGGAATTCATAATTTTCATAATTATCACTGGTTCTCTGAACTAAATCCTGGAATTGGCTTAAGATAATCCGGTCAATATCTTCCAGTTGTTCGTATGGGACATTATTTTTTTCCGGATCAAAATCATATAGATTTCCCAGAACAAAACGAGAGGTATTTCTAATCTTTCGGTAAATTTCCACCAGCTGCTTGATTATTTTCCGGGAAATCCTTACATCTCTTCGGTAGTCGGAAGAGGCAACCCATAATCTCAGGATATCTGCACCATACTGGTCGATTACTTCCTGGGGTGGTATAACATTCCCGACGGATTTGGACATCTTTCTACCTCCTTCATCAACTATAAAACCATGAGTTAAAACTGATTTATAGGGGGCTTTATCAAAGCTGGCAACTGATGTTAAAAGAGAGGTCTGGAACCACCCACGATGCTGGTCTGTTCCTTCCAAATACAACTCACAAGGCCAGTGCAAATCTTCTCTACCCTTCAATACTGCCGCATGGCTGCAACCGGAATCAAACCATACATCCATTATGTCCGACTCCTTCTCAAACTCAGTCCCCTGGCAATGAGGGCATTTAAAACCATTAGGTAAAATTTCTTCTGCCGTCATGGCAAACCAGGCATTGGAACCCTTTTCCTTAAATAATTTTTTGACTATCTCGATAGTCTCCGGAGTAATGACGATTTCTCCGCATTCTTTACAGTAAAAAGCAGGGATAGGCACACCCCACACCCTTTGCCTGGAGATACACCAGTCTGTTCTTTCTGCAACCATACTATATATTTTCTCTTTTCCCCAGCGGGGAATCCATTGAACCTGATTGATGGCTTCCAGGGACTTATCTCTGAATTTGTCAACAGAGACAAACCATTGCTCGGTAGCCCGGAAAAGAACCGGACTTTTGCAACGCCAGCAATGCGGATAGGAATGCTTTATTTTACCGGATCCTAAAAGATTCCCTTTTTCATCTAAAGCCTCCATTACTTTTTTATTACCTTCCCGGTAATCCAATCCGTTAAAAGGACCGGAATCTTCGTTCAGCCTGCCCTTGCTGTCCAATACTGATACAATAGGCAATTTGTACTTCATGCCGATTTCATAGTCTTCCTGGCCATGTCCGGGAGCGGTATGAACACAACCTGTTCCTTCATCCAGGGTAACATGTCTCCCCAGGATAATAACAGAATCTCTATCCAGTAAGGGGTGTCTTGCTTTCATATTTTCAAAAAGGCTGCCTTCTTTTTCAGCAAGAACCTGGTATGAATCAATACCTGTTTTTTTCATCACCTCTTCTACCAGCTTGGAGGCTATAATCAGGTATCCCTGTTTAGTTTTCACCAGGCTGTATTTAAAATTGGGATGCAGGGTAATTGCGAAATTACCGGGTATAGTCCAGGGAGTTGTTGTCCAGATAACTATATAAGTTTCTTCCGGCTTTGCTTCAGGGAATATGGAACTTATATCATCAATAACCTTAAATTTCACATAAATAGAATCGCTTTCTTCATCACTGTATTCAATTTCAGCAGCAGCCAATGCCGTTTCACAGGATGGGCACCAGAATACTGCTTTTAAACCTTTATAAATGTAGCCACGCTCATACATTTTGCCAAAAACATCTATCTGCCGTTCCTCGTATTCCGGTAGAAAGGTCAAATAAGGATTTTCCCAATCGGCAATAACTCCTAACCTCTTGAATTCTTCCCTCTGAATATCAATATATTTTTCGGCATATTCCTGGCATTTTTCCCGCAATTTTACATGATCAATATCATTAAGGGTCACATTCAAATCCCGGCTGACTTTATGTTCAATAGGCATACCATGGGTATCCCAGCCCGGTACATAATAAGAATTAAAACCCTTCATCCATTTGTATTTGGGAATAATATCTTTCAATATTTTGTTAAATGCAGTTCCTATATGAATATTGCCATTGGCATAAGGTGGTCCGTCATGCAGGATAAATTTCTCCCTATCCCGGTATTTCTCTAATAACCTTTTGTCTAATTTCATATTCTGCCAGAATTCAAGCATTTTGGGTTCTTCTTTGGGTAAATTTGCTTTCATGGAAAATTCGGTTTTTGGTAAATTAAGGGTTGCTTTAAAGTCCATATTGTACTCTCCTCTTGTCTTGTAATTGTAAAAATAAAAAAATAATAAAATAAAAAACCCCTTGCCTGTTAAAGGGCAAGAGGTATATGCTTCCTGCGGTACCACCTTCATTTGTTATTATCGTTTTGTTAATTTTAAACACGATAATAACCTCTATGAAAGAAAAAACATTCTTTCATCTTCAGCTATATCGGAACAACCGTTTTGACTTACTTTTTGTTCAGCCAAAATTTTAAGAGGTGATTTTCAGTAATTAAGTATTTACCTACTCTTCCTCTTATCCTTTTTTTAAGCAATTATAACATTTCGATAAAAAATAGTATCATTCTTTTTGAAAAGAGTCAATGGTAAGATATGGTGCCTGTTTAACTCTAAATATTCTTGTTATCCTGATTATTGCTCTGCATGTTCCGAATATCTTCTTCCTGAGTACTTTTTTCATCATTTGAGTAAATTTTCATTTTTATATCTTCTATCGCTTTATCCTGAATGTCTTTAAACTCTTCTTCAGGTTTTTCTAATGTTTCCTCATCAAGCATCCGGATATGGAGCTTTAATGTATTTTTCAATTTTTCCAAAAGAAGATACTTTCTTTTTTTAAGTGCTTCAATCTCATTATTTATATCATAAATTTCCTGTTTTGCTTGTTGCTTTATTCTCTCAGCCTCGATTTTAGCATTTTCTATCATAACCTGGGCTTCTTTTTGTACGTTTTCCTTAATATTTGAAGCACTTTGTTGAGCATTTACCAGTGCACTTCTAAGTGTTTCATCCATTTTGGAATATTCTTCCATCCTTGATTGAAGCCTTTCAATTTCTTCTTTAAGTTTGATATTTTCATTTAGAACTTCTTCATAATCTTTGGCAATACTATCCAAAAAGTTATCAACTTCTTCTTCATTATATCCTCTAAATGATCTACTAAATTGTTGTTGCTCGATATCCATTGGGGTAATTTTCATTAATCGCCCTCCTTCTATGGGCTGCCTTTTTAGCGCTTTTATAAATAATCTTTCCAGTACCCAGTATATTAATAAACTAAACTAACAATTAACCTTATAAGGGATGTTCTTAATAAATTAAGCAGAAAAAACACAATAATGGGAGACAAATCAATTCCCATTCCCCCTAAAGGTAGAATAATTCTAAAAGGAGCCAATACTGGCTCAGTAATCTGATAAATTAATCTTATAATAGGATTTGTACGGTCAACCGGTAGCCATGATATAAATATCCTGGCAAGAATTACATAGCTATATATTCTAAATAAAATATTAATAGCATTAATTATTACAAACATATATTTTAATTTCCTTTATTTTTTTGTTCTATCTTATCCTTTATTCTTTGTCCATCTACGATATAAACCACTCTTTCAGCCAGGTTACCGGCATGATCTCCAATCCTCTCCAAATTATCAGATATGAAAATCAGATGTATAGCCCGGCTAATAGTATGAGGGTCTTCCAACATAAATGTAAGCAACTCACGAAATATCTGCTGATTCAATTGGTCAACCATTTTATCTTTTTCCCAAACAGCTTTTGCCAAATCGACATCTCCCCTAAGATAAGCATCAAGGCTATCCTGCAGCATGTTTTTTGTTATTTCGGCCATTCTTGGAATATCTATTAATGGTTTTACCATGGGCTTGGAAGATAAATATTGACTGGCTCCGGCAATATTAGCTGCTCGGTCACCTACCCTTTCCAAATCAGAAATTGCTTTCATAGCACAGGTAATTACTCTTAATTTTTTAGACACCGGATGTTTTAAGGCAATTAACTGCAAACATTGCTCTTCAATATCTAATTCCATTCGATCAACCTTATCATCATTGTCGATAACCTGCTGTGCCAATTGCCTATCTTTATCAATAAGTGATTGTATTGCCTGTCCCAAAGAACTTCTAACTAATTGTGACATGTTAATTAAGTTATCCCTTAAATCAATCAATTCATCATTAAAAATGCTTATTAATTCTTTATCTTCACTTCTTTTTTGATTCATAACAGTTTATCCCTAAAAAAAAATAAAATTAACTATATTAACTTTCATATAATATAACAAAAAAGAACTTTTTTTTCAATTAAATATATAATAAATAAAACCAATGACTCAACTGCATTGTTTACAATCTTCAAATTTTAAGACAAAGGTTTTAATAAATATTTTACTTTTAAATATTTGATTTTAGCAAAAAATGATTTTTTTGTTTTTTTAATGCAGTTCCGCCCAGATAGGCTTCCTGAACTTTCTTATCATCCTTTAACTTTGAAGATGAACCGCTGATGGTTACATTTCCGGTTTCTAATACATACGCCCTGTTTGATATGGCCAAGGCTTTTCTGGCATTTTGCTCCACAAGGAGAATGGCAATACCTCGTTCATTGATTTCTTTAATTATTTTAAAAATTTGTTTTACCAGCAATGGAGCAAGTCCTAAAGATGGTTCATCTAAAAGCAACAATTCCGGATCACTCATTAATCCTCTTCCGATAGCCAGCATCTGCTGTTCACCACCGGACAGTGTACCGGCTAATTGATCTTTTCTCTGTTTTAAAATTGGAAACAAATCATAAGCCCGTTCTTTTCTTTCTGACACAAGTTTCTGATTACCTCTACGATTGAAAGCACCTAAATTCAGGTTTTCTTCAACAGACAAGGTAGCAAAAACATGCCTTCCTTCAGGTACATGGGAAATACCATCAATAACAATCTTGTATGATTCTCTTCTCTTTAAAGTTTTCTCCCTAAATAAAATTTCACCTTTATGAACAGGGACCAAACCAGAAATAGCCCTAAGCAGGGTACTTTTCCCTGCTCCATTTGCACCAAGGACACTTACGATTTCACTTTTTTTCACATCCAGGGAAATTCCTTTCAATGCCTGTATTGATCCATAATAGATATGGAGGTCGCTAATTTTTAATAAAGTCTCCATAGGAACTAATTTTCCTCCTCTTCTTCTTTCCCCAGGTATGCTTCGATAACAATGGGATTACTATAAACTTCCTCAGGCTTCCCTTCAGCAATTTTTTTCCCTTCATCCATAACAGTAACCCAATCAGAAATTCCCATGACCACATTCATGTCATGTTCGATAAGTAAGATAGTCAGGTCTTCTTTTATTAGTTCATTAAGAAAATTAACCAAATCTTCAGATTCCTTGTCATTCAAACCACTACTTGGTTCATCAAGTATCAACAAGTCCGGATTACTTGCTAATGCTCTGGCAATCTCTAACATTCTTTGACTACCATAGGCAATATTTTTTGCTAGTTCATATTTATGGTCACTCAGCCCTACCTGTTTAAGCCTTCTTTCAGCAATTTCTTGAATCTTTTTCTCCTCAAGTGTCTGAGAGGGTAATCGAAAAATGGAAGGCCAGATACCCGATTTACTCCTGGCATGTTGTCCTGACATCACGTTTTCAAGACAGGTCATGCCTTTAAATAGGCGGATATTTTGAAAAGTTCGTGCAATACCCTTAGAAAGTATCTGATGTGGTTTCAAATTTGATATTTTTTCTCCTTTGAAAAAATATTGCCCGTCATCGGGCTGGTAAATACCAGTGATAACATTGAAAACTGTTGTCTTCCCGGCGCCATTAGGTCCGATAATGCTGCTTATTTTGCCTTTTGATACCTTTAAATCAATTTGGTTAACAGCAACAAGCCCACCAAACCGCTTGGTTAATTTGTTTGTCTCTAATACAATTTCTCTATCAATACTACTTATAGTCTTATTTCCATTTTCTTCAATTTGATTTTTCATTATATCTCGCTCTTTCCTGCTTTTATTAACATTGATTCAGTTGATAATTTGCCTCTCTTTCTTGGCCAGACCCCACCGGGTCGAAACATCATCATTAATACTAATGCTGCACCAAAGATTAACATACGGTATTGGGCAAAGGTCTGAAATATTTCCGGAAAAAGTGAAATTGCAGCAGCACCAATAAATATACCGGGGATAGACCCCATACCGCCTATCAAGACAATGCAGAATAACATACATGATTCCATAAAGGAAAAACTTTCCGGGGAGACAATCATTAGCTTGCTGGCATAAATACTGCCCGCAACACCTGCTAATGCGGCACCTAACACAAAAGCCAGTAATTTATAGTATCTTACATCAATTCCGGATGCCTCCGCTGCAATGATGTCTTCCCTGATACAGTTCCAGGCTCTGCCAATTCTAGAATCCTGCAAGTGAATCAATGCTAATACAGTCAGGCCGACTGCAACCCAGATAAAATAATAGAATTTGACTGAATTGTCAATAATCAGCAAATTCCCGATGGATGGGAAATCAATACCAAAAACACCATTCGGGCCACCGGTAATACCAAAGGGATTATTAATCAGTGTCAATCGAACGATTTCACCCATACCAATAGTAACAATACATAAATAATCGCCCCGAAGATGTATAATAGGTGAGGTAACCAAATAGGCAAAAATAGCTGCTGCAATGGCACTGATTGGTAACAGAACAAATATTGGAATACCAAAACTGGTATTTAAAATTGCTGTTGTATAGGCACCGATGGCGGCAAACCCCATGTGTCCCAAATCAAATAAACCGACTTCTCCCAGAACAATATTCAGACTTAATCCCAATAAAGTATAAATACCAAAGAAAAAGGCAACATCAATGAAATAATTATTTTTAATTACCAGAGGAAACAATAGGAATAACAAGGATACGAGAATGGCAAACCAATTATTTGTTATCTTAATACCGGCACTTTGACTGGTTTTATTATTTATATTCATCTTCCACTACACCTTTTCTGCAACTTTTTCACCAAGAATTCCCCTTGGTCTGAAAATCAATACAAGTATCAATACCAGAAAAACAAAAACATCTTTATAGGGAGTTGAAATATAGGTTGAACCAAGCATTTCCAAGACTCCCAATATCAATCCCCCAATCATCGCTCCTGGAATATTACCGATTCCGCCTAAAATAGTTGCCGTAAATGCCTTTAACCCATAATTCCAACCCATGATAAAGCTAATTCTTCGATAATAAACCCCTACCATAACTCCCGCAGTCCCCCCTAATGCAGGACCAAGTGCAAAAATAAAAAAGATAATTAAATTAATGTTTATCCCCATTAATGCAGCTGTTTCCCTATCTAAGGCACAAGCCCTAATGGCAGCACCAAATGTGGTCTTTTGAATAATATAATATAATATTCCCATCAATAAAAATGATAAAAACAAAATAATTATCTGTAAAATATTAATTCTTAAACCACCAATAGTTAAAATATTACTCGGAATTACATCAGAAGTATAAGCCTGCGGACGTGCACCCCAGACAACCATTATGGCATTCTGTAAAAAAATAGAAACACCCAGTGCAGAAACAACTGCCGGCAACCGTCCTGTCGGATATATCGGGCGATAGGCTATTCGCTCAACAAGAAGACCCATGACACCTGAACCGATTGCGGCTACTAACATAGCCGCAATCATTCCACCCCATATACCCAAGATAGAGGTTACATAGGCTGTTCCCATAACCAACAAAGTATATCCAAGATAGGATCCCAGTGCAAATAAATCTCCGTGAGCAAAATTAATCAATTTCATTACACCGTATACCATGGAATATCCCAGGGCAATCAAAGCATAAAAAGACCCTATTGTTAATCCATTTAATAGCTGTTCAATAACTAAACTCATTAACCTCTACCTCAACAATCAGTAATTTTCTTACTTATCTTTCCACTATGGAATAACTTCCATCATCATTGACAACATATAGGTTTATACCAGTTCCTACACGATCTCCTTTTTCATCAAATCCAATAGATCCGGTAATGCTTGGGAATTCTTCCATTTCATTCTTTAGATAGTCAGCTATAACATCAGAATCTGTTGAACCTGTTTTATCAATTGCTTCTGCCAATACCATTAAGGCATCCCCGGCATAAACAGACCAGGGGCTAGATGGTAATGAACCATAAGCTTCCTGGTATTTTTCTTTAAATTCCATGGCTTCCGGATTGGTAAAATATTCTATTAATGCTTCCTGGGTCATATAACAGCCGGAGGCATATTCTAATCCAGCAATCCTAATAAAATCTTCATTAATAGCGGCATCTCCTCCGACAAAAACAGCATCAATACCAATTTCTCTGGCCTGTCTTATAATCAAAGCTGCCTCTGAAAAATAGCCAGTGAAATAGAATAAATCTGGATTTGTTTCACGAAGTTTCGTTAATGGTACTGTGTAATCAGATTCACCGGGAGTAATGGCATCAAAATATACTAACTCAGCCGTACCGGCTTCTAAAAGGAATTTCTTAGCTTCTTCTGCTAAACCCAGAGCAAATGAAGTATTGTCATGCATAATAGCAACTCTCTCTGCTTCAAAGTATGGTACAACTTCTTCAGCAAAAAACATGCCCTGTGTATCAGTTCTGCCACAGGTACGGAAGAAATAATCTAAACCTCTTTCGGATAATTCTGTAACTGTCGCACCATAAGCAATATTGACTTTGTTAAACTTTTCGTAAATATCCGAAGCAGGTTGTGTTACCGATGAACCATAGGTAGCAATCGCAGCTACTACTTCTTTCATGGATACCAGTTTCATTGCCGCAAGAGCACCAGATTTCGGTTGGGCAGCATCATCCACTAATTCAATCTCGATCATTCTTCCGTCTAAAATTCCACCTTTTTCATTAACCATAAGGGCAGCTGTTTCCACACATTGTTTTGCCATTTCTCCTTCAACTGCTGCTGACCCGGTTAATGGACCCTGTAAACCGATTACTACAGGATCTTTCTGAGCTAATGCATTGACTGAAAGGCATAAAGTAACAATAACCAGTAAAATAAAAATGTTCTTAATTCGTTTCATGTTCTCCTCCTTAAAATTATTCATAAAATTAACATTTTATTATTAATTCATTCTACTCTATAAATATCCCCCCCCCTTATAATTCATCAGATATTCAGTTTATTCAGTTTACAGTATTCCTAATTACAATAACAGGATCAAGCAATAAAACTAAACTACCGATGGCTCTAAAATCAGCTCGCCTCTCTCAAATCGCCCTATATCCAGCTTTTCAATGGGTAATTCTATTTCTTGCTCCAAAATGCATTGTGCCAGCATTTTCCCGGACACAGGAGCAAGCATATAGCCATGACCACTAAAACCAACCGACATATAATAACCATTTAATTGAGGATGCTCTCCCAAAATAGGTTGAGAATCAGGACTCATTATATAAGAACCTGCCCATTGCCGAACCATATGAACGTTTTTTAATGCAGGTACTAATTGTATCATTTTTTTTGCCATTACTTTGCTGAATTGCCAGGTTGCCCTGAGATTATGCCCTATTATTTCATTTTTAGGATCCCCATAGCCACCGACAATAGTTCCATTAGGAAGTTGTTGAAAATAAAAATTTCTTGAAAAAGACATTAGCATAGGGTCCCATAATGGTTCTATCGGCTCAGTAACCAATATTTGATGTCTTTGTGAATATACCGGTATCTCAACTCCGGCAATTTCTCCAACTTCTTTAGCATATTCTCCGGCTGCATTTACTACTGTATTTGTCGATATGCGGCCCTGGTTAGTTAAAACAGCTGTAACTTGATTATGCTCTGATTCAATCTTTTGTGCTTCAGTGAATCGATATAATTTTACACCAAGCCTCCGGGCAGCTTCAGCATAAGCAAAAGTAGTCAAAAGTGGATTAGCATTACCGTCTGTGGGGCAATAAGTTGCTGCCAAAACATCTTTTATATTTATCAGAGGAACTATTTCTTTTGCCTCTTCCGGGGTAATTAATTTTGATGCAATACCCAAACTTTGCTGTAATTGGACATTTTTTTTAAATTGTGCCAGTTCTTTTTCTGTATAAGCTAAAATAAGATACCCTTTTTGATTCAACTCAATATCATAATCCAATTCTTCACTTAACTGTTCTAATATCCTAACACTTTCTCTGGCCAGAATACAATTCATCTCGGTACCAAATTGCTGACGAACACCTGCAGCACATCTCCCGGACGAACCGCTGGCACAGGTATTTCTCTCCAATATTACAATATTCTTCTGACCTCTTTTTGCCAAGTTATATGCAATACTATTCCCCTGCACGCCGCCACCGATAATTACAACATCCGCATTCTTAATCATCCTTTTCACCTGCCAGTGTTCCTAATGGAATAGGTTTAGCAGGAGGACGGAAAGTAGAAATTGGTATATCTTCTACTTTTTTATTAAGGTATCTGGCAATGGCACGTAACAGGATTCTTTGGCAGGTCTTCCCTTGACAGGGCCCCATCCCGGCTCTAGTAATACGCTTGATTTCATCCAATGTTGTATAACCTTTATCCAGCTGTTTTCTTATTTCTCCCCAGGTAACATCTTCACAACGACAAATAATAGTATTGTCATCCATTTACAATCTCCTCCACCCTGATATTCCGAATGACCATTGCTAAATCCTTCGGAACAAGAATGCTGACTACATTTGTTTTATTTTTATTTTTTAATACCTTAATTACTTTTACATCAGCCACCTTCTGGCCTGCTCTGTCCAGTCCGGAAACAAGCTGACCTTTTTGAGGAATAGGTAATA
>JAGYIZ010000022.1 GCA_018402425.1 Candidatus Atribacteria bacterium | reverse complement strand
AGAGCTGAAAATTGGTGAAAAATCAGCAGGGAATTGACAGAAATCCATCTGAATAATTTTTGGGAGAAAAGAAAACCTGATTATCCCAAAACGCAATTAGCGTTAATTAAAATAAGGGCTCAAATTCATTGCTTTATTTATAATGCCATTTGATGAAGGTAAATATAAGCTGAATTGGGGTGGTACCACGAAAGTTTTATTCGTCCCCAGTAGTTATTTAATAACTGCTGGGGATTTTTGTTATCTATAAATATATAAGGATGGTGGAAAATGCGAAAGAAGTTATTTATACCCGGACCAACAGAGGTAAAGAGTGAAGTTTTAGAGAAGATGGCAAATCCTTTAATTAGTCATCGAGGCAAAGAAGCCTCAGATTTGCAACGGGGAATCAGCCAAAAGTTACAAAAATTGATGTATACCCATAACGAAATACTTTTGTCCACTTCTTCGGGGAGTGGTTTAATGGAGGGTGCTGTTCGTTCTTGTACCCGTCAGCGGGCAGCTATCTTTACCTGTGGAGCTTTTGGGGAAAGATGGTATGAGATGGCAGTAGCCAATCAGGTAAATGCAGATCGTTTTAACGTCGAATATGGCCAGGCTATCACAAGTGAAATGGTTGAACAGGCTTTAAAAAGCGGTAACTATGATTTGATTACCATTACCCATAATGAAACATCTACCGGTGTAATGAATCCTATTGAAGAAATTGCCAAGGTTGTCCAGAAGTATCCGGATGTTATTTTTTGTGTTGATACAGTAAGTTCGTTAGGTGGCATTAAGATTCCGGTGGATGAACTGGGAATTGATATATGTATCACCTCCAGCCAAAAATGCCTTGGTTTGCCTCCGGGAATTTCCTTGTGCTCTATTTCAGAAAAAGCATTGCTAGCCGCTAAAGAAGTCAAGCATAGGGGTGTTTATTTTGATTTATTAAGGTTATATGAATATCTGGTAAAAAAAGATTATCAATATCCATCTACTCCTTCTCTTTCTCATATGTTTGCTCTTGATTACCAGTTGGATCTAATTCTAGAAGAAGGATTAGAAAATAGATTCCAGCGTCATCAAATAATGGCTGATAAAGTTCGAGAATGGGCTAAGGATAATTTTTCACTATTTGCAGAGGAAAAATTTGCTTCTAATACAGTTACTTGTGTTAAAAACACCAATGGTTTCAACTTTAAAAAATTGAATCAGAGGCTTGCTGAAAAGGGCTTTATGATCTCAGGCGGTTATGGCAAATTGAAAGATAAAACATTTCGCATTGCTCATATGGGAGATATGACCGTTCAAGAAGTAGAAGAATTATTAACAACTATTGATGAAATCATGGAACAGGAGGGGTAAAGTAATGATTAGTGTACTTATAAAAGATAAGGTTGATCAGTTTTTGATTGAGGAATTAAAAAAAAGAAAAATGATAGTTAGAGATCATTCCAATACACCGGATACGCTATTAAAGGAAGTAAAAGAGAACGAGATTCTTATTGTTAGGTCAGCAACAAAAGTAACTAAAGAAGTTATTGATGCAGCAGCCCAGACCGGAGTACTAAACTTAATCATTAGGGCAGGTGTTGGCATGGACAATATAGAGCTAGATTATGCCCAATCAAAAGGAATTATGGTTGAAAATACTCCGGAGGCAAGTAGTTCGGCAGTAGCGGAACTTGCCCTTGCTCACATGCTAGCTTTGGCTCGAAAAGTAGTTTTTGCTAACCTAGCTATGCGAGAAGAAAAATGGAACAAAAAACAGTGTCAGGGCATTGAATTGTCTGGCAAAACTTTGGGAATAATTGGAATGGGCAGGATCGGGCAGAATTTGGCACACAAAGCCAGTGCATTGGGAATGAAAATAATCTATTCAGATATTATGGGTTTCAAGAATATTAACTCAACATGGGAGTTTGTTTCTGTGGAGGAAGTGCTCAGAAAATCTGATTTTGTTTCTTTGCACATTCCCTCTAATCAGGATGGTAAATTTTTGATTGGTGAATCGGAATTTAAAAAAATGAAGAAAAGTGGATTTTTGATTAATACCGCTAGAGGTAATCTGGTTGATGAGAATGCACTTATAGAAGCATTGAATAAGGGCGAAATAGCCGGAGCAGGCATTGATGTGTATTGCCATGAACCATGTGATAATATTAAATTAGTTCAACATGAAAGAATTTCTGTTACTCCCCATATCGGTGCAGCTACCGAGGAAGCACAATCCCGTATTGGCCAACAGATTCTTCAATTGATTGAGGAATACCGTAACAAAAAAGAATCCAGGGGGGTAGCGGATGGCAGAAATTAAACCATTTAAAGCATTAAGGCCAGCGCCTGAATTAATTTCTGCTGTTAACTCTCCACCTTATGATGTAATAAGTAGAACTAAAGCTGCAGAGCTTATCAAGAGAAATCCAAATTCTTTTCTTAAAGTTATTAAACCGGAGGCAACAGTTTCGGCTGATAAAAATATTGCTTATCATGAATTAGCCTTGAGAGCAGCGAGAAATCTAAGAGAACTAATAGATCTAAAAATAATGGCAGTAGATTCGGAAAGATGTTTTTATATTTATCAACAAAGCAATGGATCTTATCAACGTACTGGCATTGTTGTTAATTTATCAGTAGATGATTATCAAAAAGGTCTTATTAAAAAACATGAAAAAATTAGATTAAACACCTGGCAGGAGAGAGTAGAACATATTTATACAACCAGAGCACATACTGGCTGTCCATTAATTATTTTTAAAAGTAATTCTCTTATAGAAGAGCTGATCTATCAAGAAATGATAAAAAAGAATATTATATACGATTTTATTTCTGAAGACGGGATAAGAAATAGCTGTTGGAAGATTAACCGAGAAGACATTATTTTTTCTCTAAGCAGTGCTTTTCAAGATGTACGGAGTCTTTATATCGCTGATGGGCATCATAGAGTTGCAGCTGCTGCAGAAGTAATGAAGATTAAAAGGCAAGAACAAAAAAATTCAAAGAAACAGGATGATGAATATGCATATTTTCCGGCAGTATTAATTCCGCATAATCAAATCCGGATATTGGGATACCATCGTTTGTTGAAAGATTTAAATAGATTGTCAGCGGATTGTTTTTTATCTAAAATGAGAAAAACATTCGAAATAGAAAGATTGACCCCAAATCAACCCTTTCTACCTTCTGAGAAACATGAAATTGGCATGAACTTAACTGGCCAGTGGTATAGGTTTTATGTTAAAGAAAATAATACTAAAATAAATCAACCCATTATCAATAATTTAGATGTATTCTTATTACAGGATCAGGTTTTGGGTCCCTTATTGGGTATTAAAGATTCTCAGAAAAGTAATAAGGTAGAATTTATCGGAGGCAAAGATGCCTTGTTACAGATAAATAAAAAAATACAACAGGGGGCTAAACTCGCTTTTACCCTTTATCCTACTTCAGTAGACGACTTGATGGCTGTTTCCGATAATAAGAGAATAATGCCGCCCAAGTCTACCTGGGTTGAACCAAAACTTAGAAGCGGTATTTTCGTGCATTTATTTTAACGATTAGCCTTATACTAAACATAAAATAGTTTTTTATTGATATTTTTTTATTATAATATATAAATAGAAACCAATTATATTTTTTAATAAATCAATTCTATTTTTTTAAGGAATTGAAATGAATGCAGAACCTAATTATCCGGTTAAAGCACTAGCAAGGGCATTATCGATTTTAGAGGTATTATTGCATCGCTCTTCACCAATCAGCATTACTCAATTGAGTCAACAACTAGGCATATTCCCCAGTACTGTTCATCGCATGATTGATACTTTAAAGTACTGGGGCTTTGTAGAACAAATTCCCTACACTCAGGAATATAGCCTGGGTTTAAAGGTAGTTGAACTAGGAATGGCTAAACTTCATCAACTTAATTTATTTAATGAAGCTACCCCTTTTTTAAAACAAATTGCTGAACAGTTTGATGAAACGGTGAACCTTGGTGTCCTGGATCAGGGTGAGGTTGTCTATTTGGATAAAGTAGAGTCAACCCGAATTGTCAAAGCTATATTGCATCCAGGAAGAAGGGCACTTTTTCATTGTACTGCTATTGGTAAAGTGCTCATGGCTTTTCAACCAAAATCAATTCGCTCTAAATACATAAAAGAGAAAAAATTAACCAGGTACAATCAAAACACTATTACAAACCCTGAACTCTTAGAAATTGAGTTAATGAAGATAAGAGAGTCCGGATATGCTCTTGATAATGGGGAACAGGTAGAAGAAGTTCATTGTGTAGCGGTTCCTATTTATGATTTACACGAGAAAGTTATTGCTGCTATTAGTATTTCGGTTCCTGCATTTCGTATGAGTCCGGAGAAAAAGAAAAAGATGATTTCTATCTCTAAAAAGAAAGCAATGGAGATTTCCAAGCGATTAGGATATAAGATACTTAAAAATAAATAATTATTTTCCTATTTTTACCATAACAAATGGAGGGAGCGAACAGATGCCTGTTAATTTAAGAAATCGTAATTTAATTTCCTTAAAAGATTTTACAAAACAAGAAATTAATTTTTTGCTGGATTTGGCAATTAATCTAAAAAAGGCAAAATATACAGGGACGGAACAGCAAAAATTAAAAGGGAAAAATATAGCCTTAATATTTGAAAAATCATCTACCAGGACCAGATGTGCCTTTGAAGTTGCGGCTTTTGATCAAGGGGCTAACATCACTTATCTTGGACCAACGGGTTCTCAAATGGGTAAAAAGGAATCCATAGAAGATACTGCCAAGGTATTGGGTCGCTATTATGATGGAATAGAGTTTCGAGGATTTAAGCAGGAATCGGTAGAGATGCTAGCCAGGCATTCCGGTGCTGTAGTTTGGAATGGATTAACCGATCTTTACCACCCTACTCAGGTTTTGGCAGATTTAATGACTATCCGGGAAAAGGTAAAAAAGCCTTTGGAGGAGGTAACTTTAGTCTATGTAGGTGATGGCAGAAATAATATGGCAAATTCTTTATTGCTTGCTTCCTCTGTTATAGGTATGAAATTTAGAATTGTATCACCTAAATCGTTGTATCCCCAAAAAACATTGGTGGAAGAAGCTAAAAAAATAGCCAATGATCCTGGTGCCATAATTAAAATAACCGATGATGTGAAAGAGGGTGTCAGGGGAGCAGATGCAATTTATACTGATGTTTGGGTTTCTATGGGAGAAGAAGACCAAATGGAAGAACGAATAAGACTATTAAGAGATTATCAAGTCAATATGAATATGCTCCAATATACTCATAACGCTGATGTGATTTTTATGCATTGTTTGCCTTCTTTTCATGATACCAATACTTTGGTAGGTCAGGAAGTTTTTAAAAAATACAGTTTAAAATCAATGGAAGTGACCGATGAAGTATTCAAAAGCAAACATTCAGTTGTATTTGATGAAGCAGAGAACCGTTTACATACCATCAAGGCTGTAATGGTAGCCACATTAGGCAATTAATTGATTTGTTATCATTTTTAATCTTTTCATAAAGGATAAATTAAAAAAATTTAAGTAAAGGAGATGACAGTCATGAGAAAATTTATCTCTCTAAAAACTGAAGTCCCGGGACCAAAATCACAAGAAATTGCCAAAAAAAGGGAAAAGTATGTTGCTAAACCGATGGGAGGCTCCCTTTCTCCAGGGTATATCGATTATGGAGAAGGAGCCCTGGTTACAGATGTTGATGGAAATCGTTATATTGATTTAACCGGAGGATGGGGGTGCTTAGCAGTAGGTCATTCTCATCCCTCTGTAGTTTCTGCTGTTAAGAAACAGGTAGAAAAATTTACCCATACCGATTTTACTGCAATTCCTTACGATTCTTTTGTGACATTGTCTGAAAAATTAGCACAATTAGCACCGGGTAATAGCCCTAAAAATGTTGCTTTGTTTAATTGTGGTGCTGAAGCAATTGAAAATGCTGTGAAGATTGCAAGGGCTTTTACCGGGAGGCCTGGGGTTATTGTGTTTGAAAATTCCTTTCATGGAAGGACATTGTTAACTATGTCTATGACCCATAAGGCAATGCCTTACAAGTATAAATTTGGACCTTTTGCTCCGGAAGTTTATCGATTACCATTTCCTACACCTTACCATCCCTCTATTGAAATTAAAAATTTCGAAAGAATTATGACTAATATGGTTAATCCTGAAACGATTGCTGCGGTGGTTATAGAGCCGATACAGGGAGAAGGTGGATTTAACGTTCCAGTAGATGGTTTTTTAGAACACATAAGGGAGTTATGCAGTAAATATGGCATAATGATGATAACTGATGAGATCCAAAGTGGAATTGGAAGAACTGGAAAATTTTTTGCTATTGAAAATTGGAATATTGAGCCGGATATGACCTGTCTGGCTAAATCACTGGCTTCAGGATTACCTCTTTCGGCGGTGATTGCCCGCAAAGAAATAACAGACAGTTTACCCGGTGGAAGTATTGGGGGAACTTATGTCGGAAATCCTCTAGCCTGTCAGGCTGCAATAGAAGTAATCAACATCATTGAAAAGGAAAATTTGTTGGAAAGAGCTATTATGATTGGAGACAGGCTAAAGAAAAGATTCCTGGCAATGAAAGAAAAATTTCCACTAATAGGCGATGTTCGCGGTATTGGTGCCATGACGGCGATAGAATTAGTAAGAGATAGAGAAACTAAAGAACCCGCAACCGAAGAGACCGGGAAAATCGTACAATATTGTGTTCAAAATGGAGTTTTCGTACCGAGTGCCGGAATTAATAAAAATCTTTTAAGAATTTTGGTAACTTTAGTTATAACTGATGAGCAATTAGAAGAAGCACTGGATGTTATTGAAGAAGCGATTGCCAGAGTGTAGTAGGGAATATAGATTTATTTAACCATAAAAACACCTTCTAAGAAGGTGGTAATGGTTAAATAAATGGGTTGTACATAAAAAGATTAAGGGTAGCTAGATGACAATTTTTCACCTGAAGTCCAAAGTTGGAAGTACGATTGCTTAGAATTATTATAGCTAAAGGTTAAATAAAAAATCGAAAGAAAAAGAGCTAAAAAGTTTAACGTCTTTTAGAACTTCTTAAAGCCACCCGCTATGTGGGTGCGATATTTACTGATTGATTTAATTAATTTTTTAAGGTACTAATTAGGTGGTCTGGGAAGAGGAGTATTACATTGGAATATTCACACACATCTATCATTATGAACAAAAGAGATATTGATAGAACCCTGTTAAGGATTTCTCATGAGATAATTGAAAAAAATAAAGGTGTACAAGATTTAGGGATTATTGGTATTAAGACAAGAGGGGAGTATTTGGCAAGACGAATTTCTGAACATATTTATAGAATAGAAAAAACTAATATTCCCGTAGGTGTCCTGGACATTACATTATACAGGGATGATCTAAAAGAAAAACAACCCAACGCTATTGTCATGAAGACAGAAATACCCTTTCAGATTGTAGATAAAAAGATTTTATTAGTTGATGATGTTCTCTATACCGGGAGAACGATTAGGGCAGCGATGGATGCCATTGTTGATATGGGTAGACCAAAATGTATTCAATTGGTTGTATTGATCGATCGTGGTCATCGTGAGCTTCCTATACGGGCAGATTATGTAGGGAAAAATGTTCCAACTTCCCATCGTGAGCTTGTAAAGGTTAGATTAGGCGAAATAGATGCAATGAATCAGGTTGAAATTGTAAAAAATAAATAGTTTGAATTTTATTAAATACAGATATAGAGAAAAAGGAATTATCATTAATTAGTCAATATTAGTTAGAGGAGGATATCTAAATGATGGAAGAGAGGTGTTATGAGTAAATTAAATCAGTATAAATCGTTAATAGAAGAAATAAACCGGGGGAAAGTGGAAAAACTTATTGGTGATCTGGTAAAAATACCAAGTCCTTGGTTTGAAGAAGAGGAAATTACTGAATTTGTGAACAGTTATCTGGAAAAACTTCATCTGGAACCCTGGTTGCATAAAGTTTCAGAACAAAAAATGACTAAGTTTGAAGGGAATAATGTAATTGCAGAAGTAGGAAGCAATGACGGACCTACAATTCTCCTGAATGCACATATGGATACAGTAAAGATTTGTAGTGGCTGGAAGAGAGACCCTTTTGGCGCACAGGTTGAAGGGAATAAATTATATGGACAGGGCGCGCTGGACATGAAATCAGGGTTAGCTGCTGCCATGATAGCGATAGAACTATTAAAAAGAATTGAAAATAAATTAAAGGGAAAGGTCTTGTTTACTGCTGTAGTTGATGAAGAGGGACCATATGGTTTAGGTACAGATGCTTTAATGAGAGATGGCATAACAGATTCCTGCGATATGGCCATCGTAACTGAACCAGCCGCTGCTTTTGCACCAGAAGGTGTTAATAACCCTTGTTTACTTATCGGGGCTAGAGGGCGTTACCTATATGAGATAAAAGTCAAAGGTAAGTCTGCCCATGGAGCAATGCCCTATTTGGGAGTCAATGCGTTGGTAGATGCGTCAAAAGTGGTTTTAGCATTAGAAAAGATGAAATTAGGTTCTCATCCTTTCCTCGGAGAAGGTTCACTTTGTGTGTTGAAGATGGAGGGTGGTGGAGAAACTATTTCAGTACCAGATAAATGTAGAATATTAGCCGATAGGCATGTTGTTGTAGGCGAAACAGAAGAAAAAGTCAAAAGAGATGCAGAAGAAATAATAGAAAAATTAGATATAAAATCAAAAGTAGAAATTGGATTCAGGGATGCTCCTTATCCGGAAGTTAAAGGATATGGATCGTATATTACCTCAAAAGACCATATATTGGTTAAGGAATTTGAAAAATCATTTAAGGAATTGACAGGCCAAAAACCTGTTTTGAGTAGTTTTATGAGTATTGGTGACTTTAATTATTTAGGAGATAAGAATAGAGCAAACCTTCCTACAGTAATAATCGGAGCTGACGGAGACCATGTTCATTCTCCGGAAGAATATGTAGATTTAGAAGATGCTACTACTATTACCAAAGTTCTCGCCGGGGGGTTAATCAATTTACTTTGCCCGGAATAAACAATCCAATCAACGATGCTGCAAGAGATATAGCAGCTTTCTATTAGAGTTTTGAGTAAACAAAAAGCAACAAAGAAAAAAATAGTTGGAAGTAGATAGGGGGTGATAATTATAAATATAGTATTTCGCTTTTTAAAACGATAAATAAAAAAAGGAGATTTAAAATGAGAAAAATAAAATTATTTATGTTAGGAATGTTTATAGTAAGCCTACTTTTTGGAACCATCGGAAATACAGTACTGTCGCAAGACGAGCTGGTAATAAAGGTAGCTGGAATTTCACCCATAGAATATAGATCTACCAAGGGACTTTACAGAATTGCCGAAAAGGTAGAAGAAGCTACGGAAGGCAAAATCAAGATAGATGTATTTCCTATGAACCAGCTGGGTGACTATACACAAGTTTTCCAGGAAATACAGAGAGGTACAATTGAAATGGGGTTAATATTCATACCCAGTGAATATGATGTTATGCTAGAAATTGGTTCACTTCCCTTCCTTGCCGATAATTATGATGATATGAGAGACCAGCTATCTCCTGGTTCTTACGTTTATAGTGTTATCGATGAAGCAATTTCAAATTTAGGAATCAAGCTTTTGAGGATTAATGGCGAAGGATTTATTGGGATTGGTTCTGCCAAAAAACCGGAAAATTATGCTGACCCAAAAGCCGATAAGGACACATTGATTCGTATTGCTCCTCTGACTGTTTATAGAGAAACTGCCCAGGATATGGGTTATAGAACAACTTCCATCCCTTATGCTGATACTTACAGTGCTATTCAGACAGGAGTATGCGATGGTTGGATAGGCGGTTCATCTGAGATTAATTACCAGGTTTTTAAAGACGTTATAAATTATTATATCCCTTATAATTGTCTTTTTGACCAGACAGCATTTTTGATTAACCAGGAACTCTGGGATTCACTCAGTGCTGATGAACAAAAAATTATCCAGGATGCAGTAGATATTGAAGCTGATTTAAGTTTTAAGGATTGGCAGGCTATTGATAAAGAAAATACGAAACTGATGACTGATTACGGTATTGAAATATTAGAATTTACACCTGAAGAAAGAGAAGCATTAGCTGAACATATAAGAAATACAACCTGGCCAAAACTTGAAGACAAATTTGGTAAGGATGTTCTGGATAAGGTAAAAGAATCCCTATAATTTACAAAAATAAGGCAGGATTTATTCCTGCCTTATTTTTTTATATTAAGTAGAGAGAGGGTAACAATGAATACAATTGAAACAATAAAGAAATCATTAATATGGAAATTATTAGTCAGCATACAAAAATGGCTTATGATTGCTTCCAGCATCTTTGTGGTACTTATTATGTGCGCAGTGGTAGTTTTAAGATATGTTTTTAGATCTGATCTGTATGGCATCGAAGAAATTGTAATTATAGCTGCGTTTTGGCTTTATTTTATGGGAAGTTCGTACGGAGTATATGAAAAAAGTCATGTAAAGGCCGATATATTGCCACAAATGATGAGTAAAAAAAGTCAGGCTTTTCTCAGTGTTATTGTAAGGTTAACTGTATCCGCTCTTTGCATTCTCTTTGCTTATTGGTCGATAGATATGATAAGACATTGTCTTAGATATATGCCTCGGACTACAGGCTTGAGGATTCCGATTGTTGTGTCCCAGTTTTCAATTTTTGTGGGCTATTTTCTGATGTCAATCTATTCGGTGATTTATTTCCTGGAAGACCTTTTTGGATTTATTGAAATGAGGAGGAGCTAACCATGGCCATTTATTTTTATATGCTGGAAAAAAACAAAAGGGGGTACAAGATATGACTGTTGTTATAGCTTTATTGCTCATTATTGTTACTTTGCTTCTCGGTCTTCCAGTTCCCTTTTGTTTTATGTTATCCACAACCTTTATGGTTATTGCTCAGGGGTATGACCCAAGTTTTTTACTTCCCTATAGTTATAGTCAGATGAGCTCTGTTGTACTTCTAGCAATACCACTTTTTATTATGGTTGGCGGGATGATGGATAAAGGCGGAATCGGTAACTCTCTGGTCAATTTAGTTGATGTTTTTGTTGGAAGAATCAAGGGAGGCCTTGGAGTTGTAGCAGTAGTTTCCAGTGCGGTATTCGGGTCTATTTCAGGAAGCTGTGCAGCTACTATCTCATGTATTGGCTCCATTATGTTTCCGAGATTACGAGAAAATGGTTATCCTATGGGACATGCAACAGCATTGGTATCCTGTGCAGCTCCTTTAGGACTTTTAATTCCTCCCAGTTCACAGATGATACTTTATGCCTGGGTTGGACAGCAATCGGTTCTGGCATGTTTTCTTGCCACCGTTGGGCCGGGACTAATGTTAACAGCCCTTTTGAGTATAATTAATCTTATTTTGCTTCGAAATAATAGTGATGTACATGTAAGCGAACCGATGGATACTAAAACAATATTTAAAATGTTGGGAAATAGAGGGAGAAAAGCTACTCCTGCTTTAATTATGCCTGTTATTGTCCTGGGTGGTATTTATGGAGGAATCATGACACCAACAGAAGCTGCAGCAGTAGCGGTGCTTTATTCCGTTCCTGTAGGATTTTATATTTACAAAGGACTAAACAAGAATAATTTTTTAGAGGTTATTATTGAGACAGCTACTACTACAGGTGTGGTTATGTTAATGATGTACTGTATTATGATGCTCAGCCGTATTTATATACAGGAACATTTGCCGACTATTATTATGAATTTTCTCAGTGCTATTTCTACTAATAAGTATATCATTTTGTTTATGCTCAATATTTTTATGATTATCATTGGGATGATAATGGATGATGTAAGTGCTATGTTACTTTGTACCCCGATTCTTTTGCCGGTAGCAATATCACTGGGAGTAAGCCCTATTCATTTTGCTGCAATTATCGGTGTTAACCTGGGGATGGGAAATGTGACCCCACCCACTGCGCCTACACTTTATTTTGGTGCTCGAATGTCTAAAACACCAGTGTCACAGACATTAAGGCCGGCTCTGATATTTATTGTTTTTGGGTATTTACCGACTCTGATGGCTGTTACATATTTTCCTGAATTAGCATTATGGCTACCCAGATTAGTTTTAGAGGACGTTTAAAAATTAAGAATTTAAGATTCTATATTTGTATCTAAAAAGGAGATCTAGAAATGGTTGACATGAGTTATTTGGAAGACAAACCAATTGTCATTCTGGGGGGAGGTGCAACTGCTCGTGGTCATGCTGCCTGCGCTGCTCATCAGGGAAAAGAAGTCCGTCTCTATGAACTTCCGGAATTTTTTGATGGTTTGGGTTGCATCAAAGATAAAAAGCAAATCCGTTTAACTGGCTTACAGCAGAGTTTATATGGTTTTAAAAGAGAAGGATTGACAAAATTAAGTGTTGTTACAGATGATATTAAAGAAGCTGTGAGAGATGCAGGAATAATAATAATGAGTTTTCCTGCTGTTGGTAATAAGGCCTTCCTTGAAAAATTAATTCCGAATTTAGAAGATGGCATGGTTATTCATTTCACAACTGCTAATTTTGGTTCCCTGATTATGAAAAAGATGATGAGAGAAACGGGTTGTGATAAAAAAGTTATTATTGGTGAATGGAGCAGCCAACCCTATGGCATCAGAATCAGGAGTTTTGGCGGTCAGCAAATACCTGAGGTTAGCATAAATTATTGGGCTATTTCGTTAAGGGGATCGTCAATGCCTCTAACAGACCAAAAATCTTTTTTCGAATCAAAAAAATATATACCTTCTTTAGACTCTGTTGTCCATCCTGTAGAAGGGGATACAGTAGTTGATATTGCCTTTAGTAATGTGAATCCGGTCCTTCATGTTCCTGGGACCATTCTCGGAGTAGGAACCATGGAAAACTGGGGCTTGATTTATGGTTATGATAAATATGAATTTTCGATTTATTCACATGTTTATTGTCCTTCTATTTCAGAAGTGCAAAAAATGATGTATAAAGAAGTTTGTCAAATTGCCGAAGCGATTGGAGTGGGGATTCAACATTTTGAAGATGAAGAATTTTTTTCTCGCTCAAATATACTTGGTTCAGAACATATGGGCCCCAACTACGTAGTTCCCTTCAATGAACAATACAAACTGGCTTTGGGAACCGGTCCATTTACTATCTACAATCGCTATATTACCGAAGATGTTCCCATAGGTTGCCATCTTTATTATGAGTTGGCAAAGAAGTTTAATATCAAGGTACCCATCATTGAGTCCATGATTACACTTGCTTCTGTGATGACTAAGACAAATTATTGGGAAAGTGGCTTGACTCTAGAAGATTTGGGTATTGCAGATCTGAACAGAGCAGAACTTTTAACCTATCTTCGAGAGGGGCAATATCCAGAATAGAAAATTTTAAAGTAGAAATATAGACAGTTGTTTTTAGAACAATAATGGCTATTACAAATCAAGCACTTTTGCAATAAAGGGGGCAATCAATATTAATAAATATATTGCCAGACGAGTTAGTCAAATGTCTTATCCAAAAATTAGGGAGATTTTTGATCGTGCCAGTAAATATGAGGACATTATTAGTCTGGGAATTGGTGAGCCCGATTTTGATACAGATAGTACTATTATCAACAAAGCATTTGAATCGGTAATAGAAAAAAAATCTACCCACTATACTCCTGTGGCAGGATATCCGGAACTCCGGGAGGCTATTGCCCTTAAATATTGGAAAGAAAACAAAATAAAGGTTGACAAAGAAGAGGTTATCGTTACCCATGGAGCTCAACATGCTTTAATACTTGCCATGCTTACTTTATTGGATGCAGGGGATGAAATTCTGATACCGGATCCCTTTTATCCCAGTTATCCCACACAAGCCTTTCTAAGTGGTGCCATTCCAGTATTTATACCTACCTTGGAGAAAGAAGATTTCAAACTAAAAGCTGAAAATATTGAAAAAAATATTTCTGTAAAAAGCAAATTATTGATTTTAAATACACCCAACAATCCTACTGGAGCAGTTCTGGAAGAAGATGATCTCAAGAAAATATCTGAGATAGTAATTAAAAATAATCTGATGGTCATTGCAGATGAGGCATACGAGACTATGATTTATGATAATAAGAAACATTTTTGTATCGCAGGTATACCAGGTAACATAAAAAGAAAGATCATTTCACTGCTTAATGTCTTTCAAGATATATATCTGTTATGTAAATATACAACATGAAACATGGAAACATCATCAATAAGACAAATTAGGTTGAGATCATTTGAAAGCAAATCTGTAATATCTACTGTTGCAATTTGCTGCATGAGTGAATGTTCATCAAGGTCATAAAACAAATGAATGTTGAATATAATGATAGAAGAAACTTTTTGTACAGGAACCAAACAAAATCAAAGGTGTTTCCTGTGTTAAGCCGGAAGGAGCTTTTTATATCTTTGCTAATATTAAAGATACCGGAAGGAACTCTGAGCAGTTCTATGATGAATTATTAACCAAAGCAAAGGTAGTTGTTATTCCCGGCTCTGCTTTTGGGAGCCAGGGGGAAGGGTATATCAGAATTGCCTATACTTTACCAATCGATAAATTACAAGAAGCCATAAATAGGATAAAAATGGTATTCGATACATAATAGTTATTTTTTTAATAATCTTGCTCGATAGAATAAATTAAAAGATTATCCGGCAGGGCTTATTTAACCATAAAAAACCACCTTCTAAGAAGGTGGCAAGGTTAAATAAAAATCGAAAAAGAAAAAGAGCTAAAAAGTTAAACCTTTCTAGAGGTTCTTAAAGCCACCCTCTTTGCGGATGCGATGTTTACTTATGAATAACAAAATGGTAAAATTAGATTGTTTTTCAGACGGGTATTTTAGATGATGATGTGCTGCATAAGTATTTAAATTTATTTAGTCAGTTAGATTGAAATCATGTATACAGGAATAATTTTCAATATTAAAAAGTTTGCCATCCATGACGGTCCAGGGATCCGTACCACAGTTTTTCTAAAAGGATGTCCTCTTCGTTGCTGGTGGTGCCATAATCCGGAAAGCTGGCTGGAACAGCCTGAAATTATTTTTGATTCTCAAAAATGCATTCAATGCTACCAATGTGTTTCATTGTGCCCGCATAAAGCCATTGAAATTAAAAATGCTTATCCTTATACAAATAAGAAAAAATGCCAGGCTTGTGGATATTGTATTGATATTTGTCCTGGACAAGCCAGAGAGATTATCGGTAAAAGATTAACTACAGATGAAGTATGGAAAGAAATAGAAAAGGATATAATTTTCTACCAGGAATCCGGAGGAGGAGCTACTTTTTCCGGAGGTGAACCGATGCTTCAGCTTGATTTTCTTTCCCAGCTGCTATCTTACTGTCGAAAGGCAGGTATCCATACAGTTGTTGACACCTGTGGTTATGTTCCCTGGTCTTACTTTGAAAGCATTGAAAATATGGTTGATTTATGGTTATATGATATTAAGCTGATAGATGAAACAAAGCATCAAAAATATACCGGGGTGTCAAACCAGTTAATTTTAGAAAATTTAAGAAAACTAGTGCGTAAAACTAAGCAAATAGAAATTAGAGTACCTGTTATTCCGGGTATTAACGATTCGTTCGATAATATTGGCCAAATAGCTGAATTAGTGCACTCCTTGAAAATAAACAAGGTCAGTCTGTTACCTTTTCATAAAATGGGTTTGGAAAAATTTTCCAGACTGGGCTTAGAAGCAAAAATGAAGGATGTCCAGCCACCTTTAGAAGAACATATCGATAAATTGCGACTGATATTCCAAAAGAAGAATATAAAGGTAACCCTCGGAGGATAAAAATGAATTCCAGAATTGAAAAATTACGAAAAGTAAGTCTGAATACCCAGCCTTATATTGATATCCAGCGGGCAAAATTAATAACTGAAGCTTATCAGGAACATATGGGTAAAGTACCGGTTCCGATATTAAGAGCCCTGTCTTTTAAACATCTATTAGAAAACAAGACGATTGAAATTGATGATGGAGAATTGATTGTTGGAGAAAGGGGAAGCTCACCAGGGGGTACCCCTACCTATCCTGAACTATGCTGCCATACTCTGGATGATTTTAGCTTGATAAACGATAGAGAAAAGATTTCCTTTAAGGTGGGTGAGGAAGCCAGGAAGATTCAGAAAGAATTGGTGATTCCATTCTGGAGAGAAAGATCCATTCGTCATCAAGTCTTTAATCTGATGGATGAAAACTGGAAGGACTGCTATAAAGCAGGAATCTTTACTGAATTTATGGAACAAAGGGCACCCGGCCATACTGTGGCAGATGGCAAAATCTATCAGAAAGGCTTTCTCTCTTTTAAAGATGAAATCCAACAGCAGATTAATCTTCTGGATTATCAAAATGACCAACAGGCCTATCAAAAGCTCAATCAGCTAAAAGCGATGTCTATCTGTTGTGATGCAATAATATTATTAGCTGAACGTTATGCCAGGCTGGCAGAAGAGAAGGCCAAAGAAGAACAGGACGAAAAGCGCAAGAAAGAATTACAGAACATTGCCCAAATCTGTCGGCAAGTACCGGCTTACCCTCCCAGGAATTTTCATGAAGCCTTGCAGATGTACTGGTTTGTTCATATAGGGGTCATCAGTGAATTGAACACCTGGGACTCCTTTAATCCCGGACATTTGGATCAACACCTATATTCTTTTTACCTACAGGATACTCAATCTGGCATCTTAGACAGTGACAAGGCAAAAGAATTACTGGAATGTTTCTGGATTAAATTTAATAATCAGCCAGCACCTCCCAAAGTAGGGGTTACTTTGGCAGAAAGCGGAACCTATACCGATTTTGCCAATATCAACAGTGGTGGCTTAAGACCCGATGGCTCCGATGCGGTAAATGAAGTAACCTATCTCATCTTAGATGTAATTGATGAGATGCGCCTACTGCAGCCAAGCACCAACATCCAGCTGAGCAAAAAAAACCCTGACCGCTTCTTAAAACGTGCCTGTGAGATTATTAGAAAGGGTTGGGGACAGCCCTCTGTTTTTAATGCGGATGAGGTAATTGCCGAGATGCTAAGACAAGGCAAAAGTTTGCTTGATGCCCGTGAAGGAGGGACCAGCGGTTGTGTAGAGACAGGTGCCTTTGGGAAAGAAGCCTATATTTTAACCGGCTATTTTAACCTGGTCAAAGTGCTGGAAATAACCTTGAACAATGGTTATGACCCCCAGACCGGAAAGATAATCGGACTGTCTACCGGTAATCCCACAGACTTTACTGATTTTGACCAGTTGTTAGCTGCCTTTAAAGAACAGCTTCATCACTTTATTGAAATTAAAATTAAGGGAAATCAGCTAATTGAACAGTTATATGCTACTTCTATGCCCTCACCCTTTCTTTCTATTATCGTTAGTGATTGTATCAAAAAAGCAAAAGATTACAATGCCGGCGGTGCGCGTTATAATACTAATTATATCCAGGGTGTGGGAATAGGAACCATAACTGATAGTCTCTCTGCCATTAAATATCACATCTATGATAAAAAAAATTTAAGTATGGATACTTTATTAGAAGTATTAAAAAGTAACTTCAGAGGCGAAAAAAAGCTATACCACCTATTAACTAGCCAAACACCCAAATACGGTAATGACGATGATTATGCCGATAGTATCATGCAACAAGTCTTTGCTGCTTTTTACCAGGAAGTCAATGGCAGAAAAAGTACCAAAGGAGGCTTCTACCGCATTAATATGCTGCCTACTACCTGTCATATCTATTTCGGTTCTGTTGTTGGTGCCACATCCGATGGCAGAAAGGCAAGAGAACCTCTCTCAGAAGGCATTTCCCCTGTACAGGGAGCTGACCGAAAGGGACCCACAGCGGTTATCAAATCAGCTGCCAAAATGGATCATATCAGGACAGGCGGGACTCTGTTAAATCAAAAATTTACCCCCTCACTGGTAGAAGGCAAGAAAGGATTAGACAGTCTTGCTCAGCTGATTCGTGCTTACTTTAAGCTTGATGGTCATCATATTCAGTTAAATGTGGTAAAAGCAGACACTTTAAAGGATGCCCAAAAGAATCCGGAAGCATATCAGAGTCTTATTGTAAGGGTGGCAGGGTATAGTGATTATTTCAATAATCTCAGTAAGGAATTACAGGATGAGATTATCAGTCGGACTGAACAGAATGCTTTTTAAATAAAAGAATTTGGGCTTGAGAAATATAGAATTAAATAAATATTTGCTAAAATAGTTTGATAGTACTAAAAAATATAGCGGAGGAATAAAAATGTTAAACCAGGTTGCTAAAATTATTAGAGGCTTATCAGTTGATGCAATTGAAAAAGCTAATTCAGGTCATCCGGGGTTACCATTAGGATGTGCAGAAATTGGTTCGGTTTTGTTTGCTGAGATAATGAAATATGATCCCAAAGAACCGGATTGGCCTAACCGAGATAGATTTATTCTTTCAGCAGGGCATGGTTCTATTTTTTTATATGTGCTTTTACATTTGTCAGGTTATGACGTTACATTAGAAGATATTAAGAATTTTAGACAAATTGGTTCAGTAACACCCGGTCATCCTGAATACGGATATACCCCTGGGGTGGAAGTAACCTCGGGTCCACTGGGACAGGGATTAGCTAATGGTGTGGGAATGGCATTAGCTGAAAAAATGATGGCTGAAAAATTTAATACTGATAAATACAATATTGTTGATCATTATACCTATGTTTTAGCCAGTGATGGTTGTATGATGGAAGGGATTACCTCGGAGGCAGCTTCTCTGGCAGGTCATTGGGGATTGGAAAAACTAGTTGTCATTTATGACCAGAACCGTATTTCATTGGCAAGTGGGACAGATTTAACTTTTACCGAATCAGTAGCTGATCGCTATCGTGCATATAATTGGCAGGTTATTGAGAATGTAAACGGTCACGATATTGACGAAGTTAGAGCGGCATTAATGAAAGCCAGGGAAAAGAATAATAATAAGCCAATTCTAATCATGGCTAGAACCCATATTGGCTACGGAGCACCAACCAAACAGGATAGCTATACTGCACATGGGGCACCACTAGGCAAAGAAGAAGTAGAGGGGTTGAAAAAGAATATTGGTTTACCCATTGATGTACCTTTTTACATAAGCGATGAAGTCAAGACCTATTTTAAACAAAAAGAAGCAGAACTTAGACAAAGCAGAGAGAAATGGGAAGAAAATTTCGTCAGCTGGTCAGAGGAATTTCCGGAGAAGAAGAAAGAATGGGAAGAGGGAATTTACTTAAAAGTGCCTGATAAGCTTGATTTTTGCGATGTCAATTTTGATGAAAAAATTGCTACCAGAAGTGCCTCAGGTAAAATATTAAATAAAATTGCAGAGAAAATATCTTATATAATTGGGGGTTCAGCCGATCTTTCTCCATCGACTAAAACTTACCTGAATGAATTTCCGGAGGTTCAAAAAGGTTCTTTTAATGCCCGTAATATTCGCTTTGGAGTAAGAGAACATGCCATGGGTGCTATCTGTAATGGAATTTCCCTACATAAGGGATTGCGTCCTTATTGTTCAACTTTTTTGATTTTCTCAGATTACATGAGGCCTACTATTAGACTGGCAGCTATGATGAATCTACCTGTTGTTTATATATTTACTCATGATTCAATCTATGTAGGAGAAGATGGACCAACTCACCAACCGATTGAACAGTTAGAATCGTTAAGGGTTATTCCTAATTTGAAAGTTATTCGTCCCGCAGACAGCGAAGAAGTAAAAGCAGCATGGCAGGTTATTCTGGAAAGAAAAGAAGGTCCTACTGCCTTGATACTCTCACGCCAAAATTTGCCACGGTTAAAACAAATGCTTGATATAAGCGTTTTTAAGAAAGGTGGCTATATTGTTTATGACAGTAACAATAAACCAGATGTTGTCATTTCTGCCAGCGGGAGTGAAGTTCAAACTGCATTACAGGTTAAAGAGATATTAGAAAAAAATAATATTTTCTGCCGTGTTGTATCCATTCCGGATCGGGAAGCATTTGCCAAACAGGATAAAAACTATCGGGAAAAAGTTCTTGGTGGTGCGAATATACTTCAAGTCTTCATTGAAACAGCAACCGGGCAGGGTTGGTATGAGGTTATTCCACAACTTTCTCTGGGAATTTTTATCCGCCGATTTGGTGAAAGTGGTCCAGGCAATGAGGTAGCCAGAAATTTAGGTTTTGATGCAGAGAAAATTAGTAACAAGATTATTGAAAAAATTTCTTTAAAAAATAAATAAAGAAAAAGGTTACTTGCTCTCAAGCTTTTAACGCAACAACTTTGGTAAATGCCTCATAAGGTGTTTCCCAGTTTAGCACCCGTCTGGGACGACCATTCAGCATATTCTGTACTTTGTTGATTTTATAATTCGATACCTTGTTAAAGTCAGTCCCTTTCGGGAAAAACTGTCTCACCAGGCCATTGAAATTCTCATTCGTCCCTCGCTCCCAAGGACATCCTTTGTGCGCAAAGTAAACCCGAATTTTGGTGTCTGCAGCCAAAATGGCATGTTCGGACATTTCGCGTCCCTGATCATAGGTTAGAGATAGCCGCGCATGCTGCGGCAACCGTTTTAGCTTGCGGGCAAATTTCTTTCTGATCTCCTCGGCACTTTTTCCGCGCAATCTGATCAAAAGACCAAGACGGCTTGTGCGTTCAGTTAAGGTACCCAATGCTGATTGCCGATTACGACCTATCATCAAATCACCCTCCCAGTGCCCGGGAATTATCCGGTCCTCCACCTCCGGCGGACGCTCATCAATACTAACCATATCTTTTAACGGCCTTGGTTTTACTGCATCACCGCGCTTACGGTATCGCCTCTTATGGCTGCGCCTGAAACCACTGATCAGTTCTTTCTTCAGCGTTCCTTTCGGCAAGACATACACATAGGCATAAATCGCTTCGTGAGATATACGCATACTCATGTCTAAAGGATACCGTATTTCTATCCGCCTGGCAATCTGTTGTGGCGACCAAGAAAAGAGCTAAAAATAGCTAAAAAGTTAAACCTCTTTAGAGGTTCTTAAAGCCACTCTGCCATGCGGGTGCGATATTTACTTTGAATTATATGTTTATATTTAAGGAGGAATTGAATGGCTGGTGCTTCTGTACAGGAGATGATTAAAAGAAGAGGTTTTGGTTTAGATAAGAATGCTAAATTAATGTTTGAAGGAGTGGGTATTGAAGACATTGCTCGAGAATATAATACCCCATGTTATATTTATTCGGAGAAAATAATTAGAGAAAATTGCCAGGAATATACCAAAACTTTTGAAAGTAATGAAGTTGATTATGAAGTTATCTATGCAGGTAAAGCATTTTTGGTAAAAGCGCTTTGTAAGATATTAGCTGAAGAAAAGATAGGTATCGACGCTTCTTCTGGAGGAGAGATTTATACTGCATTATCTGTAAATTTTCCGGCAGAAAGAATCTATTTTCATGGTAACAATAAATCGGAAAATGAAATCAGATTTGCTTTAGATAATAATATCGGCACTATCATGATTGACAATTTATATGAATTAAATTTAGTTAATGATATTGCCAAAGAGTTAAATAAAAAGATAAATATTATGATTCGGGTGATTCCAGGTGTTGATACACACACCCATGAGAAAATCAGGACCGGTCAGGTAGACTCAAAGTTTGGTTTTCCAATTTTAGAATTGGAAAGAATATTTCCAATAGTTCTAAAAAAAGAAAATCTTATTTATAAAGGACTACATTGTCATATTGGCTCCCAACTTCTTGAAGTTCAATATCATCTTCAGGCAATAGTTGAAATGATCCAGGTTATTAAAAGAATTGAGGAGAAATTTAAAGTCAAAACAAATAATCTTAATTTGGGAGGCGGGTTAGGAGTTAAATATACCTGTGAGGATGAACCTGTTCCAATCCGGGTTTTTGTTAACAATATTATTAAAAAAATAAAAGAACTATCTCGGGAGCATCATGTTTCTTTACCAAAGATTTTAATTGAACCGGGTAGGTCGATTGTTGCAGAGGCCGGTGTTACTCTTTATCGAATTGGAGCAATTAAAGAAATCCCTGCTTTAAAAAAATATCTTATTGTTGATGGAGGTATGGCTGACAATCCGCGACCGAGTCTTTATGATGCAAAGTACGAAGCACTAATAGTGAATAGACTTAATCAAAAAGCTATTGAATCTGTTACGATTGCCGGTAAGTACTGTGAATCCGGGGATATTTTAATAAAAAATATTGAATTACCGAAAGCAGAAAGTGGAGATTTAATCATTTTCTTTACTACCGGAGCTTATCATCATTCTATGGCCAGCAATTATAATGGAATTCCCAGACCACCAGTTGTTCTTGTCAACCAGGGCAGACATGGATTAATTGTAAAAGGTGAGACTTACAAGGACATTATTCGTAATCAGATTTTACCTTCCTGGTTAGATTGATTGTGATTAGTTTGGAATATTAAATTAGTTAGAGTGGAAAAAGTTAAAAAGGGAGTTATCTATGGAAACAAAATTTGTCAAGATGCATGGTATTGGGAATGATTTTATTATAATGGATTTTTATTCCGGGCAAATTCCTGATAGGGTTAATTTTAATCAATTAGCAAAAAAACTTTGTCAGCGCCATTTTGGAATTGGAGCTGATGGTTTAATACTGGTACTTCCTTCTGATAAATTTGATTTAAGGATGAGAATATTTAATTTTGACGGCAGCGAACCTCAGATGTGTGGAAATGGAATTCGTTGTTTTGCCAAATATGCCTATGAAAATAAATTGATAAACAAAAAAAAATTTTCGGTAGAAACCCTGGCAGGAGAAATTGTACCGGAGCTTATTTTTAGCAAGGAAAATAGAAATATTATTGAGGGAGTCAAGGTAGATATGGGTAAGCCTCATTTGACAAGAAAAGAGATACCCATGTTCGGAAATCCTGATCAGCGGGCTATAAATGAAAACTTAACATTGAACAACAATAAAGATTTTAAGATAACCTGTGTTTCTATGGGTAACCCGCATTGTGTAATCTTTACAGAAAATGTGGACAATTTCCCGGTAACTGAAATTGGTCCCATAATAGAAAAACATCATTTCTTCCCCGATAAAACCAATGTTGAATTTATTCAACCTTTAAATGAATACGAAATTAATTTTAGAGTCTGGGAACGCGGTGTAGGTGAGACCTTGGCTTGCGGAACTGGAGCCAGTGCTGCGGTTGTTGCTGGTGTGCTCAACAAAATTATTCAACCAGATGCAATTGTTCATTTAAAAGGAGGAGATTTAAGAATTCAATGGGATAATGATGAACATGTTTATATGACCGGTCCGGCAGATAGTGTCTTTCATGGCTCGGTTTATATCGAATAAGTTTAAATAGCGTAAGTAGCAGAAGAATTGTCTGACTTTAGATAACAAGTTACAAAGTAGAAAGGAGAATACAAAAATGAGAATTGCCCAAAGAATCCAAAAAGTGCCACCCTATCTTTTTGCGGAAATCGACAAAAAAAAAGAGGCAGCTATAGAGAAAGGTGTAGATATTATTAATTTGGGAATTGGAGACCCTGATCAACCTACACCAGCACATATTATTAATCAACTGGCAGAAAGTGCCAGAGATCCCAAAACACATGATTACCCACCCTATGAAGGTACTAAAGAATTTAGGTCTGCGGTTTCTGATTGGTATCTGAAAAGGTTTGGTGTCAATTTGAACCCACAAAAAGAAGTTATTTCTTTAATAGGATCAAAAGAAGGAATTGCTCATGTATTTCTTGCTTTTATTGATCCTGGTGATATTAGTCTCATCCCTGACCCTGCTTATCCGGTTTATAAAACAGGGACATTATTTGCCAATGGAGAACCATATTATATGCCTTTATTGGAAGAAAATGGTTATCTTCCTGATTTAGATAAAATAGATGAAAAAATAGCCAGGAAAGCGAAATTAATCTTTTTAAATTATCCAAACAACCCTACCGGTGCTATTGCCAACAAGGAATATTTTAAAGAAGTCGTAGATTTTGCCAAGAAATATGATCTTTTAATCTGTCATGATTTTGCTTATTCAGAGTTGGCTTTTGATGGATACCAGGCACCCAGTTTTTTAGAGATAGATGGGGCTAGAGATGTTTGTTTGGAGTTCCACTCACTATCAAAAACTTACAATATGACCGGTTGGAGAATTGGCTTTGCTGTTGGTAGTTCTGAGGCGGTATCAGCTCTTTCTATTATAAAAACTAATGTTGATTCAGGTATTTTTAAGGCAATCCAGGAAGCCGGAATTACTGCTTTGTCTGGTCCTCAGGACCATATTCCCAGATTAATTAATATGTATACCGAGAGACGTAATGTTGTAGTAGATGGATTGAATCAATTAGGCTGGAATATTAAGCCGCCTAAAGCAACTTTTTATGTTTGGGTTCCCACGCCCAATCGTATGAATGCGATTGATTTTTCGAACCATATTTTAGATAAAACCGGCATTATCGTGACTCCTGGCATTGGCTATGGTCAACATGGTGAGGGATATGTGCGAATTGCTTTGACCGTTGATGTGCCAAGGCTAAAAGAAGCGATTAACAGGCTGAAGAAAGCAGAAATTTTTAACAATAATAAAGTATGATTTTATGATAGCAAAACTATTCCAATGTTTATTTAACCATAAAAAACCACCTTCTAAGAAGGTGGTAATGGTTAAATAAATGGTTTTACCATAAAAAGATTAAGATAAGCTAGATGACAATTTTTCATCTGGAGTCCAAAGATGGAGGTTATATTGCTTAGAAATATTATGGCTAAAGGTTAAGTAAAAAAAACGAATGAAAAAGAGCTAAAAGGTTAAACCTCTTTTAGAGGTTCTTAAAGCCACCCGCTAAGCGGGTGCGATATTTACTTAAAAGGTAATGAGGGGAAATATGGTACTACAAAACCAAAAATCCGAGATAAGGGAAATTAATGATAAGCTGTTTCAGGAATTAACCAGGATTGATGTTTTACAGAGGTATGAGTTAGATGTTGACGATATTAAGGCAATAGAAAGAAATTCTACCTTTAAGAAAAGCTTATCTGTGATGGTAAATAAAAGAAAATTTACTGCAGCACAAACAGTAGAATTATACTTGGATAGATTTCAGTCTAATGATGAATCAATCAGCAAAGAGCAGTGGTTAAAGCAAATTTATAGTTTTTGCCAGTATTTATCCTTTCCCGAAACCAGGCCGGAATTAAAAGATCTACCTTTGAGCAAAAAAAAATTATTTTTTATGTTCTTATTAACCTATCGTCAAATAATTATTTTGAAACAACAATATGGTGAGACAGATATCTTTTTGCATCAATACCCTCTTTCTTTTCTGTCTTCCAGGGAAATCGGATTGTTGGAGCAACCGGAAGAATACCGACGTTTTTTAAATGCTTTTGATAAACTATTTGTCTATGAAATGATGGCTTTAAGCAAAGAAATATATCAATATAGTACACTGGATCATGTTTGTGGTGTCCATGCATTGGCTTTAAGTATTGCCAGGCAGGTACAAAAACAGGGATTTTCTCTTGATTTGGGAATTGTATCAGGATCTGCTGCCGGTCATGATGTGGGCAAATATGGTTGTCGTGGAAGTGAGCAAAAAAGGGTTCCTTATCTTCACTATTATTATACTGATATATGGTTTCAGCAGCAGAATATTCCTTACATTGGTCATATTGCTGTCAATCATTCGGTCTGGGATTTAGAGTTGGAAAATCTTTCCCTGGAAGCGTTAATCCTTATTTACTCTGATTTCAGGGTTAAAAATAAGCTAAATTCTAATGAAATGAATATATACAGCCTACAAGAATCCTTCCGGGTTATTTTAAATAAATTGGATAATGTGGATGAAAATAAGGAAAAAAGATATCGTAAGGTATTTGCTAAACTCAAGTATTTTGAAGATTTTTTGATAGAGAAAGGCGTGAATGTTGACCTTATCTTATTGCCTGAAAAGAAATATCATCCGCAAAAAAAACAATTGTTTTTTGCTTTGCTTTATGGAGATGAGGTGATTCAACAAATTAAACATTTATCTTTGGAACACAGTTTTAGGCTGATGTTTCAGTTGCGTAACGAATCCTCTATTAATTCCATACTTGAATCAGCCCGCAGTGAAGGTGATTGGCAAAACCTTCAGGAATATCTAAGAATATTTGCAGAATATGCAAGTTATCTTAATCAGAATGAAAAAATTCTAACATTAAAATATTTATATGAACAGCTGATTTTTCCAGAAGAAGGCATTAGAAGAAGAAGCGCTAAATTAATTGGATACTTAATTGCTACCTTTGATGAAAAGTATCGAAAAGAGATTCCTGTTGATGTGTTTATAGAACCGTCAAAAGTAAAAAGCGCAGATTTGTTGGAAAAATACATCCAATTATTTATAGAACCTATCCATAAAACTTCAGAGCTCAATCAATGCAGGGTAAGAGAAAACTTACCTTTTATTTTTGATGCTTTATTTAAAAATAGCCAAGGTCGACAGATAGAGCAGTATTTGCAGATAATTAAAAATTATTACCAGAAATACAACTTTGATAATGTTCCTAAAATTATTGCTATCTATTTGTTACAGGCAATAAAAAGTATACCGATTCTTCCAAAACAATACATAGATCCAATTTTTACGAATATTTTGACTCGATTTATCCAACATGAAGAAGTAACATTGCGAATTACCGCACTGGATGTTACTGACTATATTTTGAATAAAATACCGGAAAAAGATCCTTTTAAGGAGAGTTGTAAGTTAATTTTAAACAAAATGTTAGAATGCTCTCTGATTCCTGCTGAAAACTATCTCCGGTATGAAATAATCAAAAAAATTAAAGCAAAAAAAATTATAGTCAACCGTTTTCAGAAATATTGTCTACAAGATGTGGAAAAAATCGATAGAATGTATTTAAATAATCTGAAATCATCCACTGATTCTATTGTTAAGAAAGTTCAAATTGATATGTTGACAAGAAGAGCTGAATCAAATCACAAAGAAGCTGTTTACACTGCCTTACATTTCTGTAATATTCTAAAGGTTAGCAGTCATGAGCCGATTCGTAATTACGCTGGCCGATCCCTCATTAAGGTTATTCCATATATGAATGTCGAACAGAAGAATGATATCTCAATCGAGCTTTTAAAAGCCTTAGAGATTGATGATTATCAATACACAAAATATATTCCATATTACTTAGGACAATCTATTCCTTTTCTGCCTCCCCGTGAAATAGATGAATTTATAGATGATTTGGAACAAAAAATAAAAATAGCAGATCAATGGACCTGCACCTTGCTGATTCGTACATTGGCAGTAGCTATAAGCCGTTATGCAGCATACCGAATTAGATATCAAGAAGATCAAGCTATTTTTAAAAAGAGATTAGCTCGAATGCTGGGAATATTGATGAATGGTTTGGCACATCATGACCCGCTCGTAAAACGAGTAACTTCAAGGGTTATCGGTAAAGAAATCTTTGCTTCGAGTCATCTTAGCCTTAGGGAAAAAGAGAATATTTTTCGACTTATAGCCAAAAAATTGCTCAATTTGACTACACCAATTTCCCAACACGACACACTACTGTTTTTTAACAATTCTGTAGCTCTACATCAACTATATGTATTTATTTCTGATTATTATTTTTATGAAGGAAAAATAAAACTTAAAGTACCCAAATCTATTGCTTTTTTCCCGGGATCTTTTGATCCATTTTCCTTGAGCCATAAGGAAATAGTAAGGGAAATTGAAAAGATGGGGATGGAAGTATATTTGTCAGTTGATGAATTTTCCTGGTCCAAGCGAACCCAGCCAC
>JAGYIZ010000021.1 GCA_018402425.1 Candidatus Atribacteria bacterium | reverse complement strand
CTAAAAGTTATCTTTAAAAGAGTTTAATAAGATTAAGAAAGGGGTTTCAGGGGATTTTCCCCTGACGATAGATGTTTTTTATGATCCAGCCACTATTTAAAGTCATAACAATCGAGGAAAGCCTAAAAATCTTTCGTCAATCTTTTAATTTTGCTACATTTTTTAAAAAGCGTGAAGAACAAATAGAGCTTATCCATGCTTACGGAAGAGTGTTAGCAGAAAATATTATATCAACTGAGAATATACCCGGATTTAATAGATCAACGATGGATGGATATGCAGTAAAAGCCAGTGATACTTATGGAGCCAGTGACGGTTTACCGGCTTATCTTGATTTGATTGGTGAGATCAAGATGTCAGAAAAACCTTCTTTTCAGTTACAAAATGGACAGGCTGCACGGATTTCAACCGGGGGCATGTTGCCTGAAGGCGCTGATGCAGTGGTAATGTTAGAGTATACTGATAACATCAGCTCGACGATGATTGAAATAAGTCGTTCAGTAGCTCCCTGGGAAAACGTATTAAGAGAAGATGAAGATATCAAGAAAAACGAGACCATTTTTGGGAAAGGTCATCGTCTCAGACCTCAGGATATTGGTTTACTGGCCGCACTTGGTTGTGAAAAGATCAATGTTTTTAAAAAACTGGTCGTTGCAATTATTTCTACCGGTGATGAAATCATATCTATTAATTCTAAACCGGAGCCCGGTCAGGTGCGGGATATTAACACTTTTGCCTTAGGAGCTGCAATCGAACAAATGGGTTGTATTCCTTATTATATTGGCATTATTCCTGATGATGAATTGATATTGGAAAAAGCGCTTTCTGAATGTCTGGAAAACCAGGAAATAGACTTGACCTTAATTTCCGGTGGCAGTTCAGTTGGAGTAAGGGATTATACCTTAAAAGTATTGAACCGTCTTGGTCCGCCGGGTATCCTGGTTCACGGATTAGCATTAAAACCGGGGAAGCCGACTATTATCTCTTTAAATAAACAGAAATTATTTATTGGTTTGCCGGGACATCCAGTTTCGGCTATGATGGTTTTTGATAATGTGGTTAGAAAGATAATATCTGACTTAAAAGGCGAAACCTTTCATTTTGGAGGACGAAAAACAATTGATGCCTTATTGGAAAATAATGTATTTTCTGATGCAGGAAGGGAAGAATATATTAGGGTTTTGTTAAAAAATAAAAACAATCAACTGTGGGCTGTTCCGGTTCTTGGTAAATCAGGGATGATTTCTTCTCTAGCCATGGCTGATGGCTATATTACTATTAGACTTAATCAGGAAGGTTTATATCAGGGGCAAAAGGTTATCGTTACCTTGTTTGAATGACATAGTATAAACACAAAAGATAAGGGGATTAATTGATATATAATGGAACGAAATATTTATTTGAATAAAATATCCTTAGAGGAAGCGAAACAAAAAATTGATAAAGCTATTTTAGAAGGAAAGCTTTTATTGAATTCAAAGAAAGAATTGCTTCCGGTCGAAGAATCGCTTGCCCGGGTTACCTCAGAAGCTGTTTATGCCAAAAGGTCATCTTTGCACTATACAGCTGCAGCTATGGACGGAATCGCTGTGCATTCCGGGGATACAGAGAATGCTTCAGAAAATAATCCGATTATGTTGACTTATAAGAAAGATTTTTTGTATGTGAATACCGGCAACCCTCTGCCGGAGGGATTTGATTCAGTGATAAAAATTGAGGATGTTATCCCTGTTGAACAAAAGGGAAATAGCCAACCCAATATTCGAAAAGAGGGATTTGAACAGCTGAAAATATTTCAATCTGTTTACCCCGGTACGAATGTCCGTAATATTGGAGAGGACATTGTAACACACCAGCTAATATTGACTGCAAACCATAAAATCAGGCCAGTGGATATTGGCGTCCTGATGGCAGGAGGGATAGCTGAAATAAATGTTCGAAAAAAGCCTCGTGTTGCTATAATCCCTACCGGAGAAGAGTTAATTGGACTTGATAAAGAAGAGATAAAAGCAGGTGATATACTGGATTTTAATTCCAGGATGTTATCAAATTCAGTTATTCAATGGGGAGGAGAACCTGTTCTCTATCCTATTGTACGTGATATCAAAGAAGAGCTGGTAAAAACATTACAATCAGCAATAAAAGAAAATGACATAGTTGCTGTCATTGCAGGTACCTCGGCAGGGAGTAAAGATTTTACTGCAAAAGCACTGGGAGAAATCGGAGAAATATTATTTCATGGTATTGCCATTATGCCGGGGAAACCAACATTAGCAGGAATCGTACAAAGCACTCCGGTTATAGGATTACCTGGATATCCGGTCTCTTTTTTAATTGCTGCCTGGGAATTTGTTTTGCCCTTAGTCTATAAAAATTTGGCTTTAACTCCTCCAAAAAGAACTAAAGTAAAGGCATTAATGGCTAGAAAAGTTGTATCAAGATTAGGTAATGAAGAATTTCTTCGTGCTAAACTGGCAAAAGTTGATAATAAAATAATGGCTTATCCTTTAAGCCGGGGTGCAGGAGTTATTTCTTCGCTAGTAGAAGCGGATGCCCTTATCAGAATTCCTTCGCTTAGTGAAGGATTAACTTTAAAAGAGCAGACAGATGCAGAATTATTAGAAGACAATCTTAATTTAGATAACACAATTATTATTATTGGCAGCCATGATCTTATATTAGATGTTTTAAAGAATGAGTTGCAAACAAATTCGCCGGAATTTCGTCTGGCATCCTTCCATACCGGAAGCATGGGTGGCCTTCTAGCCTTAAAACAGGGAGTTGCACATCTGGCAACTTCACATCTATTGGATGTAGAAAGCGGAGAATATAATTTTCCCTATATTAAACAAATTTTGGCTGACCACAATTTGGTGGTGGTGAATATGGCCTATCGTCAGCAAGGGTTTATGGTTTCTAAGGGTAATCCCAAAAAGATAATGAGTATAAATGATTTAGTCCGGAAAGATGTTAGTTTTGTTAATCGACAAAAAGGTTCAGGAACTCGAGTACTTTTAGATTATTTGCTTAGTAAAAATAATATCAATTCTGATAATATCCAAGGTTATCATCAGGAGGAATTTACCCATCTCATGGTGGCCTCTGCAGTTGCCAACAAAAGAGTAGATGCAGGACTAGGTATATATTCAGCGGCAAAAGCTTTTGAATTGGATTTTATTCCCTTGATTAAGGAAAGATATGACCTAATTATTCCTGAAAAATATATTAAAAGTGATAAAATAAAAAAGTTATTAGAAATAATAAAAACAAATCATTTTAAGGAGCAAGCTACCGGACTTGGAGGATACGATCTAAGTCAATGCGGTATAGTATTATCAAATGAAAAAATTAATTGATACATATGGTAGAAAAATTATTTACTTTAGAATTTCTTGATTACACTGCTGTAATTTTAGATGGCTTATTGTTCTCCTCCGATAGAAATTTCTGCCATTAAGCATGAAAATATCCTGCGTTTTGAAGAAATACTTGAGATTACCTGAGTAATACAAATGGGTATGAACAAAGTAAGACTAACTGAGGTGAACCATTGCAAGAAAGGGGTGTTAATTTTATAAAGGAATTAAACAAATTGAAGCCTTGGAAGATATCTCTATGACTACCAATGGATATTATTTGTCTGGTATGGCAACCGAAAGAATGCCGGTTAAAACCGGGTTAATATCAGCCTTGATTCATTACAAAGAGAGAAATTTAAAGAAATAACCGGTTTTGACGGTTTGGAAAGGGTTTGAGGGAATCATTTCAAAGTGGACTAACTCCGGTTAAGATAATGTAGTTTTATTAAAAGGAATCAATGATGATGAAGTGGAAGAATTTATTCGATTAACCGTAAATGAACCATTGTATATTAGGTTTATTGAACTAATGCCAACCAATCATGAGCTTACCCAAATTAATCAGGGTCATTTTGTTTCTGCTCAAAATATCAAAGATGAAATGAAAATGAGATTTCCCAATCTAAAACCCGCTTCAGTAGAAAGGGGTTATGGCCCTGCAGTTTATTATCAATTGCCCGGTGCAAAAGGCATGGTTGGATTTATTACTGCAGTCAGCCAGCATTTTTGTGCGAAATGTAACCGTATTCGATTAACTGCCGAAGGAAGGCTAAGGCCATGTTTATTTAGCTCCCGGGAAGTAGAAATCAAAGATAAGTTAAGACAGATACCTTTAAAGGAGCAAGAAGCAAGAGAAGAGACGATTCAACAATCTTTGGAGGAAGCGATACGGATTAAACCATTTCGTCATCATATAGGGAGTAAAAATATTTCTGAATTTGATATGTCCAAGATAGGAGGGTAAAGAAATGAATAACGAAAAATCATTTACTCATTTAAATAAAAAAGGAAGGGCTCGTATGGTTAATGTGGGGGATAAAGACGATACCCATAGAATAGCTATTGCTGAGGGGGAAGTGATTATGAAACCCCAAACCCTTGTTTTAATCAAAGATAAAAAGATAGCCAAGGGTGATGTTCTGGGAATTGCTCAGGTAGCCGGGATTATGGCAGCTAAGGAAACAAGCCGTATGATTCCTTTATGTCACCCCTTAATTCTCAACAATGTAGATATGGATTTTTATTTTATGGATGAAAAAAATAGTATCCTGATACGTTCTATTGTCATGACCACCGGTAAAACAGGAGTAGAAATGGAAGCACTTCATGCTGTTTCAGTGGCAGCTCTTACCATTTATGATATCTGTAAGGCAGTAGAACGGGGAATTGAAATCAGTCATATTCATCTGGTGGAGAAAGACGGGGGTATGAGTGGTCATTATCAAGGTAAATCGTACCTTAATAATGCTGAAGGAGAAAGCAACCCTTCTTCTGAAGGAAGGAGACAAGATGAATAGTAAAAAAGGAACTGTACTCGCCGTTTGCATTGGAAATAGCCGGAAAATTCCTAAAAAACAAGTTGCAAGTGCTGTTTTGATTAAAGATTTTGGTATTAAAGGGGATGTTCATGCTGGTAGAGATCATAAGCAGGTTAGCCTTCTTAACCTGGTTAGCTTGGAAAAAAACAGAAAAGAAGGTTATGAGCTTAATTATGGAGACCTGTTTGAAAATATAGATTTTCAGGGCATTGCAGATTTATATAAATATCCGCTGGGAACTTTAATCAGAATCGGAAAAGACGTTATTCTCAGCATTACCCAGATTGGAAAGGACCACGATGTTGATATTATTGTTCGTGGTCAGAAAGTTCGTTCTATTATGCCCGTGGAAGGTATTTTCACCAAAGTGGTCGAAGGAGGTACTATTCAGAGTGGGGATACTATTGAGGTAATAACAAAAGATGATTAAAGTTGCTATAATTACGGTAAGCGATAAGGGTGCCAGAGGTCAGAGAGAAGATCTTAGTGGTGAGGCTATCAGGTTTATTTTAGAAAAGATTGAAGCCCAGGTAGTTGGATATAAAATTGTTCCTGATGAAATTGATTTAATCCAGACAGCTGTTATTGAAGCAGTAGATAGAATAGGAGCCGATCTGGTTCTTACTACAGGCGGAACAGGATTAGCTGTCAGAGATGTAACTCCTGAGGCAACAAAGGGAGTGATTGACAAATTGGTACCGGGTATAAGTGAGATAATTAGAATGGAAAGTTTTAAGAAAACACCAAAGGCAATTTTGTCGCGAGCGATAGCAGGTATTCGCAAAAAAAGTCTGATTATTAATCTTCCTGGAAGTCCCAAAGGTGTCCGAGAATCTTTGGATATTATTTTAGAAGCACTCCCTCATGGTATTGATATATTAAAGGGTGAAGCCTCCGAGTGTGGCAAAGAGTGATTTTATTATAAAACGTATTTAAAAAGGTTTAAAATGCTTTTTTCTTTTTTAATCAAAGCAGTAATTATTTCTCTTTCCGGTGTGATGGCTCCTGGTCCGATTACTGCAGTAACAGTGAGCAAAGGTACTCAACAACCTCATTCCGGGGCAATGATTGCTATCGGACATGGGATTGTCGAACTACCGCTCATGATATTAATACTGATTGGTTTTGGCCAGTTTTTAGAAATCAGCTGGGTTAAGATCCTTATTGGAGTTCTAGGAGGTCTATTTCTATTTAATATGGGAATCGGATTACTAAAAAGCATCCGTAATACCCAAATTAGTCAAGTTCATCAACAATATACTCCTCTACAGGCTGGTGTAGTCTTAACTATTGCCAATCCCTATTTTTTAATCTGGTGGGCAACTATCGGTGCCATGTTGATTACCGGTGCCTATCAATTTGGCTTATGGGGATTAATTGCCTTTATTTTGTTCATTGAGTTGCGATTTTTCTGGCTGTATTTCCTTTCTTCTTTATCCTTGCTGGTGGTAATTTTTTCGGAGAAAGGTTACAGCAAATTATTTTTGCTTTTTGTGGGATTTTTCTTTTGTTTTTTAGTGGGAAATTTATATACGATGCAATGATTACTTTCTTTTAAAAGTTATCCATGTTGGAAAAAATAATTGAAATCATATCAGAGCAGCCAATATTTCTGGTAACTGAATTAATGGGCCGCTATAATCCGGATCAACTCTGGTTTTTTTAAAGGCAAAACCGAACCTTATTTTTTTACTTATTTCGTGCAATTGATTCTTAAATTGTCTGCTGTCAGTGGCTAAAAAAGTTCTCATTCCCAGTTTTTTTGCTACCATATCGTTAACAGGGTCATCTCCAACCATCAGGCAATCCTCTGGTTTTTCATTAATTTTATGGCAGATTTCCTGATAATATTCCAAACGTGGTTTACAGAAATGCATATTTTCCATATGGGTAATCAGATGAACCTGATTTTTATCCAATCCAGCCCATCCCATTCTCTTTTCCATTGCTACAGAAGGCCAGAAAGGGTTGGAGGCAATGACAATTTTGATATTTTTTCCAGAAAGGAAAGAAAATATCTCTGATACTCCTTTGTTTACATTGACTAAAGTTTTCAATTGGTCAAATTCATTTCTATAGAATTTAATAAAACGTTGCCAGATTTCTTCGGTTTGGTCTTCAAGCCCTTTGGTAAAAGTCTGGTTAAAGACTTCTTTATTGGTTAATTCACCATTATTATGCAGAACTGCTTTCGTAGAACTTAAAACCATTTGCCATAATACATGTGGAGATACAATATCTGACATTATTGGAGCAACTTTCTTAATATATGCCTTAAAAAATTTTGCTTCATCGAATAAAATCAAGGTATTATCGAGATCAAAAAGTATGGTTTTTGTCATTATTTGTGTCCTCCTGTAAAATATAATTATAAACAGTTTTTTATGGTTTTACCAGAAAAGATATTACCTTTTGTTTGATTATTTCAATAAATAGAAACTTTTTAAAATAGGGATTCAGATCTGTCTATTTTTTAGTGATGCCATTTTCTATTTTAATTATTTTGTTTTATAATTAAACTATACTATAAGATTTAAAATTTGAATTTAGTTAAGGTTTTTAAAAAAGATAAAAAAAGAGATAGGAGGAAATCGAAATGAAATTAAGTAGTCTTGAATTTGAACACGAAGGGTATATCCCTAAAAAATTTACCTGTGACGGAGAAGATGTCAGCCCTGCTTTGATGATTGAAGATATTCCCGAAGAAGCAAAAAAATTAGCTCTCATTGTGGATGATCCGGATGCCCCTATGGGAACCTGGGTGCACTGGGTAGTGTTTAATATTTCTAAAAAAGATGTTATTGAAGAGGGTGAAGTTCCTGGCACACAGGGGATTAATGATTTTGCTAAATTGCAATACGGAGGTCCCTGTCCTCCATCCGGGACACATCGTTATTTCTTTAAACTCTATGCCCTGGATGAGAAACTTGAGCTGAAAGAAGGATGCCATAAAAAAGATCTGTTAAAAGCCATGGATGGTCATATTTTAGAGGAAACTGAATTGATTGGCCTTTATCAACGGAAATAAATTTGAAAAATCAGGCTTCTTCTTTTCTGAGGTAAACCACCTGTCGATTGAAGGGAATTTCAACTCCTTGAGAATCAAAATGATTTTTAATGAGCAGTTTTAATTCTCTTTCGGCTCCCCAATGCATCATTGGTTTTAGTTTGGCAATGAGACGAATGGTTATACCTGAGGCACCTAATGAGAGAACTCCCTGTACGACGGGTGGTTCCAATATAATATCTTTATTTTTTTCTGCCCACTGTTGTCCAATAGCCTCTAATTCTTTCATTCCTTTTTCAGTATCCTGTTCATAGGCTATATCAACTTCAACCATAGCCCTGGTCCATTCTTTATTATAATTACCAAAATTTCCAATCTGTCCGTTGCGAATTGTCCAAAGCTCACCGGAAAATTTACGCAGCTGGATATGTCTTAAATTCATTGATTCAACTGTACCGGTATGAGAGTCAGTAGTAATCACATCTCCGACTGAGATTGTTCCATCAAGTAGAATAAATATACCTGAAATAAAGTCTTTAACAATTGCCTGGGCACCAAAACCGATGGCCAGGCCAAGTACTCCGGCACTGGCAATGATTGGGGTGGTATCTATTTCTATTTTTTTCAGGACGATAGTAATAGCTATAAAAAGAACGATAAATTTTAATATTGTATAAAAAAATGGAATAAGAGTATTCGCACGGGATAGTTTTTGTTGGTAGTTAATGGCACTTTCGTGGGGTATCAGGACCTTTTCTATTAATCTTTTACTAGCTCTCAGTATTATTTTGCTGATGATCCAAACAACAATTACAGTGATAATAATAGCAAGCAATTCTTGTAACCTTTCAGGTTCAAGTAATTGCTGCCATAGTTGAGATAATTTTAGTATTGCCTGTTCCATATCATTCCTCCTTAGGTCTTTCTTCAACTTTATTTTATCAGATAGAGATAGTTAATCAAGTTTTATGGTATATACGCAATTTATTAATGATTAAAATTCCAAAAAATAGTAGAATATAATTGAAAATGTTTTTCCTGATAAGATGTAGATTACTAAATTAATAAAAAATAGGAGAAGAATATAATGGAAGGTTGGATTCTCTATAAGCAGAAGCAAAGTGAAATATCATCTGACAAGTATGAAATGAATCGATTTCTGGAAGTAGCTCAACAAAGAGAGATAAGCTTAAAGATATTATGTCCGGAACAGTTTGATTTATTGGTCAATAGAGAAGATAACAAAAGCGTGATTGTTGATAATCATTATACAAAACTACCACAATTCTTATTACCCAGACAGGGAGCCAGTACTCCTTATTTTTCCCTGGCAGTTATTCGACACCTGGAAAGACTGGGTGTTCATACTTTTAACTCATCAGAGAGCATTGAAACAGTCAAGGATAAATTGTATACTCAACAAATATTAGCTGCCAATAACTTTCCGGTTCCCCGGACGATGTTAGCGAGGTATCCCCTGAATATTCAATTAATTGAAGAGACTCTGGGGTTCCCCATCGTAGTTAAGACAATATCAGGGTCCCAGGGAAGTGGTGTTTTTTTGTGTGAAACTAAGGGTCACCTGGAAGACCTGATGCAATTAATTGATACTGCTAAAACGCAAGCTAATTTCATTATTCAGGAATTTATTAAAACAAGCAAAGGAAGAGACTTGAGAGTTTTTATTGTCGGCAGCAGGGTCATTGCCTGTATGGAGAGAATTTCAAAGGATGGTAATTTTAAAGCAAATTTTTCCAGGGGTGGTGAAGTAAAATCATTCTCAGTTAATCCTGAGATTGAATGGCTAGCTACTGAGAGTGCCAGAGTATTGAATTTAGACATTGCCGGTATTGATTTATTGTTTGATGGAGAAAATTTTAAGGTATGTGAAGCCAATTCATCACCCGGATTCAAGGGAATAGAAAGCTGCTGTGATGTTAGTATCCCTGATGCCATCTTTGATTTTATTAAAATTCGGCTGGGATTGCATCAGGGATAGGTCTAAATGAGAAGAATAATCAGAAAATAATAATTTAGCCAACTAAATAAAAATTAATCATCGAAATTTGCAATTTCTTTATAGACCATTCTATTATTCTGATTTACTTTTTTCATCTTTTCCATGTCTGATTTTTCTAATTCAAAATCAAATATATTTATATTCTCTGTTAGATGTTCCTCTGAACTAGCTTTTGGAATAGTAATAATATCCAGTTGAGTAAGCCATCTTAGAGTAATCTGGGCTGGACTTTTCTGATATTTTTGGGCAATTTGTCTGATAATTAAATTGTCATTAACTAAACCCTTGGCAATAGGACGATAAGCAGTAAGAAATACATTGTTTTTACGACAAAAATTTAACAAAGATTCTTGATAGAGAAAAGGATGAAATTCCACTTGATTTACAGTAATCGGCAGTGATATTGATTGACAAACATCTAGGGCCAGCTTAAGATTTTTGATGGTAAAATTACTTACACCTACTGCTTTTACTGTTCCTTCCGAATAAAGTTCTTTTAATGCCTGAAAAGTTTCTTTCATGTCGATAGAAGGATTGGGCCAATGGATAAGATACAGATCAAGATAATTTGTCCCCAGCTTTTTGAGTGATTCTTTGCAGGCTGAAATTACATCCTGATAATGAAGATTATCATACCAGACCTTAGAAGTAAGGAATAATTTGGCTCTGTCTGCATCTTTGATGGCATCTCCTATTTCCTTTTCATTCCCATACATTTCGGCAGTATCAATGTGGTTATAGCCTATTTTTAATGCTTTTTTTACAACATTTATTGTTTCATCTCCGGATAATCGCCAGGTACCCAAACCAAGAATGGGTATATCTGTTTTATTGTTTAATGTAATTGAATTCAAATAAATCAACTCCTCTTTATGGCATAGTTTTAATTAATGATGATTCTAACAAAAGAAGTAAAAGTTGTAAAGCAGTTTTGACAGAACTAATTTCTTATGGAATAATTAAATTTCTAATAAGGTATTTTGTTGTTTTGTCTGCTCGCGTTGGATTGATATTATATAAAGAATAAAGATTATATTATAAAGGGAATAAATTTATGAAGAAAAGAAAAGTACTTTTGGTGAATGATAGAAACTTTACTGCTCAGGAGATGATAAATCGTCTAGAATGGTTAAACAGATACAATATAGAATTTGTTACCTTCCCAGACAGACCAGATGAATCAGAAGGAGAATTTCAGGAAAGAATGTTACAAATGGAAGTCCATGGCCCATCTGAGGAATTAGCCCAATCTGGTTTAACTGATATAATAAAGGATATAAACATTCTGGTTGTCCATTTTACAATTATCCCTTCTTCAATTATTAATGCTGCTAAAGATCTTGAACTTATAGGCGTTTTAAGAGGTGGATGGGAAAACGTTGATCTTCCTGCTGCAAGTAAAAGAGGAATTCCGGTCAGCAATTCTCCTGGGAGAAGTGCAGATGCAGTTGCTGATTTTACAGTTGGATTAATGATTTGTGAAAGTAAAAATATTGTTCGGTCCTCAATTGCATTAAGAAAAGGGTTGTGGAAACAGAGGTTTGCAAACAAGGATTTTCTTTACAATCTTAAAGGGAAGACTATAGGATTAGTTGGATTTGGACAGATAGGCAGTCGGGTAGCGAAAAAATTAAGTGGATTTGAGGTCAATATTTTAGTTTATGATCCCTATATTCCGGAAGGTACCATAAAAAAAGCCGGATGTGAAACTGTAGATCTGGATACGCTTCTGGAAAAATCTGATTTTGTATCATTGCATTACCGTTATAACAAGGGAGATAAAAGTATTATAGGTCCACGGGAGTTATCGCTGATGAAACCTACTGCCTATTTAATCAATACAGCTCGGGAAGGACTTGTAGACAGCGATGCTTTATACCAGGCGTTGAAAGATCGAAAAATTGGAGGAGCTGCAATTGATGTTTATGAAAAAGAACCTTTACCAAAAGATTATCCATTCTTTGATTTAGAAAATGTTACCTTAACACCACATTTAGCTGGTCATTCTTTAGATTCAATGACTGCTCCTTTTGAAATATTAGGAGAAGAAATTGAACGTTTCTTAAAAGGGGGAAAATTACAATTTGTTAGAAATGGAATTATTTAAACATATTTTAGGTAGAAAGTTAATAGCAATATTTTATCATAATTATTCCATGCTACTGATTTGCTTTCATTAATTCACCGTTTCTTTTTTGGCAACAAAAATATACCTTGTTCTCAGCAAGGTATATTTTGTTGCCCGATTCATTAATATAATAAAGATAAGAAATGATTAATAATTTAGAGAAAGAAGAACTATGAATTTAGGAATTTTGACAGCCAAATATAACCATCTAAAAAATAGCAAATATTCGTTTCGTTGGTTTGCCTATATTTTAGGAGCCATTGCCTTTATGTTTACTATCTTTCATAGGGTCAATGCTGCCGTACTGGCTCCTTATATCATAGAAACATTTCAAGTATCCGGCAGTACCTTAGGTTTTATGTCAGGCATCTATTTTTATGTCTATTCCTTTTCCCAACCAATTGTAGGTGTCTTGGTTGATAAATTAAAACCAAGAAGAATGTTAACCCTGTCTATTCTTACTATTTCTTTGGGAACTTTTCTATTTGCTTATGCTCCCAGTATTATTTTTATCTATCTGGGAAGATTTTTAATCGGTGCCGGATGTGCCGGTATTTTCATACCGACTAACTGGATTATTAACAAGTACTTTGCTTTTGAAAAAAGAGGATTTCTGCTTTTAATATTACAATTTATAGGTAACCTTGGCTCTGTATTGGCAGCAGCTCCTCTGGCTAATCTGATTAGTTTTTTAGGTTGGAAAGGAGCCCTAATTTTTATTGGTTTTATCTCTATTGCAATAGGGATTTTAATCTGGCTTACCGTGAGGGATAATAACTCTTATTCCGAAGGAAGTAATCATCTAAGCGATAGTAAAGAGGAAGAGAAAAAAGGATGGTTTTCTATTGTCAGAGAAGTGCTACAAATTCCTGTTATCAAGTATTGTTTGATCTCAACAATTGTTTATGCAGCGATGCTTTCTTTTCAGGGACTTTGGGTGGTTCCCTATCTGATAGATGTCTATCAGGTGAGCAAATCATCTGCCTCATCTTTAGCAACCTTGATTCCGACAGGATTTGTGATTGGTCTACTATTCTTTAGCAAATTAAGTGATACTATTTATGGTAAATATATTTATTTTTGTAGTACAGTAATTATTACCAGTATTTATTTATTCCTGACTATATATACAGGAAATATTCAGCCAACATTCTTACCCTCACTATTATTTGCCATTGGCATTGCCCATGGTGCAACTCCTTATTTGCTAAAAATATATGCCTTGGTTTTACCGAAGAAAAATTATGGAACAGCATTGGGTGCACTTAATGTAACTCCTTTTATTGTGACTGCTCTCTATCAATCTTTCAGCGGACTTCTCTTTGATCTATTCGGAGGACCGGATATCCTGCATAGGAATGTGCAATCTTATCGGTTCTATTTTTTATTTTTGACTATCAGCCTGCTAGTTGCAAGTTGGGCAGTTTTTAAAATTTTGACAATTCTTAGAAGACATTATAGAAATATTATCTACCATATCAGAACATAATATCATAATAATATATTATCATCCCTATCAAGAAAACTTGCTACAATAAATTTTTACAGAAAATTTAATAGTGATATTTGAATTTTTAGCCATAGCCCAAAACTATTAATTAAAAGTTATTGTAATTTGTTTTTAAGTATAATTGCTATAAAATTGAGTTCAATTAATATTGATAAGAAAAGTTGGCAAAAATAAGTAATATTTTTTAATTTAGAATATTTATATTCATAATAAAGGAGATAAAATGAAAGCTGCCCTATCTCCAGCTGTCCAAACAAGATTGGAAGTAAAAGAAATCGAAAAACTCCAAAATTCAAAAAGGTGAAGCGTTGATTAAAATTATTATGCCGGCATCTGTGGTACTGACGTGCATATTTTTAAAGGAAAACATCCTAGAGCTCAGGCGCCCCTGGTAATGGGTCATGAATTTTCTGGTACATGAAAAATTGATGCTGAACAAACAGATTTAAAAGTGGGTGATCAAGCAGTTGTTAATCCACTCTTGCCATGCGGCCATTGTCTGGTTTGTCAGGAAGGAAAAATACATTTATGTCCAAATTTAAACCTTATCGGCATTGATAGGGATGAGGTTTGCTGAGTATACAAAAGCTGATATTAATAGAATTATTAAGATACCTAATTCATTATTCATGGAGATTATGGCTTTAGTTGAACCCGTTGCAGTAGCAGTTCATGCCGTAAAAAAGCTCAGCTTTCAGTGGGTGACAAGGTTGTTGTGGGATGGGGAGGACTAATTGACAATTGGTTAAATAAATTTGTAAATTAAGTGGTGCTGCTCCGGGTTATTCTTTCCTGAAATTGCCCCTGAACGTATTGAATTTGCACAAAAAATGGGCTTAAGTACTGCAAGCTCTAGAGATGAGACAATTGCAAAAGTGGAAAAGCTTATCAGGAAAGAAGGTGCGGATATTGTTTTTGAAGCAGTAGGGGTACAATCTACTTATGATTATATTACCGAAATAGTAAGGCCAGATGGAAAGATTGTAGCAGTTGGAGCTGCTACCGGACCTATTGCTGTTGATTTTTGGAAATTATTCTTTAATGAATTAAATATTATAGGAATACATGTTTATGATCAAAATGCATTTGAGATAGCCATTCAATTATTAAATAAGTACCCTGATCTATTTCGAAACTTTGTTTCCAAAGTAATAGGTTATGATAATCTTCAAAAAAAATTCGAAAGCTTAGCAAAAGGGAATGCTTCTGTGATGAAAATATTAGTTAAGAATGAATAAGATTTAGCATTATAATTTTTAACTAAAGTTATTTAGATAAGAAAATGAGGAGTGTGTAAAATGAATCATCAATTCAAAGTAGTTTTTGCTGACTATGATTATCCTTCAATTGATATCGAACTAAAACAATTAGAACAAATTGATTCAGAAATTATCAAGGGTCAATGTAAAACTGAAGATGAACTTATTAGATTAGCTAAAGATGCTGATGGTATTATATGTCAATATGCTCCCTTTAGCGCTAAGGTAATTAATGCTTTGGAAAAATGCCAAGTTATTTCCCGCTATGGAGTTGGTGTAGATAATATTGATATAAAAGCAGCAACAGAAAAGGGCATTATGGTTGCCTATGTTCCGGATTATTGTATAGAGGAAGTATCCAATCATGCCATTGCCATGATAATGAATTTTGCCAGACAGATATCTTTATTTGATCGTAGCACGAGAAAAAAAGATTGGGATGTCATGATAGCAAACCCTATTTTTCGTTTATCCGAACAGACAATCGGCATTCTTGGATTAGGGAGGATAGGGTCAGCTGTTGCAAAAAAACTGAAAAATTTCAATGTTAAAATATTAGCCTATGACCCTTATGTTAACAATGTAATCGAGGGAGTAAGGATAATAGACTTTCAAGAATTAATAGAAAAATCAGACTATATAACTATACACACCCCTCTAAAGGAGGAAACCAAACAAATTTTTAATCAGAAGATATTCAAACAAATGAAAAAATCAGCTTATTTAATCAATACTGCACGAGGTGGAATTGTTGATCAAGAAGCCTTGTTTGAAGCATTAAATAATAAAGAGATAAAAGGTGCAGCATTGGATGTTTTAGAAAATGAACCTCCTGATTGGTCTGAAACTCCTCAACTGGAAAATTTGATTCTTACTCCCCATGCAGCATTTTATTCAGAGTCTTCTTTTGAAGAATTAAAAAAGAGAACAGCGCAAGCTGTAGTAGATGTATTACAAGGGAAAGTTGTCTTTAATTTATTTAACCCAGAGGTTTTGGAACGAAACAGACAAAATTTTCTCTAATAAAATAATAGAAATATTAGAAAAATTTGCCTTGGTCTAATTTTAATAATATAGAATAACATTTTTAAATGTAATGTTGCAATTTTTAGTAGCAAAGTTTATAATAAATAACAAATTGTAGTTATTGGTAATTTTATTAGATATTGAAAATATCAAATAATATAATAGAAAGAAGTATTGTCTTTCAATGAGTATACCAAAGAGAGAATTGGCCACAAAAGTTAGTATTCTTTATTATGATCAGAAAAAGAATCAAAATGAAATTGCTTCTCAGCTAAATATTTGTCGGTCTTATGTTTCTCAATTGCTAAACTATGCAAGAGATAATGACATAGTCAAAACCTATGTTAATATTGATGCATTTCACCCTCGAATGATTAGTGAAGAAACTGAAATGAATCTTATTTTCCCCAATGTAAAACAGTTTTATATTATGAAATCCAATGATAATGGATCTACCAAGCGAGAAATTGGTAAATTTGCTGCTCCCATCATAACCAAGTTAATAAAACAGGCCAGAACCATAACTGTTGATCCGGGTACTTCAGTAAGGAAGATCATTGAATCACTTTCGGAAGATTCTTTTAATAATTGTCAGGAAAAGATTATTGTGCCCATTATGGGTGGTTTGGGTAATGAAAAAATGGGATTACATGCTAATCAACTTGTTGAAAAATTAGGAGATATTCTTAACTGCCATTATTATTTTCTAAACTGCCCGGCCACAATATCCAATACGAAAATTCGTGATGCCTTGATTAAGGAAGTAAATATTCAGCAGGTAATTGAAGTGTGGGATAAATTGGATCTTGCTATCATGGGCATGGGTAATTTACAAGAAGGATGTACGGCTTTTTCAATATTTAGTGACAGTATGATTGAAAAAGTCAGAAATAGTAAGGCTGTATCTGAAATTGCCGTTAATTTTTTTGATGAAAAAGGCAATTATCTCGATATATTGGATAATTATAGAATCAGTATTCCATTTGAAAAGTTAAAAAATTCTGAAACAAAAATTGCCATAGCTTTTGGCATTGAGAAAGCACAGGCAATTATTGCAGCTATCAAGGCAAATGTAATTGATCTTTTAGTTACCGATTCAATCACTGTTAGTGAGATAAAAAATATTTTGGGTTTAAAAAAATAAAAATATTTATAGTTTTCTGATTGTTATATTTAATAAAAAATTTATGAAAGTATAATATTTAAAAATTTCATATCGTTGTTTATAAATTATGTCAAATAATAAGACATAATTATTTTTAAGTATTTATTTAAGGATTATTAAATGTAAGTAGCAAAATGGAAGTAAATTTAGTATATCGGAGATAATAATGTCTACAGGAAATTTAAAAGACAAAATTGCTTTGATTACCGGAGCATCAAGGGGAATGGGAAAGGCAATTAGCATTGCTGTTGCAAGATCAGGAGCAAGGGTTATTCTGGTTGCTAGAAATAAAGAAAAATTACAGCAGGTAAAAGAAGAAATCAATCAACTTAATGGAGAATCAGATATTATTAGAGCAGATTTTTCAAAGGAAGATGATGTAAATAGATTATTTGATTTGGTTGAGAGTCGATATGGTCGCTTAGATGTCTTAGTCAATAATGCTGCAGTTGCCTCAAAAGGAAGTGTAGAAGATGTTTCAATGGATGAATTTGATTATATGATGAATGTTAATCTTCGAAACGTATTTCTTTCTTGCAAAAGAGCAGTGAAGTTGATGAAAAAAAATAAAAGTGGCTATATTATTAATATTTCGAGTGTTTCAGGAATCAAAGCTTATGAAAAACAAGGTGCTTACGGAATAAGCAAACATGGCGTTATGGGCTTAACTAAATCATTTGCAGTTGATTTGCAGTCAAAAAATATACGTGTTTCTGCTATTATGCCGGGAAGCGTTAATACAGATATGATGCGGAATAGCGGTCGAACTGATATAGATTTTACCAAGGTAATGGTTCCTGAAGATATTGCCAATACAGTTCTTTATCTACTCTCACTATGGGAAACTAACGCTGCTGTTGATGAGATTTATATTAGAAGAAAAACAAAGAAACCTTTTTAAAATATTTTTGTATTTTCTGATCCAGTGCGAGCAATTAGTATATCAGCAATGGGAGATACTATTACTCCTTTTAATAAAAAAAATTAACCTACCTATATATAGTATTCTTGCCTTTGATAATCGTTCTGTCGAAGAAACCAATATCATTGGTCAAAAATTAACAAAAGAAATGTCATTTCAAAAAATTTCTATTAGTTATTCTGATAATATTTTTTTGTTTCTGATTTTTATGATTTGTTTAGCATTTTCCCGATGCCATCAAGGGATAGGGTTTACCAAATTGAAAATCAATAACTATTAAAAAATATTGAGCCATAAGTTGTCAAAATATTTAGCTAACTATTCTAATAAGGCATTTCTCTTTGAAAAGCTATTGTGATAAAAACAATACTCAATCTGTCCAAAAAATAAACTCTTTTAAAAAACAGTTAAATTGTTAGTGTAAAGCTTACTGGTGTATTTAGAAAACAAACCCTTAAAATTTGACAAAAGCAGATTTATTTTTTATAATTATGGATATAGAAATAGTTTCTATATTATAGAAATAGAGAAAAAACATGCTCAAATTAACTCCAAACTATCCAATAAAAATATTAACGAAAACATTCTCTGTTCTAGAAGTTCTGTTAGAACATAGATCTCCCCTGAGCATGAGTGAAATAAGTGAAAAATTAGATTTTTACCCCAGTACCATTCATCGAATACTTGATACTTTTCATTAGAATAATCTCTTATGTAGGCAGAAGAGCATTGCTTCATTGTACGGCATTGGGTAAAGTTCTATTAGCTTACTTGCCATCAACTGAAAGAAAAAAATATTAGGCAAAATAGAACTCTAGATATCTTCTCGCCTGGGGTATAGGCCAAACATGTAGAGATTTTGATATACAAGATTTAATGGAAAGATTAATAGTTTACAGAACACTTAAAATGTGTTACATTTGTTACTAGTTATAACATAAATTAAAACTCTAAAATAATTTACAATCAGGAGGCTTTATGACTAATAAAAAAAATGAAATTAACACAATGTTTAAGAAGTTACTGAATTACAATACCCCTACAGTAGGTAATGTAGTAGCTACTTATCCGGAAAATCCAAGTTGCCTTGGATTATATGATAACTGGTATGGTAAATGGTATACCAATCAGAAGGTAAAATGCGTGTTTCCTGAGAAGGGAAGACGTGTTGGTTTTGCCGTTACCTTAGTTTTTTCCCTTCCGGACCCCAATAAAAAAGCATACACTTTCCTTGATTTAATCGATGCCTTGGGTGATGCCCAGAAACCTATTATTGTAGTTGCACAGCAAAAGTTTCCTGAAGATTTAGCTGATAGTGTTGGTTTATTTGGGGGGCAGATGACTTCATTATTGCAGGCGAGCGGTGTAGTAGGAGTGGTAACTGATGGTCCATCACGGGATTTGGACGAAATGAAGGAAATGGATATCCAATATATTATGAGTGGCACTACACCGGGTCATGGAGATTTTGTATTAAGTGAAATCAATACAAATATTTCGGTTGCAGGAATGGATGTAAGTCCCGGAGACGGAATTCACATGGATGAGCATGGTGCTACAAAATTTCCCATAGATAAGTTAGAAGATATTTGTAAAAATATTGATAGGTTTAGTGCAGAGGAAGACCAACAATCCAAAGCTATTCTTAAGGCAAAAACAGTCGAAGAATTAAAAAAAGCATGGTCTGAAAGAATATAAATTTAGGAAAATTAGCAGGGAAATGATATAATAATTGAAAATTAATTCATCTTACATTTAAATAGAACATGTTTTAAAAAGAACAATAATATAATAATTAAATAAAAAGGTAAATCATGTTTGAAGAGTTAGAATTTAAAGGTTATCCGAGACCAGATGATTCTGTTGGGATCAGGAACTATTTAGGAATTATTCCAACCGTTAATTGTTGCAATGAAATAGTTGTTAGAATTGCCAGTCAAATCAAAAATGCAATCCCCTTACCCCACATTGGTCGTTGTGTATTCTTAGGTAAAGACCAAGACCGTTTGTTTAGTATTTTAAGCAATATAGGCAAGAATGCTAATTTGGGCAGTGTGCTTGTAGTAGGAAGTGGGTGTGAACCTCATTCAGCAGATGAGCTGGCTCATGAAATCAGCATGAGTAAGAAGCCTGTTGAGGCCATTGAGGTAAAGGATTGGCAAGATTATGAGCTTACAATTGAAAAAGGGAAAGGGATAGCAAAAAATTTGTCTGAAAAAATCGTTTCTCAGAGAAAAGAAACTTTCCCGTTGAAATATGTTACTCTGGCTATTAAGTGTGGTGGTTCAGATACTACCTCCGGCATCGCAAGCAATGTTATTGCCGGTATGATTGCTGACCGTATAATTGAAGCAGGAGGGAAAGTATTATTTACTGAAACCCCTGAACTAATCGGTGCAGAACATATTTTATCCCGGAGAGCAATCAATGATGAAGTATCCCAAAAAGTGCTAGAAATAGTAGATCGGCAGGAGAAAAGGATGCTGCAAATGGGAGTTGACATCAGGAGATGTGAACCAACCCCAGGCAATATTCAGGGCGGATTAACCACAATTGAAGAAAAATCTCTTGGAGCTATTGCTAAAAGTGGAAAAAATAAACTTAAGGATGTTCTAGAGCCCGGACAAAAACCCAACCAATCAGGTCTTTATTTTATTGATGGTCCTTCTCACACCGCTGAGATTTTTTCTAATGTGGCTGCTGCCGGGGCTCAAATTCTACTATTTTCTATTGGCGGAGGTGTTCCTGCCTGTTTGCCTATCGGTCCGGCACATTCCGGTCAATTCCCTATTATGCCTATTATGAGAATGACCGGTAATCCAAGCCAGGGTAGAGCAGCCTTAGAAAATATGGATATTGATGTAAGCACAATAATTTCCCAGGGAGAAACTTACCAACAAAGCTTCAAACGAACATTAAAAATGTTAACCCGTATCTTATCAGAAGATATTTTAGCCAAGGCTGAAAAGAAGATAGACTATTTTGAGCCAATGAATATTTATTTCGAGGGACCTTTAATTTAGTTGGTTTAAGAAATCCCTGTACTGATTGTAGCAGGAAGTAAAAAAACAAAAAACAAAAAAAGGAGATTGAATCTTAAATGAGAGAAGAAGCTAGAAAAAACAAAGTAAAAGAAATGATGGAAGAGGGTAAAAAAGTTGTAGGAACTTTTTGTGTTTCCACCCCGGGCAGTGATTGAAACATTAGCAGCCAGTGGAATGGATTACACTTTGATTGATACCGAACATTTTATGACCAATCCCGAAACTATCGAACAGATGATTACAGCTGCGGAAGCTGCCGGTGTGACACCTTTCGTACGAGTACAAGAAAATGTTGATTTAATAGACCGTTGTGTCAGTGCCGGTGCCCGTGGTGTCATGGTACCCATGGTTAATAATAAAGAACAAGCCCAGGAAGCAGTAAATGCTATTAAGTATGCTCCTATTGGCAAAAGAGGAGTTTGTAATCCCCGGGCAGTTACGTATGGTGCTAATGGATTAGAAAATATGCTAAATTTTTACAAAACAGAAAATGATAATGTAATGTGCATTCTACAGATGGAGACAGAAGAGTCATACAAGAATTTACCGGAAATTCTAGAAGTTGAGGGAATTGACAGTATTTTTGTAGGCCGTTTTGATTTAACCCATAGTATGGGCATCACCGGTCAGTTCGATGATCCTAGAGTAGTAGAAATAGTCGAGAATACTCTAAAGATGGGTAAAGAAAAGGACTATCTATGGGTGTTATTACTTTTTGATGGAGAAGATACCAATAAATTCTTAAAATGGGATATGATTGGGTAGGTATGGCTGGTGATATGATGCTTGGCTATGGCAGCTCAGTCAGAGATAGCAAAAATCAAACGCTAAGTAAAAATCAATTGAAGTTTATCATATTTAAATAAAAATAGTATATCTAAATAAATCATACTAAGTAAATAAAGACAGGGGATATAAAAATTATTACAAGGAGGTAATAAAAATTTATTATGAAGAAAATAAGTATACTCATTATAATTTCTTTAGTTTTAGCATTAATTTCATTACAGCCGGTAATGGCAGCCGAGGTTATTAAAGTCGGTCATGGCCATAGCATTACCCATCCGGTTCATCTGGGTTTTGAGATGTTTAAATCTCTCATCGAATTAAAGACTGATGATTTTACCGTAGAAATTTTCCCCAACTCCCAGCTGGGAAGTGAAGCAGAAATGGCTGAAATGGCCAAACTGGGAACCATGCAGGGTGTCATGTTCGGCCGCTTTGAATCCATGGGTAAACAGCTCTATACACCAGCCCTGCCCTTTGTCTTTAAAGACTACGATCATGTCAACAGGGTGTTAAACGGTCCTATCGGAGATTACATTGCATCCTTCACCGAAGACAATGGCCTAAAATTAGTGGGCTGGGCCCATTCTGGCTTCAGACAGATTACCAATGACGTCAAACCTATTAAGTCTCCAGCTGACTTTGAGGGACTCAAGATGAGAACACCTCCATTGGAGAATATCTTACAGACCATGGATGCCTTCGGTGCCAGTGCAACATCAATCGCTTATAACGAACTGTACATGGCCCTCAAGACCGGTGTAGTAGATGGACAGGAAAACCCCTATGTCAACATCGTCTCTGAAAAATTCTACGAAGTCCAGAAATACCTGACCGAAGTAAACTACATCTACATGCCCGGACCATTTTGCGTAGGTCTTGACTGGTGGGAAGGTCTCTCTGAAGAACATCAGGAAATAATTGGCGAAGCTGCCAAGGTAGCAACCATGTATACTAACTATATTACCGAAGCAACTGAACAGGAGTATAAACAGGAATGTATTGACCAGGGAATGGAAATCTATGAACCGACTGCAGAAGAAAGACAAGCCTTTATCGATATGGCACAACCTGTCTATGATCACTTTATAGAACAGGATGCTTCTATTCAAGAACTTATTGAGTTGATGCAAAACAGCTGATATCGCTATTTAATTTATTATATGTAACAATAAAAATCCCCTGTCTTTTAAATTATCATAAATAATTGGAGAAGTAAGATATGAACAAGTTCGATAAATTATTAAGCCAGATTAACGACTTGCTTGCCAGTGCGCTCTTTTTGCTGATGTTTGTTGATGTATTCGGCTCTGTCATACTTCGTTATGTATTCGGTTTTTCCTATCGCTGGACAGATGAGCTGGCAAGATATCTGTTTATCTACATAGTATTTTTAGGAATACCTATTGCTTTTAGGGAAAACATCCATGCAGCCATCGAATATTTTAGGTCAAAATTTTTTATAAGAATAAAACATGGATTACAAGTATTCTGTGATCTCTTGATAACTATAACCATCATCTATATCGGCTATTACACCATTACTATGATGCAGGGCCGCCTGGGCAAGACCCTTTCCCCGGGCCCGAAGCTGCCCATGGTTTATCTCTTTATCTTTCAGTCATTATCTGTATCTTCTTATTATTAATTGAGCTAGCCCGGCGCTTTACCAGCCGATACAAGAATATGCCCGTTAGAGATGAGATTATCGATGAGGTGGATATAAGATGAGTGCAGGTTTAATAATATTAACAATCGTCTTAGGTTTTAAGTGGCATTATTATTAATTATCGGTTGCCCCATCGGCTTTTCAATATTAATCAGCACCACCTTCGGCCTTATCCAGGATCTGCTCCTCCATGGGCTACATTACGCATGATCTCCGGGGCAGATTCCTCTTTTACTTACGGCCATTCCCTTTTTCGTCTTTGCCGGGGTCTTAATGCGCGCGAAGGGGGAATCACTAAGAGAATACTGGATTTTGCCACCATCTTACTGGGCAACCTACGCCCTGGGACATGCCGTCAACATCTTTGCCAGTATGGTCTTTGGCGGCACTTCCGGTTCTCGGTAGCAGATACGGCCTCTATCGGCAGTATCCTGATTCCCGAGATGATCAGAAAGAAATACCCCCAGAAATAAGTGCGGCTGTTACCGCAGCCTCTTCAACCATTGGTATTATTATTCTCCCAGTATTCCGGATGATCCTCTATGCCATGGCCTCTGAGACCTCTATCGGTCGCCTGTTTCTGGCAGGAGCAATAATACCGGGAGTCTTAGTAGGTCTGTTGATGATGCTGGTCAATGCCTACATGTCAGCAAAATACGGTTATGGCAGAGAAAGAGAGAAAATGCCCTCCTCAAGGAATGGAATTACTGATAGGTTTCAAAGATGGATCCTGGCCTTAACCATGCCTTTGATTATTATCGGAGGCATTGTCGGGGGTATCGTAATCGCCACCGAAGCATCAGCGTTAGCGGTAGTCTATGCCTCTATCTTAGCTTTTTCGTATTTAAGGAATAAAACTAGAACATATCTATCCGGCCATCAAAGAGACGGCAGGTTCTGTCTAACGGCAGTAGTGCACAGCACTGTAGTCTCAGCCACCTTCTTGGGCTGATACTGGCCTATGGTCAGCTTCCCCCAGCGGGATGTCTGTAGCCTATTTCACTGGAAAATCCCTCGACCTTATTGACACACAATATTATTCTCTTGGTTGTGGGAATCCTCTGGATATTGCCCTCTTAATATACTTATCTTAACACCTAGTATTTTTACCTCGGTAATCGTAAATCCTGGGCAGGCATTGAATTCGGTCCATTTCTGGTATTATCGTCATTGTCAACCAGGCCACTGCCTTGGTAACAATTCACCGGTAGGCAATTGCCAAAGCATCTGTGCCAATCTCTCTCCAGATGCAGTGTGGAGAAGGTCTTTTGGAGCCTCCGTACCCTACCTGCTGGCCACCCTCTCGGTCCTGGTACTGGTAACCCCATGGCCTGTCTGGTAATGTGGTTACCGAATTTATTAATGCCATAGAATTCTTTGGAAAATTAATTTTGGTAAATTTTAATAGGTATTATAGCTTTTTAAAACAAACTGTCTATATCTTTATCAGTTGAATTATCTATATATATAAAGAATGTTACTGGTTTTAAGTAATGAGTTGCTATGATTTTTTAAATGTATTTCAGCTAAACAAAAATCTACATATAATAAAGATTATAATTTATTAACATCTATACAAAAAGGAGATATAAATATGCGAAAAATAAACTTAGAGAACTAATTGATAATAAGCAACCCAGCACAAGGGGGCAAGGGCTTAACCCTGGCCGGGGATGATTGAAGTTATTGCCAATACCAATGCAATTGATTATATTGGAATTTATGGAGAATATACACTATGGGATTGTATATGATCTGGAAAATATTGGTCGTGCTGCAGAATCCCAAGGCAACGTCTCCACCATGTTTAAGGTTGATCAGGAGCCAAATGGCTTTTTAGCTCAGAGAGCACTTGGTTCAGGCATCCAGAAGGCTTTTTACCGATATTAGAAGTGTAGAGGGATGCTAAGAAATGTATTAAAATAGTAAGACCTGGAAATACCAGGAGAGTTGATGGTATAAATGGCTGTCATATGAGAAGAAATGTTGGATATGTATTAGGAATGCGGAAGTCAGGATTAAGTGTTCAGGTAATGAAAGCATTCAGTAATTGCTATTATGGTAGAAAAGAAGGGGTGCATGGAAACCTAGAAGAAATATTGTCCTTAGATGATATAGATATGGTTCAATTTGGTCTCTTGTGATTGCCTCTTAAGTATAGGTAGAGTTGGCCAATGGGATCATCCAGTCAAAGAGGCTGAATTAAAAACTATAAAGACAGCACTTGCAAAGGGGAAAATCTGTGAGTTGAAATTTGGTCCAATCAACTATCGTAAAGAAGTGATATGGAAAAAAATATATCGAAATGGGTGTCAAACATTTTCATCTTCCCAGTGATGTTATAATCATGCATCAGTGGGTTAAACAAAATGCTACATTGCTCCGTGGATTGCTCTTCTAATAACTTTTGCTGGTCTACGATAAAAGCAAATTGTGTTAAAATATAGAAAATATATAATAATTCATACAAATATATAGGAAGGATTTGTGATTATGGGATTAGTAAGCATGAAAGAAATGTTGCAGGATGCATGAGACAAAAATATGGAATTGGTGCTTTTAATATCTTTGATATTGAAAGCATGGAAGCAGTTGTTGAAGCAGCTGAGGAGCAGAAATCACCCGCTATTTTGGCATTTGCAGAAATTATGGGAGACAAGATTAGTATTGAACGTGTTAGTCTTATAGCACGTCAAATTGCCCAGGAAGCAAGTGTTCCAATAGCTTTTCATCTTGACCACGGACAATCTTTTGAATATGTTTTAAAGGCTATTAGAAACGGATTTTCATCAGTAATGATTGATGCTTCTATGAAACCATTTGAAGATAATGTAGCAGTAAGTAAAAAAGTTGTTGAGGTTTGTAGACCTTTGGGTATTACAGTTGAAGCTGAACTTGGTCATGTAGGAGAAGGAAGCACCTACGGACAGGATGATGATGATTCATTTAAAACTGTCCCTGAAGAGGTCAAGAAATTTATTGAACAAACTGATGTAGATGCCCTGGCTGTTTCTATTGGTAATGCTCATGGACTATACAAGAAAGCCCCGTTAATCGATCATGAATTATTGAAAAAATTGGAAGAAGTGAGTAAAGTTCCTCTTGTTTTACATGGTGGTTCCGGTATTTCTGATGATGATTTTAGAAAGACAGTTAGAGAAGGGATTTGTAAAATAAATATTTTTACTGAAATGAGCCAACAGGCAATCTGTGATACTAAAGAACTTTTAGATAAAGGTGAATATAAATGGGTTCTGGATTGCTGTTTCAGCATCAAGGAAGGCATGAAAAAAATTGCTAAAAAACGTATGGAAGTGTTCGATTCAGTAGGAAAGGCTTAAATAATTTTTTTATAAAATCTTGAGAAAATGATATCTGACATCTATTTGATTATTTTTTTTAATGTAAATTGCTAATTGCTCTTTAACAATTGAACAAAAAGAGACAATAAAAAGAAATAATTGATGAGTGATGTGTTGATTGTAAATCTTGAATTGCAAGTTTCGTTAATATGCATCAAGTTTATATTTTAGTAAACAATTAAATGTTTTTTAAATATTTGTTATAATATTTCTAAAGAAATAGATTGCTTGTCATATATAAACAAAATCTCCGAGTCATAAAACCTACAGCATTATTCTAGGGTTTTTTGACCGATAGGGAATAAGAGGAAACAATTATTCCTCCCGTATTTGGAAAGGAGATGCGAAAATAAAATAAATACCGAAAGGAGGAGTGCCTATTGTATTTTTATTTTTGCAGTTCTCGTAAATAATCCAAATATATAATAATAAGGAGGAATTAAAATGCCAAATGGATATTGGGGAAAAATATTAAGAGTTGATTTAACAGAAAAAAAAATCTTTGAAGAAAAAATTTCAGAAGAGTATTGCCGTAAATATTTAGGCGGTGTAGGATTTGCTGCCGATATTTTGTTAAAAGAAGTTGGACCGGAAGTAGGTGCCCTGGATCCTGAAAATAGATTAATTTTTGGCGTAGGTCCTTTTCAGGCAAGTGCTGTTCCCGGTAGCGGAAAATTTGTAGCCGTTGCCAAATCTCCCTTAACCAATGCAATTCTGTATTCTATTGCTGGTGGAAACATGGCACAAAGTCTTAAGAAATCTGGTTATGATGCTCTGGTTGTTCAGGGAAAATCTGCAAAACCGGTTTATTTATGGATTAATGACGGCCAAGTAGAAATTAAAGAAGCAACTTCAATCTGGGGTAAAAATTCAGAAGAAACTGCCGATCTTATTAGAGGAGAATTAGGTGAACCCAAGGCAAGTGTTGCAGATATCGGCCCTGCCGGTGAAAAACTTATTGCCTTTTCCTGTATAGTTGTCGATAAACATAGTTATGCCGGTAGAGGCGGACTTGGTGCGGTTATGGGATCTAAGAATCTTAAAGCAATCACAGTAAAGGGGACCCAGAAACCGGAAGTTGCTGATTCCCAGAAAGTACGTGAATTAGCCAAAGAGTTAAACAAGAGAATTAGGGAAACTGCACCAGAAGGCTTCTTAAAGGGTGGCACAACTTCAGAAACAACCCCGACAGAAGAACTAGGTGACCTTCCCATCAAATATTGGAAAGGTGATGCAGGAGGTGTCTGGGTAAAAGGAGCTGAAAAATTGAGCTATCCTTATTATTCCGAAGCACTCAATGTAGATTTAGCTGAATGTGCCAAGATAGCCTGTCAGAATTGCCCGATTCATTGCCATCGTTACATTGATACCAAGGAACCTGCAAAATTTGCAGTTACTGGTGGCGGACCGGAATATGAAGCACTTGGTATGCTTGGTTCCTGTAATCTCGTAGATGATATTCATGCTGTTGCAAAAGCTAATGAAATTTGTAATCTTTATGGACTTGATTGTATTTCTACCGGTGCATTTGTTGCCTTTGCCACTGAATGCTATGAAAAAGGCCTGCTTACAAAAGAAGACACCTTTGGTATGGAATTAAAATGGGGTGATGGAGACCAATTGGTTGAAGTGGTTCGACAAATTGCCGAGAAAGAAAAATTAGGCAAACTTGCTGCAGATGGTATTGTCAAAGCTGCTGAAAAGATTGGTGGAGATGCACCTTCTATGGCTGTTCATGTTAAAGGAATGGATTTCCCTGCTCATGACCCACGGGCTTTCTTCTCCCTGGCAGTTAGCTATGCTACAAGTTCACGTGGAGCTTGTCATACACATGGCCTTTGTTTTAAAGCTGCATGTGGTTTGCTATTACCGGAGATGGGCATTACTGAAGCACCTGACCGTTTTGACATGGAAGGGAAAGAATTCATTGCTGCAAAGTTCCATGATTTGAGTGCTCTTCAGGACGCAGCTACCCAATGTAATTTCATGATGTTCGGTGGATTTGGTATTACGGATATGCTAAATAGCATTAATGCCGTTACTGGATGGGAAATGCCGATGGAAGAATTCCTTAAGATTGGCGAAAGGTTATCCACATTAAAACGTGCAGTTAATGTAAAATGGGGATTTAGCAGGAAAGATGATAAATTACCAGAAGTTGTTAATTTGCCTGCCAAAGAGGGATGCAGAGCAGGTAAGACACCTAGTCCTATTGAACCGGCCATTGAGGGATACTATAAATTAAGAGGATGGGATAATGACGGGAAGCCAACTCCCGAAACGATGAAAGAATTAGGCTTAAGCTAAACACTAAATATTGTTTGGTTTATAAGGTATTGTTAAAATACAATAGCATTTAAATAGGGTCAATATTCCCATTTTGTATAGGGGATATTGACCCTTGCCAAATTTGTGAGAAATGAAGTGGTAAAATATGAATGATTATAATAAAAATTTGAATACTTCTGACTGGAAAAAAATAAATATTGAATATTTAGATGATTATATTTCCTTAAAAGTGCCTCCTGTATGCGAGACATTACAATTAGAACCTACTCCTGCTTTAGCAGAAACAAAAAAAGAAATTGAAAATGCCTTTGAAAATCCCGTAAACAGTAGAACGATTGATGAAATTATTGCTAACCAATCCAAGCCCACAGGTGAAATAACGGTAGCCATTGCCGTTTCTGATAATACGCGTCCAGTACCTTATCATTGTGAACAGGATGGTAATATTCTATCACCAATTCTAACAAGATTAGAAAGAACGGGAATCAGAAAAGAGAATATAAAAATTATTATAGGTACAGGAACACATGCTCCTACTTCCTCCCAATGGAAAAAGGAATCATTTGGAGATAAAGTTGTTGAAAATTACCAGCTGATAGATCATGATTGTTATGCAAAAGATTTGATTCCCATTGGAGATGTGATGGGTGTGCCGGTAAAAATTAATAGAGATTTTATTAAAGCAGATATTCATATCATAACAGGTTTAGTGGAAACACATTTTATGGCAGGTGCATCCGGTGGAAGAAAGGCTGTCTGTCCCGGTATGGTCAACCTTGAAGCTACCCAGGTCTTTCATGGACCTGAATTTATGGCTAATGAAAATGCGGACAATCTTTTGTTTACTGATAACCCCTGTCATGAATTTGCCTTGGAGGTAGCCAGAAGAGTAAATGTCGATTTTGCAGTCAATGTATTGATTAACGGCGAACACCAGGTATGCGGAATTTATACTGGTGATTTGAAACAATCTCATCAAAAAGCAGTCGACAAGCTGAAAGATTTTTCGCTTATTCACATTAAAAAAGAATATGATATTGTATTGACTCATGGAGGAAAGGGTGCTGTCAACCATTATCAGTCTATTAAAGGTGCCTGGGGTGCCTTGCCGGCATTAAAGAAAGGCGGGCATATTATATTATTAGCTCATAACCAGGATGATGAGCCTATTGGAAGCCAATATTATAAAGATTTAATGAAAAAGTTTGCAGAAGTCGGATTAGGTAATTTTTATCCGCTTATCTGCAGTGATAACTGGGAATTTACACATGACCAGTGGGAAGCACAAAAGTGGGAGCAGTTCTTTAACCGAATTGGCGGATATAATCAACTAATTTATTGTACTACCAACATATCCCCGGAAGTGCTTGCTGCGCTACCAGGGAAGAGTGGTTATGATTTTATAAAAGATTCCCCGCAAGATATCACCACCATGTTGCAGAATGCAATTTATTATTGTGTGTCACAGAAGAAAGACCCATCAATGGCTTTTATTAAAGAAGGGCCTTATGTTGTTTTAAGAAAGAATATATAGTTATAGAAATAGGTTGCTTATTAGCTTTACATAGATTGCATTTATTCTTTGAATTCAATTTTTGAATCTATAGTAAAGTGATTAATGGAAGGAAATATTGTAGATGTATTTAAATGAGGAAGAGAAAAAAATATTAAATGGTGATTTTGGGCCTGGAGCAAAGAAGGCATTACAGATACTTGTTGGTATGGGAGAAGCTCGCGGAGCAGAAAAAATGGTGGAAATAAGTTATGCCCATCTCATGCCTCCTGATGTTATGTTTTTTCCATATGGGAAGCAAGGTAAATGGGGACAAGAGTTAATGGAAGATATGATAGAAGGAGTTACCAAGCTGCGTGTACCGGCTACTATCGAGCCTAAATTTGTTGATTTGACTATTGCAAGAGAATTAGAATTTTCTAATAGTGAAATTGAAGAAATGAATGTAATAATGGGTAAGGCTGTACAGTTTTATGAAAAGCTGGGAGTAATTCCCACATATTCAGCCATGCCATTTTTTGTATATCCAGGGAAACTAAATCAGCATGTAAGCATTGCTGAATCAATTTCGATTTTGTGGTACAACACTATGTTTGGTTCACGTTGTGAAAGAGATGATGGTGTTGTGTCACTTTCAGCAGCAATTACTGGAAGAGTTCCTTTAATTGGTATGCATAAAAAAGAAGAAAGATATGCACAGGTAATTGTAAGGTTACTAGATGAATTAAATTTATCCCAATTTACTGATGCTGATTTTGATGCCCTTAGTCTAGCGGTTAGCCGGAGAACAAAAGAGAAAATCCCGGTTATAACTAATTTCCCGCAGGAATTAGGTAGAAGCTATACAAAGCTAAAACATTTATTAGCCACAATTGCTGTTGAATCAGGGCTACCTCTTCTCCATATGGTAGGTATTACACCCGAAGCCCCTACCCTTGAAGCAGCTTTAGGTCCAAATAAAAGTGTTGAAGAAATAATAATTGGAAAAGATGAATTGAATGAAGCGTATGAAATAGCCTGTACTGCAAAAGATGAACATGTTGATTATGTTTTATTGGGTTGCCCTCATGTAACAATGTCAGAAATGCAGGAAATTATTCAAGTATTGGATGGGAAAAAATTACATCCAAATGTTAAATTGATTATATCAACTACAAAGTTATTTAAAGATACAGCTGAAGATATGGGTTGGGTAGATATTCTTAAAAAGGCCGGTGCAATTGTTACAGATAGTATGTGTATTGCTTTTGCCGGGACCCGGGTTTCGGGAACCATTGCTACCAATTCAATTAAAGGAGCTTTTTTCTATTCAGGATTTGATCAAACTAAGGCTAGTCCGGTATGGTTTGGAAGTACCAGAGACTGTGCCATGGCTGCATTGCATGGTAAGTGGATTGGGGGTATGAGAAAATTATGATTAAATTAAAAGGACACAGCGTTTCCAAAGACCATCCGACAGTCTCAGGTGAAGCACTGGTTGTAGAAGATTTAGTTGCTTTCTGGGCAGGCGTAGATTGGGAAAGTGGAGATATTGTAGAAGTGGCACATTCCGGCCGTGGAAAGAATATTGCTGAAAAAGTATTAGTATTTCCGGCAGGAAAAGGCGGTGCCGGGGAAACATTTGGTTATTACTATTTATATAGAAGCGGGAAAGCTCCACTAGCTTTATTATGTAATTCTGTTCAGGCAACAACAGTTGCCGGAGCTGTTATTTGTCGAACACCCATGATCTATGGTTTCGGAAAAGATATATTAAAAGTTAT
>JAGYIZ010000020.1 GCA_018402425.1 Candidatus Atribacteria bacterium | reverse complement strand
GTAGTGCAAATTGAGCCTGGACCTATGCCTACCTTGATAGCATCAACCCCCGCTGAAATCAAACGCTTTGCACCTTCATAAGTAGCTACATTTCCCCCGATTAATTCCACGGTAAATCTTTTTTTTATTTCTTTGATAGTATTTAAAACTCTTTCTGAATCTGCATGCGCAGTATCTACGGCAAGAACATCAGCATGGGCATTTATCATTGCTTCTACCCTTTTAAAGGTATCAGCAGATACGCCTATAGCAGCCCCCACCCTTAAGCGTCCATTTTCATCCTTACATGCATTGGGATACTGTCTGACCTTTTCAATATCCTTAATTGTAATCAAGCCTTTTAAAGTATAATTTTCGTCGACCAAAGGTAATTTTTCAATACGATTTTTGTGTAATATCTTTTTTGCTTCATCTAATGTTGTTCCTACTTTACCGGTGATAAGCGGTTCTCTGGTCATTACATCCCCAATTGGCATTTCCACATAATCCAAAAAACGAATATCACGGTTTGTTAATATGCCAACCAGTCTTTTATCTTGATTTACAACAGGGATACCGGAAATATGATAATGCTGCATTAGCTCTAATGCATCTTTCACTTTTTTATCTTCTGTTAAAGCAATTGGTTCCACAATAATGCCACTTTCTGAACGCTTAACCCTATCCACCTCATGGGCTTGTTCTTGGATGGTCATATTTCTATGTATAATCCCAATACCGCCCTCCCGAGCAATGGCAATGGCTAATCTTGATTCTGTTACTTTATCCATTGCAGCACTAAGCAAAGGAATGTTAAGGTTAATATGCCGAGATAAAGATGTATTTAAATTCACATCCTTTGGAATCAATCTAGAATTTTGAGGAATTAATAACACATCATCAAAAGTAAGTCCATCTTCCTTGATTAATTTATCTTCCCACATATATAAGTTCCTTCTTTCTCCATATTCAATATAATTGGTTAAATTTTAATCTATCTTATCTTTTATCAATTTATATGTCAATTATATAGAAAGCCAAACGCTAATTTATTTTCTAACTAGCTATTCAGTTGATAAATTATTTTTAATCCTCTTAGGGTTAACAATGGATCTACTTTATCAATTATTGGACAGCTCCTACTTATTAATTCAGCCAACCCTCCTGTTGCAATCACTTTAGGATTTCCTTTTAACTCTTTCTTGAACCGTTTTACTAATTCCCTGGTTAACCCTATATGTCCCAAATAAACTCCGGACTGTATAGCTTGAATTGTATTTTTGCCTATGGCATTCTTTGGTTCAATCAATTCAACTTCCGGTAATTTAGCAGTTTTTTCGAATAAGGCATTACTGGATAATTCTATACCCGGCGCAATGGCTCCACCTATATAGTTTTTATTTTGATCAAGGGCACAAAAAGTTGTAGCAGTTCCATAATCAATAATAATAGCTGGTACTCCATAAATATTATAGGCAGCAACAGCATTTACTATTCTGTCAGCACCTAGTTCGTCGGGGTAATCTGTCTTTATCTTAATATTTAAATTAATTCCGGAATTTACTATAATAGGTTCTACTTTAAAATAAGTTTTGGACATTTGTAATAGAATCCAAATCAAAGGAGGTACAACACATGATATTACCACTGCTTTGATATGGGTATAATTTAATGCCTGTTCAGCTAATAAATTCTTGAATAACATGGCAAATTCGTCTTCAGTCTTTTTAAAATCAGTCGATATACGCCAATGACCTCTTATTTTATCACCTTCGAATATTCCTACCACGGTATGAGTATTGCCTACATCGATAACTAATAGCATTATTAACCTCTTTCTTTACCACTAATGGTTATTATTTAAATATTCTTGCTTGGTACATCAATCTTATACTCCTTTAGTTTTAACTGCAGGTTTCTCCTGCTAATACCCAGATTTAACGCTGTCTTAGTACGATTACCATGATTTTGAATAAGATACTTCTTTATCATCTCTTTCTCCATCTCTTTAAGTGTACCATTTTTTTGATTAATATTTTTCTGCTCAAAAAAGAAAAGAAAATCTTTATCGATAATTTCCCCGTTACACATAATCATTGCTCTCTCAATTATATTCTCTAATTCCCTAACATTTCCGGGGTAAGAATAATCCATCAATAGACCAATGGTTTCTTTTGACAAACAAGAAATACGTTTGTTTAAAATTCGGTTATATTTTTCAATAAAATGCTGCCCCAACAAAGGAACATCTTCTTTTCTATCTCTTAAAGGAGGAATATGAATATGGAAAACATTAAGACGATAATAAAGGTCTTCCCGAAACTTGTGTTCTTCAACTTCTTTTTTAATATCCTTATTGGTAGCTGCTACAACCCTGGCATCAACCTTAATACTGGTGGAGCTGCCTACTCGTTCAAATTCCTTCTCCTGTACTACTCGTAACAGTTTTGCTTGAGTCATCAGATTTATCTCTCCAATTTCGTCCAAAAATATTGTCCCACCATGGGCAATTTCAAACCTTCCCATACGTCTGGTACTGGCTCCGGTAAAAGCTCCTTTTTCATGTCCGAATAATTCACTCTCCAGTACATTAGGTGAAAAAGCCACACAATTAGCTACCACAAATGGTTTTTCTTCTCGCGGGCTGTTCTTATGAATTGCCCTGGCAATCAATTCTTTTCCAGTACCGCTCTCTCCGGTAATCATAACAGTAGTCGGTAAAGGAGCAACTTGTTTTATCATTTTCAATACTTCTTTCATGGCCTGACTTTGAGAGATAATTTCTTCAAAATTGAAACGCTTGTCTTCTTCCTCTTTATAATACTGATTCTCATTTTCCATTTCATTCTGACGAATCATGCGATCCAAAATCATTTTCAATTCATCCAGATCAAAAGGTTTTACTATATAGTCAACTGCACCTATTTTCATTGCCTCTACGGCATCCGGGATAGTTCCATATGCTGACATCATGATAATTGGGATACTGATATCCATTTCCTTTATTTTACTTATAACCTGAAGTCCGTTCATTTGAGGCATCTTTAAATCCAGTAAAATTGCACTATATTTTTCCCGAGTAATTTTTTCCAAAGCTTCTAATCCGTCAATTGCTTCTTTAATTTCATATTGTTCTCCGGAAAGTACTCTTTTTAACATGATTCGGATACTTTCTTCATCATCCACAACTAGTATTTTATTCAATTTCTTTACTACTCCTAACCGGAAGAAAAATATTTATGTCAGTTCCTCTCCCTTTTTCTGACTCAACATTTATAGTCCCTTGATGCATTTCAACAATATTGTAAGCAATAGAAAGACCTAATCCATATCCATTATCCCTATTGGTAAAAAAAGGATCAAAAATATGTGCTAAATCAGTAGCATCAATTCCTACGCCATTATCATGAATTGTTATTTTAACCATTTCTCTATCTTTATAAGTTGCCATTGTCAATGAAATAACAATTTCTCCTTTCTTCTTTATAGCCTGTATCGAATTTAGAAGAATGTTCATAAGTGCCTGTCTAATTTGGTTTCTGTCTCCGTCAATAAATTGATTTGTAATGTTTAGATGATACTGGAAAGAAATTTCTTTTTCATTTTTCTCTAATTTTAGCAAATGAATCAATTCTTCAATCAATTTTTGTATTGAGAAATGACTAACCATTAATTTCTTCGGCCTGGAAAAATCAAGTATCTGGTTGATTAATTGATTTAACCTATCCACCTCTTTTAAAATGATATTCAAATCTTCTTTTCGTTGATCTTTTTTATCGAAAGACTGATGAAGAAACTGGGCTAATCCCCTTATGGAACTAAGTGGATTTCTAATTTCATGTGCTATACCGCTTGATAATTTGCCTAAGGAAGCCAATCTTTTATTACGGTTAATCTCTTCTGATAGGCTTTTAATGCGGCTTATATCTCTTACTAAAACAACTATCCCGCTATCCTGGTCTTTTCCTCCGGAAAGCAAAGAGGTATTCACCTCAAGTATTTTCCTGGTATGATTCTTGGTTACAAATTCAATTTCATGCTCAATTTTTTGCTTTTCCTGTAAGCCCAAATTATAAATAGACGATTTTTTTATTTTAAGGGGCAATACTTTTTCTGCGTTTTTCCCAATAACTTCATTTCTTTTCAAATTAAATATTTGTTCACTTTTTCGATTAAAAGTCTTGATAATATTTTGCTCATCTACGGATATCACACCGCTATCCATCGTTTCTAATAATTTGCTAGTATAATCTTTCATATTTCGCAATGTCCTTCTTACTACCAGACTCTCCTGTATCCTGAATATCATATAAATACCTAACAGGGACAATATTAGAATGATGAAATAATTGTGATTACTCTCTGTTTATTTGATTATAGCGTTAGCCAATAATCTTCCATGCTTATTCCAATTAACAAATATTTATCATGTAAAAAGATATCCGAACAACCGAGGAAAAATGGTCATCAAAATCAAAAGGCTATTACTTGTAGTATTCTTCTGATTTTTCGAATCGTTGGTTTGAATATAGTTTACAACACCAGGATATCTTATTTCTACCCGCTGATTCATTCTTTTGCTCATTAGTACTTAACCTGATGTTACTTCATTATGGTCAACTACACAATAAAGGTAATTCTTTTGAAATAAATCAAGCACTTCTATTAAAATATCTCTGCTTAAAATAAACTCAGAACCTAGTGTTTGAATAATAGAAAAAGAAATATTTAAACCTTCTACCTGCCAATTTCCTATAAATAATTCTTTTCCTTTGCACCATGATAACTGATATAACCTAAAATAAAGACAAGGAGTAATGGTCAAAATCAGAACAAGAAAGATATTGTTTTTTTGAAATACTTTTTTAATATTTAACATAGATTATTTAATTACCAACAATAATTGAATCATTATCTTTAGCTTCATTGTTTATAAAATTGGATTTTTAAGAAAAAAAGAGAACCGGTAATTCCCGGTTCTCTTTTTTTCTTCACTCATTACAACTATCTATTCTATTTCCTCTATTTTGATAGGAACATAATAAGTATGGCCATCTCGGAAAACCAAGAGCAGCAAAGTATCTCCTGTTTCTAGCTGATTAATTATTTCTTCCCATTCAGCAATCGATGATAATTCATTTCTATTGGCTTCCAGAATAATATCTCCTCTTCTTAATCCCATATCATCTGCAGAGCTACCGGGAATAATATCGGTTATAACTAATCCTTTTACCCATGGCAAATTTGCTTCACGGGCGATCTCAGGAGTTACCTCTTCAACCTTGATTCCAGTTTGTTCGGAAAAGACTTTTTCTTTAGTTTCTACGACTTCATCTGAAGGCATTTCTGCTATATCAACCATAATATTTGACTCTTCCCCGTTTCTCTTTACTATTAACTCAGCTCTTTCACCTATTTCTAAAGCGCGGATAGTATCCTGCAGCTCCTGTGGTGTGTTTACTTCTATATCGTTGACGGATATAATTACATCACCTCTAACAAGGCCGGCCTTTTCAGCAGGACTATCTTCTATTATATCACCAACCAATACGCCTTCGGCCTCTGCAAGGTCAAATTGTTCGGCAATCTCCGGAGTTACCTGTTGAATATAAACACCCAACCAGGATCTTCTTACCTTTCCAAGAGTAATTAAATCATCAAGATTACGCTGGGCTACACTTACTGGAATGGCAAAACCAATACCTTGTGCATAAGGTATAATTGCAGTGTTTATTCCTACTACTTCTCCGTCTGTATTGAGCAAGGGTCCGCCACTGTTACCCAGGTTAATTGCTGTATCTGTCTGAATAAGGTTACGATATTCCTGTCCATCTGAGCCGGCATTGATGTCCCTACCCTTGGCACTAACAACACCCATAGTAACCGTCTTTTCTAAGCCATATGGATTTCCGATAGCAATGACAATTTCTCCGACTCTGAGTGAATCAGAATCTCCTAATTCTGCTATCGGAAGATCATTGGCATCAATTTTAACAATAGCCATATCTGTCGTAATATCAGAACCAACTACTTCTCCAATAAATTCGCGTCCATCTGATAAGGTTACTTTAATCTCTTCAGCATTATGAACTACATGTTCATTGGTTAAAATATGGCCTTCCTTATCAACAATAAATCCTGACCCGGCACCTTTTTGAGGAATACGTTTCCGATATTCTTCAAATTGTTCAAAGAATCTCTCAAAAAATGGGTCATTAAATTGACTGCCAAAAGGTGATGTTTCCACATAACGTACTACATCAATATTTACTACTGCCGGACCTACGGTCTCCGCAATTTGAGCAATATCATCACTAAGAGATTTAACAATAGACTGTTTTTGTTGTGCAATTCCTGTTCCTGCAAAACTCAGCAAAAATATAAATATTAGTGATATAGAAATAAAATATAGTTTTTGTCTTTTTATAATACTTTTTTGTAACATATTCTTACCTCCTCATAGAAAAAATTATTGAAATATTTCAGAATTTCTCTTTGGTACTTTTAAATAATATTTTGAATTATTTATTTCTTTATAAAATGGCTCTGACATAAGAAATCATCTCCTTTTATTATATGTTTTTTCTATCTAAATATCTATAAAAGCAATTTCTATGCCAGAATAAAGTTCATACAATTTATTTTATTAATTTATCGCCATAGTTAAAAAGCATCCACCCTTCTAAAGCAATATAAATAAAGATTTACTTCGCCTGGTATTATCATTTTATTTAATAACTATTCTTTTAAATAATAAACATAAACAATCTCATTGGCAGCAAAAGCGTCTTTTTACTGCGAAATTATTGCGCTTTATTTCTTATCAGCTGTGCAAATATTTCTCAATCCTAGCTGTATTTATCTGTCAAAATAAATATTTTTTCCGGTTACTGAAAAAGGTATTCCCATGACAAAACTAGCATCAATAAGTCCTATCCTTTTAGCAACTACCCCAGCCCTGTACATAATACGGTTATCTATACTTAATATGCCTGCCATTTTAGCAGCAGATCCAATAGCAATGCCCATATCCAAAATACGAAAAGCACATTGGGGGCCATCGAATTCAAGGCCACTATGTTCTTTACATTCTGAACAACTATTAAATCCGCAGGCTCCGCAATCAAGACCTAATGTCTGGGCATCCTTTAAGCCAATCAACAATACAGCTGGGGAATTCTTTACATTTTCGCCATCACGATCAAAATTTCTCTTATTATTTTCTATACCATATTTTATCATTTCCTCTCCCAATTTAATCACTTCATCCCCATAAAGTATCTTGATTTCCACAAAATCTTCTCCAGCCGACTTGGGAGCTGTCCTGGCAGATAGTGCCATCAATTCTACTGCATTTCTAATTGTATCTTCATAATTGATATAACCTAATTCATTACTCATAAAAACTACTCCTTTGCTGATATTTTACTTTAATGTTAATTTATTAAAATCCAAATTAATTACTTACACTAACTTATTATAATCGACAACCTGAAATGTTTTCAACTTTCTATTGCTGGTTAATAACCATCTTACCTTTACGGGAAAGGCAAAATCCGGTTGCAATCTACCCTTCTCTAGCCAATAGCGGGAACGAAGATTATTGAATTGACCTTTGTTGGCTTTTATCAACAATTCCAAAGGGTGGTCAACAATTTGACATTCTTCGATACCTCCCAAGTGCTCTATTTGATATTTTGCTTCATCTAACCAACTTTGTTCTGGTAATGGGTAAACATTAATCAAGGCAATGTTCCTGCTTAAGGGACCAATAATTTTAACATTTGCTTTTTCAGTGTAAATAGCTGATTTATAAATCTTCTCTAACAGCAACTCATTTGCTTTATTAACTGCATGCCCATGATAAGCAAGATTAATTAAAGGCTTAAGTAAATGTTTTAATTTGCATCCTTCACGATTATTATTTTCTCCAATGCGTTTGATTTCAATATTTAAATAATTAGCAATAGTCTTAATTTGATTTTTTGAGTAAGGAAACAATGGCGCATAATAACGGTCCTGGAAGTCAATTCCGTATTTTCCCCAGCTATCGCTTTGGTTAGAACCAGTTAAAATAATTTCTTTTTTAAATTCTTTTTTAATTAAGCCTAATTTAACTTTCTTGGTACATAAATTACAATCCGGTCCGCCTCTCATTATAGTCACTTGTTCCGATTCACCGAAAATTATGATAAGTTTTATTTGTAAAGATTTGCTTATCGCTTGTATATTTTCACGAGCTTTATTATAGGTAAATAATCCGAAATCAACATTGGCTGCAGTCAATTTCTCCTTATCCAGGGCTTTTTTGGCTAAATTAAGTACTACAGTGCTATCAAGTCCTCCGGAAAAAGCAACTGTAGCGGATTTTTCCTTTACAATTTTTCTGATATTGTCAATTATTTTTTGAACTTCAATTGATGCGTCCTGCAAACCTTTTTACCTCAAACTATTTTTCTTTTATATTATCATATCCAGTACTATAATATTTTTTGCTGCTATTGCTGCTAATATTAAACATTGACATATAATAAATATCGCACCCGCAAAGCGGGTGGCTTTAAAAAGCCTCTGAAAGGGGCTTATCTTTAATTTAGCCATTTTCCTGTTCTTTTCTCTTATCTAGTTTCCAAACGGTGTTTTCCAATTATTTCTAAGCAATATTGTCTCTGTTTGGGACCTCAGGTAAAATATTTTAGGTAGCACATTTATCGTCTTTATGGTAAAACCTTTTATTTAACCATTACCACCTTCAAAGAAGGTGATTTTTATGGTTAAATAAAAATGAGATAGTCAAGTGTATTGATAACTATCTCATTTTTATTACTAGCTTACTTTGGTAATATTTGATAAGAAAAATTCTAGATTGAAAAATAAATTCCTTTACTCATTGAATTCTTCCCTGTATTCGGGGAAACTATAATCCCTATAATAACCATCTCTTATATAATGTAAAACACTGATGAAATCCTCAGCAGGTGCATAACCCGGCAAGGGAGCAATGCGTTCTTGATTACTGGTTAAAAACCAAATGGTTGGATTTGCCCTTACCTGATAAAATTCCTGCGATAGTTGCTTTTCGGTAATTTTGCCCTTATCGGTAACAACAACGTTAGAGGAATTACTGTTAATTTCAACAATGGCAAAATCACTATTCATTAATTCCTTAACATCTTGATTTTTGAAAGTTTCATCTTCCAATTTTCTGCACCATCCACAGTTGTCAGAATAGAAATAAATCAGGGTCGGGATATTCTCAATTTTTGATTTTGTCAATGCTTGGTCATAAGATAGCCACTTTAAGATATCATTATTCTGCTCTGCCTCTTCCCCGGAGGAAACGGCTACTGAACCTGTAAAACCATAAATTAACAATGTTATAATAAATAACAATAAAAAAAATTTATATCTATTTTTTAAGAATTTCTTCATAATTATACTACCTCACCTATTCATTGATTTAGTGTTATTTTTAGTGTGTTAAATTATACATGAATAATAATTGATGTCAAATCATTCAGTGAATATCACGCCCGCATAGCAGGTGGCTTTAAAAAGCCTCTGAAGTGGGCTTAAGTTTTTTTAGATAGTTTTTTCTCTGCTCTTTTCTCTTGATCTCTTAGCTATCTTTTAAAAGAGCTCTTTTATGCTATTTTGCATCTATTTATGATTTGAGCTAAACATATTTCAGTTAGTATAGCTTTATCTTTATGGTAAAACCATTTTATTTACCCATTACCACTTTCAAAGAAAGTGGTTTTTTATGGTTAAATCAAAAATAAGAAGACAGAATTGTCAAATTATCACTAAAAATAAAAATACCTATCAGAATTAATAGCAAGCCCCTACCCATTCAATTATCTTGAAATATTTTTAATCTGCACACTTAATTGATAGAATTGATTTACCGCTAAAGCCGTTAATAAAAAGATCCCCAAACCCAAAAAAATAGAGGGATAATAAGGACATGCCTTTAATAACCGTATCCTGGATACCCATAGACTAAAATAGCAGCAGAATAGGTCCGTCTGGGGTTATAAAAGCAAAAGCAAAACCGATTAAAATGGTGTAAAAATAAATTAAAGAAAGACCTGATCTGGTTTGGAACTTTTTGAAATTTAAAAAGGAATGTTTATAATCCTATCATATACCTTGAATAAGATAATGATTATACCGCCTATTCTTTTAAATTGACCAGATATTCCTGTAAAAACTGCCCAAGAAAGTTTAAGCACCCAAAGAATAAAGACGATAGAAAATCGAAGATAAAAAATAAGGCCCCTGTAAGAACACGATAAAAGTTATTTCTTTTTACTGTTATTATTGTTTAAATCCTCTAAAGATATCCGGAAATAAATGAAATATACCCTGGTACTAGAGGCAAGATACAGGGTGATAGAAATGACAATAATCCAGCTAAAAGCATAAAATAAAAACTTCCTGTAATGCTAACATTTTTCCTCTATTTTTCTCAATTATTTTCTATTTCTTCAAAAAAATAAAACTATACTACTACTAATATTATCATTCAATATGAAATTCACTAAAATCACCAGCATAGGACTGCCAAATTATTTTATATCCTCTACCAAAGCCAGACTCGGGCCCTTTTACACCATTCAATCATCTGATTAGCTGAATTTCTCTCTCCCTCAATAGTTGCCTCTACGTCTCCATTGTCTAAGTTTCTTATCCATCCTTTTACTCCGAGCCTATTCGCTATATTTCGAGCATAATAACGAAATGCTACACCTTGTACCTACCGGTTAAAATAATATAGGCTCTCACCCAGTTTGTTTTTATCACTATTTCATGGTTATTTCTTAACCATAATGAACCACCATAATTTTAAAAATCTTATTTGATAAAATATACCACTTGTTTTACTTCAATTCAACAGTTTAAAAAAAATCGTACCCACATAGCGGGTGGCTTGAAGAAATCTCTAAAAGGGGTTTAACTTTTTACCACTTTTTGGCTCTTTCTTTCGATTTTTATTTATGCTAGCTATAATATTTCTAAGCAATCGTACTTCCAACTTTGAACTTCAAGTGAAAAACTGTCATCTAGCTACTCTCAATCTTTTTATGGTTAAATAAATAAAAATGCTCTTAAATTGCTTTTTTAAAATATTTATAATTTTTAGTTCTTTATAACTAGTATTATAACAAGCAAATATTATTTTAACATTTTATTTTGTCTTTCATTCTTTTGACATTAATAATAAAAGGTGCTAAACTTTGAAATTGTTATATAATTATAACCTACTAAATAATAATAAATGTTTTTAAAATAACCGTTTGCTGCTAAAAATTATAAAATATTTAAGATAGGAAAGACTATTTTTTGTCTATTAAAGTTATATAATATCTATAAATAATATTTGAATCTTCTAATACATTAAAAAAAATTTTACCTAAATGTATCTAAAACATAATTGAACATGGAATAAATTAACTTTAAAAGGAGGTGGTAAACAACAATTCATTGAATTTTTGTTTTAATAAGCTTCATGTTTCAGCTAATAATTTACTAAAAGTGCATTCTTATATTTAATTATTTAATTAAGGAGATGAAAGAAATGAGTGAAAATGGAAGAGGACAGTGGCAAACACGAGCAGGCTTTATAGCTGCTGCTGCTGGTTCAGCTATTGGTTTAGGTAATATATGGCGTTTCCCATTTATTACCGGTAGGTATGGTGGTGGAGCATTTGTTCTTGTTTATATTCTTTTACTAATCTTTATCGGTTACCCGGTAATGAACTCTGAATTACTATTAGGCCGCAAGACTCAAAAAAATCCCGTTGGTGCTTATAAGGCACTAGCCCCGGGAAGCCCCTGGATAATAGTCGGGTTTATGGGTGTTCTTGCCGGATTCGTCATCCTTTCTTACTACTCAGTAGTTGCCGGATGGTCACTTTCTTATATCTTTAAATCCGGTGCCTATATGGCTGCCGGCTCAGATGCTGCCAATATTTTTGTAAGCTCAATCAGTTCAACCTTTGGTGGTATTTTCTGGCATACCCTATTTATGCTTTTGTGTATTGGCATTGTTTATGGCGGTGTTGAAAACGGAATAGAACGCTGGTCTAAAATCCTTATGCCTGTTTTGTTAGTTTTACTTCTCGTACTGATTGTCCGTTCTGTTACATTACCAGGCGCAGGAGAAGGATTATCTTTTTATCTAAAACCTGATTTTAGCGCATTCAGTGCTGAAGGATTTTTGGCAGCTCTTGGCCAGGTTTTCTTTACTTTGAGTCTAGGAATGGGTTGTATGATAACCTATGGTAGTTACTTGAAAAAAGATGAAGATTTACCCTTGGATGCCAAGTATGTTGTTAGCTTCGATACAATAATTGCTCTATTAGCCGGATTCGTTATCTTCCCGGCCGTATTTGCTTTTGGTTTAGAACCAGCTGCAGGTCCAGGGCTTACCTTTATAACTTTACCGGCAGTCTTTTCCCAAATGGGCGCTGCTGGACATATCTTTGGTACCATCTTCTTTATTTTATTGACTGTAGCCGCCTTAACATCAGCAATTTCTTTATTAGAAGTTGTTGCTGCTTACTTTATTGATGAAATCAAATGGAACCGAAAGAAAGCAACTATTGGTATGGGAATCGCTATCTGGATTCTCGGTATTTTCCCTTCTCTTGGCTATAGTACTTTATCGAATGTAAAACTAATTAAGGGATTTGATATTTTAGACTCCTTTGACTTTTTTGCCAATAATATTCTGCTCCCGTTGGGTGGAATGCTGATTGCCATATTTATTGGATGGTTCTGGGGTACTGACAAGGCTCTTGAAGAAGCTAATCGAGGTGCTAGTACCAAATTAGGCGCTAGTTATTCCTTCCTGATTAAATACGTAATACCAATTGCGGTATTTGTTGTATTTCTAAACAGCGTAGGAATTCTTGGCTAAGCTTATTTAGTAAGTACTTAAAATTAAAACAAAAGACCCGGGTATTTAATTCAACCTTTTGAGATTAATATCCGGGTCTTTAATATGGGAAAATATAATAATAACTTTTTTAATGTTTAGGAAATTCATCCTCTTATTAGTTAAAGCATTTACTTTTTTAAAAATAGTATAGGCAATTCTAATTTTAGTTGCCAGAGAATTTCAGATATTCTTTTCCTGGCTTTTTCCAGGACCTCAGTAGCAGTTAAACCCTGAAAATCTACCTCTTCTCGAGACAATGATACAATTTTTTCACTTCCGATTCTTAAAGTGCATTTTTGTTCTTCGTCTGAGTATAAGATAATTTCATAAGGCTCCAAATCAAGTCTTAATGATTGATCAAATTTTAATACAATCTCTTCCAATTTTTGACAAATTAATTCCTCTTCTTTACCAGAAAATCTAAACATCTCCTCATCATTAATGAATATTCGGGCGATTAATAAATTATTAGCCTGTTCTTTGTATGCCCCATTAACAGTAAGATAATTAGTAGTTAAACGACGATTTATGGTAATTCCATTTTCTTTTAAATATTGTTTGACTTTTTTAACTCGTTCCTCCAAATCAGGGTGAGTTTGGAAAATACCTAAATTCTGATTTGGCTTTAATAATTGTTCACTGCCCACTCTTTCAAAGTAAGTCAACAATGCTACTGCATGATAATCCGGGCTCTGATTTAACAATTCAAGTGGTTAAATCAGCCTCTTCTTCATACCTTTCACGATAATTATTAAGTACAATGGTGGTTAGTTCTCCTGGGAAGCCCTATCGTCGGATCTCCAGTTAATAATATTGCAAAAGTTCTACTAATTTCATCTGCGATTGTCCTGCACGGTTTTATAGAATGCTGATGTATAACATGGCCCATTCATGAGCAATTACTGCAGCCAACTCATCATCTGAATGAATATAATCAAACAACCAGCAGTGATGTAAATAAACCTCCGGGAAATGCAGGTAAAGGCATTTGGACCGTCTCTTTCAATAATATTAAATTGATAGTTTATCTGCTTAATGCCCGAAATAATTCTCAAGTGTTCCCTATTCTTTGAACTCTCCGTAAGGATTCACGATCTTCAATTAAATCATACTGTCTTTCAACTCTTGGCCATTTTTCTTTGCCAATCTTTTCTTCTTTTCAAAGTTACGATCTGTACAGATAGCAGGTGCTATTATAGATAATAAAATAAAACAACTAGAATAAATATTTTTAAACACCTGTGGTATTTATTCTTAATAATGTTAATCTTATTCTATTTTTTCATAACATAAATAATATAATCCTATAATTTATAAATTTCTTTATTACTTATTGCACTTTCTGAAAATAAGTTTATGTAGGGTCTTATTAAAAACTTTTAAGAGATCTGCACTCCTTGTTAGTTTACCCACTGCCATAAAATTCGAACCTCCGCCTTTTCCATTATATTCTATCATTATTTGTTTTGTTAATTTCCCATATGAATAGTAAAACTTGAGAACACAGCCATATAACTGGTTCCGGCTTTGCAGCCCCTGCAATAGACTAAGCATTTTGTTCATTAATTAACATTAAAGAGAGTCAGGCCGAAGAAGATGAACAGGTTGTGAAAATAGTTTGCTTACTAGAAATAGTCCTTTCCTTCTTACTACTTACCTTTAATTCTTCTGCTTCATATCGAATTAATTCTTTTCTATTCTATTGAATCCTTTTGTTAATTCGTTTTTTTCTTTACTTAATTGGGCAACTTTTCTTCCAATTGTTAACACCAACTGTAAAAAGCCTGAAATATGTTTAATAATCTGGTAAGCTCCGGTAGTCAGTAAGTGCACGATGGCCAGGCAAGAAAAAGATATACTATTTTATCTTTTATTGATTTTCCAACCAGTTATCTTATTAATTGCTATCTCTCCTGTACTTTTACAACAAAATTCCACCACATGCAGTCAAGTCAAATTTATCGATTTAAACTATCCGTAATTTTTCATAAATTCTATTTTTTCAATTTCAGTAATATTGTTACTATCGTCCTCCAGATAGTATTGACGAATTGTTTTATTATCATAAATTACTTGATCAACATCCTTCCAGATGGTCACCTTTTTTCATCAAGAGAAGTATAAGAAATATCAAGAGCGTACTGCTTTCACCCATATGAAACGATAGTGTCTCTTTCTACAAATAGCATATTAAGATGCTCGATAAGACATGCTGCCTGCCATGTTGTTGCATATGGTCAAAACGGTGCTTCCAGTCAATTTCTCCGGTTATAATATCACCTTGGTTTATCAAAATATCACCTTTTATATAATGGATAATATTGCTGTCTATCTCCTGAACATCAATAACTGGTAACTTCAATTGCCCCCGTCACAAAGCTGTCCCCCTGCATTTGGGTAAAAGTATGTTTGATCCAGAATTAAAGCAGAAGTTTCTTTTCCACCTTTTATCAAGAACTGTTGCTCGAAATTTTCTTTGATAGGAATTTTCTATGGTATAGTTTGGTCATTGTCTGCCCCCATTGATAATTAAATAGTAATAAGTTGATTTATTTAAAATGCTTTTTTATTTTCTTTTTTTATTTTATTTCATAGTAATAAAAAAATCCCCAAAATATCTGGGGATTTTATTTAACCATAAAAAGATTAAGATAAGCTAGATGACAATTTTTCACCTGAAGTCCAAAGTCGGAAGTTATATTGCTTAAAAATATTATAGCTAAAGTATAAATAAAAAATTGAAAGAAAAAGAGCTAAAAAGTTAAACCTCTTTTAGAGGTTCTTAAGGCCACCCGCTATGCGGGTGCGATATTTACTGTAATATGTATTATTTTCTTTAATCAAAATAATCTACTCAGCAGTCAATCAGGCTAATACTAATTCATCTTCAATATATTCTTCTTTTCTTAATTTTGCAAATTGCTTTAATAAATAATCAATAGTAACATTTTCTCTTTCTTTGCCGGATATATCAAGTATAATACGACCACGGTCCATCATAATAGTTCGTTTGCCTAGTCTTAATGCTTCTTGCATATTATGAGTTACCATGATTGTTGTTAATTTTTTTTCTTTAACAATTTCCTGGGTAATTGCCTGTATTTTTTTACTAATACCCGGATCAAGGGATGCGGTATGTTCATCCAATAAAAGCAATTTTGGATCAAACATTGTTGCCATTAAAATCGTTAAAGCCTGTCTTTGCCCTCCGGACAGCAAAGCTACTTTCTTTGATAGCATATTCTCCAACCCCAGTTCTAACTCTGCCAGTTTGTTTCGGAAAAATTCTCTTCTCTTATTGTTCAATCCTAACCTTAGTCCTCTACCATAACGCTTTATAGAGAGTACCAGGTTTTCTTCTATAGTCATAGAAGGGGCAGTTCCCATTAGTGGGTCCTGAAAAACACGACCAATGTATTTGGCTCGGCAATGCTCAGCTTTTTTTGTTACATCCTGATTATCTATTCTTATCATTCCTTTATCTGGCAACATCGTTCCGGATATGATATTCAGGAGGGTTGACTTTCCAGCCCCATTACTGCCAATGACTGTTATGAAATCACCTTCCGCAATTTTTAAATTAATTCCTGTTAAAGCATTGACTTCATATGAAGTACCTCTTGCAAAACATTTATATACAGATCTTAAACGAAGCATAGTCAATTACCTCCTCTTATTGTTCTTTCTCTGTTGAACTCGAATCATTAGACATTACCATCGCTTTAACCCTTCCCCGAACTAGCGGAAAAGTTAAAGCAATTACTACCAAAACAACTGAAATAAGTTTCAAGTCTCCCGGTTGAAAACCAAAGTGATAACCATACCTCAGTGCAATCATGACTGTTGCACGATAAATAATTGAACCTATAATCACACTGGTAGTCATCCAGACAATATTGCCATTCTTAATAATGCTGCGCCCGATAATTACTGAAGCCAAACCAGCAACAATTGTACCGATTCCCATTCCTACATCAGCAAATCCAGAATACTGGGCAAAAAGAGAACCCGAAAGAGCAACTAATCCGTTAGAAAGGCATAAGCCAATAATTTTAGTTATTTTTGTATCGACACCCAAACTTAAAATCATCTGCTCGTTATCTCCAGTTGCTCGAATTGCCATACCTATTTCAGTAGAAAGAAAATAATCCAGCAATATTTTGACAAGCAAAACAATAAATAAAAAGAGTAAAGGAGTTAACTGATCCATCGTAAGTGATGGAAACAAACTCTTTATATTATCGAGTATTGTAATTTTTCCCAATAATGGAATATTTGATTTTCCCATAATCCTCAGGTTTACCGAGTAAAGCAAGGTCATGGTTAGTATGCCAGACAGCAAATTGGTAAATTTTAGCCTAGTATGAAAAAAAGCTGTTAATCCCCCTGCCATTAAACCACCAATAATTGCCCAGAAAATTGCTACTAACGGGTGTCCTCCCGAAAAAATTATTTTAGCAGTAATAGCCGCACCCAGTGGGAAACTGCCATCAACGGACAAATCCGGAAAATCCAATACCTGAAAAGTTATATATACTCCCAATGCCATAATTCCAAAAACAAGTCCCTGCTCTATTGCATGAAATACTAAGCTCCAACTCATATTACGTTAACTCCTCCATCTCTCAACAATCTTGTTTATTCACTTCGATCCCAGCTGACCCCACCTAGAAAAATAGAATCTGCTTCCCCTAATAGATCGGCAGGTATTTCCAGATTTAGCTGTTGCGCAATGTCCATATTAATAACAAATTTTAATTCTTCCGGTTTATCTAATTTTCCAATAGGTATTTCAGAAGGCAATTTTCCCTGTAAAATCTGTATTGCCTTTTCTGCACTTTTCTGTCCAAGAGTAAAATAATCAATTCCAAAAGAAGTTAATCCCCCCTCCGTAACAAAGGTAGGATCAGCTACAATGATTGGTATGTTTTCTTCTAATGAAACTTTTACAATAGAACTAAAGGCAGATACTGCAACATTATCTGTCACTATATAAAATACATCTACTCTTCCGACCAGGGATTGAGCAGCCATTAATACCTCATTGGAATTGCTTACTGTTGCTTCAACCAGTTCTAATCCTAAGTCTTGACATATTTCTCGAGAAAGTTCTACTTGAACCACCGAGTTGGCTTCACCCGCATTATAAATTGTACCTACTTTAGTTGCTTGAGGGAAAAATCTTGGTATTAATTTTAACTGTGCTTCGTTTGGAGCTGCATCAGACATGCCGGTTATATTATTTCCGGAACTTTCCCAGCTTTCAGCAATATTGGCTGCTACGGGATCAGTAATAGCCCCAATGATAATCGGTATTTCACTGGTAACCTGTGCTGCAGCCTGGGCAATTGGAGTAGAAATTGCTACAATAATATCAACCTGATCATCCTTGAATTTTTGAGCAATCGAAATTGCATTACTGAATTCTCCCTGGGCATTCTGAAAATCATAAACAACATCTTCACCGGTATTGTATCCTGCTTTTTCCATTCCGTCCACAAAACCATCTCGACAGTTATCTAACGCCGGATGCTCTACAATTTGACTAATTCCAATTTTTAGCTGTTCAGCTAAAACAGGTGCACTCATTATCATAAAAGTAATAATTATTAACATCACACTAACAATCATAAGAACGACTGAACGATTTGAATTTGTTCTCATTTTATTTCCTCCCTTTTTTTGAGTATTTTTTATTGAATTCCAGTATATTAATTTGAATCATCTATCATCCCCTCTCTATTTTTATATAAAAAACCACGAATGCTTTACACACCCGTGGTTAAAAAAAATAAACCACAGGAATTTACCTGAGGTAAACGCCCGTGGTTTATTTGTATCAGAACTAATCTCTTACTTACTACTACCAAACCCGATAGGCACTTACCCCGGAATATAATAGTAGTAATACAATTATTTACTTGCTGTATCATTTTAATTCTCTTTTCATTATTATGCTTAATTTTCTATTATTTTATAAAATATTTTACCTATTAACAATTCAAATGTCAAACAGTTAGGAAGTTTTTTGCAATTTAATTAATCAAAATACTCCCTAGTTTTGGTGTAATTCAATAAAGTCAGTTGTATAAATCTCAAACAACGGTTTGTGGTGGGAATTTTTTTGTCAGTTATATGATAATATACGTTGCTTTATGTTGTATATCGTATACAATAGATGGAAAACGGGGGTGATAATATGTATCTACAGATCGGAAAATAACAAGAAATGCAAATATCTGTCAATCGTGCAGGGCTACAGAGACCCGGTAACCAAAAAGTCAGACACAAAAACAGTCAAATCCCTTGGCTATCTTGACGAGCTTACAAAGCACTACCCAGATCCTATTGCCTATTTCAGAAGCGTTGTCGAAGAAATGAACAAAAAGCAGCTTGGAAAGAGAGCCGGTTACCATCAGCCCGATCCTGAAAGAGACTTGACAGCAGACCAGACCAAATCCAGAAAATATTGGTTATGCTGCTTTGAGCCAAACTTTATTACGAACTTCAGCTCTGACATCTTCTTCTACAACCACTCCAGACTATTCTAAGTCTGAATTCTTAATACCAACAACATGATGAAGCTGGCATTGGTTTTCTCCCGGATCCCTTGCCCCCTGCATCCAAGAAAACGTACCAGGAGAAAGACCGCTATTTTGAAAACACGGAGTTCTCATTGATGACATCTACCGCTTCAACGCAGGCCGTCACTTTTAAAGATGGTCTGCAGCTACATCTGCACCAGAAGATGAAAGACAAATTTGGCAGAAGCACTGAACTGGTCTACTATGATGTCACCAATTACTATTTCTTGAGATTGACGGGCAGGACGAGCTTGCCGGTGAAAAAGGGAGGTGTCCAAAGAACATCGCCCTGACCTGATCGTGCAGATGGGGTTACTGGATGGACACAAAAGGGGTCCCGGATCTCCTACGATCTTTCCCCGGCAACACCAATGACCGTGAGACCTCGCTGCCAGTGTTGATAAAGTAAAAAAGAGTACCAGGTCGGACGCACCATCGTTGTCGCGGATAAGGGAGTCAACACAGCAGACAACATCGCCTTTAGCCTGCGCCTGAGGCGACGGCTATGTCTATTCGCAAAACCAGTGCGGCGCAAACAAGGAGCTGAAAGATTACGTCCTGACGACCAGGTTACCGGCAGATCGGCGAAGATTACAAAATCAAGTCCAGGTTATATCCGGCGCGAAATTGCCGTCAGCAATGCCAATGGAGGCAGAAGTAAAGTTCGTATTGACGAAAGCAGGTCGTCTTTTACAGTGCTGGGAGTATGACGCTAAAGCAAAGCGGCTGACCGCAAACCAGCTCTTTATGAAAGCCTGGGACCTGGTAAACAGCCCTGCAAGATACAACAGCACATAGCATACGGCGCGACGAAATACGTGAAAACCTTGTTTTCGATCCAGATACGGGCGAGATCATGACCACAAGCAAAACCCTTCTTTCGATGAGGAAAGATTACGCCAGGAAGAAAAGTTCGACGGTTACTATGCCATTGTCAACAGTGAGTGGAAGAAAAATGACCAGGAGATCATGGAAATCTATCGTGGGCTATGGCGTAATGAAGAGGCTTTCAAGGTCACCAAAAGTGACCCAGGCCCGTCCTGTTTATCTTTCCTGAAATGACCATATCCAGGCACATTTTCTGATCTGTTTTGTTGCACTGGTTATTGTCCGCCTGTTGGCACTACGTCTGGGCAATAAATACTCGATCCCTTCTATCGTGTTTGAACAAGGCATCTGGAAGTCATCTTGAAGAAAATCCAGGCGTCTGACTAAACGATGAGACTGCCAAAGGCGACTTCAACGAAATGCTCGGCGTGATCTTGACCGCAAGTATCTTAGATTAGGGAGAGATAAAAAATACTGGGAGCCACAAAAAATCCTGAATTGGCAACAACTTTTTGTAATATAAACTGCCAGACCTGCCTAACAGGACTGAAGCGGATTTTAATGCTTTTGGCTGCAAAAGTCAGGTTAGAAGTTTTTTGCAATTTAATTAATCAAAATACTCTAATTAATAAGCTGGAACAATCATTTTTGTTATATAATACATTAACAGCTAACATTGTAGCCGCTAAACAGTAATATCGCACCCGCATAGCGGGTGGCTTTGAGAATCCCTAAAAGAGGTTTAACTTTTTATACCTTTTAGCTCCTTTTCTTTCTTGATTTTTTATTTTATACTTTAGCTATAACATTTTTAAGCAACATAACCTGACTTTGGACTCTTTGTAAAAAAATTGTCATTCAGCTACTCTTAATCTTTTATGGTAAAAACATTATTTAACCATTGCCACCTTCTAAAAAGGTGGTAATGGTTAAATAAAATTAGAATCCAAAAAATTGGTTAGCATTCTCAGTAGTAATATTAGCTATTTCAGATATTCTTTTCTCTTTCAGCTCAGCAATTTTTTTAGCAATTAAAGGTATATATTTTGGCTCATTTGGTTTCCCTCGAAATGGACTAGGGGTAAGAAAAGGGGAATCTGTTTCCAATAATATATTCTCAAGAGGAATCTCTTCTACTATTTGTGCTAATTCTCGTGCATTTTTAAAAGTTACCACTCCTCCGATACCAAAATAATAACCTCTTTGCACACACCATTCAGCCATACTTTTATCACCGGAAAAACAATGTAAAACGACTTTCATATTTTTAGCTTTTTCTTCTAATATTTTCATAGTATCCTCATGTGCATCTCTATCATGGACAATTATGGGCAAATTGTATCTTCTGGCTAAATCAATTTGCTCTCTAAAAGCCCTTTTCTGTTCTTCTTTGCTGCTATGCAGATAGTAATAATCTAACCCTATCTCTCCAAGGGCAATATTTTTGGGAGTTGATAGCATTTTTTCTAATTGAACAAAATATTCATCGTTCATCTTTTTGCTTTCATGGGGATGAAAACCCATGGCAGTGTACACATTTATAAATTGAGATGCATAATAAGCATTCTTTCTACTGGATTCCAAATCAATACCAATAGAAATAATTTTTATAACACCTTTTCTCAAAGCATCGTCAATAACTTCACTTGGCTCCCTTTTAATCATATCCAGATGAGCATGTGTTTCAATAAATTGAATGTTAATTTTTTTCCTCCATATAACATATAGTTTTTTGTTTCTTTAATATATAATATTTTTCAAATACTTTACCAATTATAATATAATAAACAATGATTTTCATCTACTTAGCAATATTAATTAATCATCCAAAGACCATAAATAATCAAAAATAAGATGATATCGGAAATATTTCTTTTCAACTTTCATTGACAATTTGCATAGGTGTGATATATGATTTTTAGAAGATATCTTTAATCTAGTACGAGATGCTAGGAAGGTACTTAGAAATGAGAAAACGACCAAATAAATCAAATAATAAACGGGAACAAGAATACAACCTTTTCGTATTGTCTACGAAAAGGTTTTTTTCTGTTAAATAATCTTTAATTTAGTCCCAGCGAGACTAAGAAGGAGGTATTATTCGTATGATCAAAGGAAAAAGTTTAATTGAAGTAAATGATTTCTCATTGGAAGAAATTGACGATTTATTATCTTTTGCCGGAAAAATAATTGACAGCGAGAAGAACTATTCTGGTTTATGTAAAGGAAATTTAATAGCAACACTATTTTATGAACCTTCTACCAGAACAAAATTCAGTTTTGAATCTGCCATTCTGAGATTAGGAGGACAAGTGATAGGTTTTGCTGATGCCATGACTTCCTCCGTATCAAAAGGAGAGAGCCTTATTGATACTATTCAAACTATCTCCTGCTATGCAGATTTAATTATTATGAGACATCCCAAAGAAGGAGCTCCCAAACTGGCTTCGAAAAATTCCAGTGTTCCAATTATAAACGGTGGTGACGGTGGACATCAACACCCTACTCAAACTTTAACTGATTTATTGACAATTCGCCAACTAAAGGGACCTATCTCAAATTTTACCATTGGATTGTGTGGAGATTTAAAATTTGGTCGCACAACTCATTCATTAACAAAAATACTTCTAAAGTATCCGGATATAAACTTTGTATTTATATCTCCGGAAGAATTGCGAATTCCGGAATACATAAAAGAAGGAATCAGTAATAATAGATATCAAGAAACTTTTTCTTTAGAAAGTTGCATTGATACATTGGATATCCTATATATGACTAGAATTCAAAAAGAGCGATTCTTTAGTGAAGAAGAATATCTCCGGCTAAAAGACTCTTATATTTTAGATATGAATATAATGAAAATGGCAAAAAATGATATGATTGTCATGCACCCTTTGCCTAGAGTAAATGAAATAGCGACAGAAGTAGATCAGGACGATCGGGCAGTTTATTTTAAGCAAGCAAAATATGGTATGTATGTTAGGATGGCATTAATCTCCAAGATTCTTGGGAAAGGAGGAAATTAATGATAAATGTTTCAAAATTAAAGAAGGGTATTGTAATCGACCATATTAAATCCGGAAACGGTTACAAAATATTTAGCCAATTGGGATTAGATAAACTGGAAGATACGGTAGTATTGTTAAAAAATATTCCTTCAAATAAAATGGGGGTTAAAGACTTAATTAAAATTGAAAATGACATCTATCTTGATTTAACTGTACTCGGTTTAATTGATTCAGGGGTTACTATTAATATAATTGAAAACGGTCAAAAAAAGGAAAAAATAAAATTGGAGCTTCCAAAAAAAGTATACGGGATATTAAAATGTAAAAACCCAAGATGCATTAGTACCATTGAAGATGTTGGAGATATTGAATTTACCCTGGTTAATCCATCTACAAAAGAATATCAATGCGAATATTGTCACGAAAAAACTAAACTCTAGGAAAATGTCAATGCCAATACTATTTAAAAAAATTAGAATAGTTGATACAGAAACGGACAGAAATACAAATGTTCTAATCTTCGATAATACTTTTAGTGAAATAACGAATTTAGACAGACAAAACAATTTTACAGAGATTATTGACGGAGAAGGACTGGTGTTAATGCCCTCTTTTATAGATATGCATTGTCATTTGAGAGACCCGGGGTATACTTATAAAGAAGACTTGAAATCAGGACAACAGACAGCATTATCCGGTGGATTTACTACTATTTGCTGTATGGCTAATACAATGCCTGCCTGTGACAATCCAGATACGATTAAATATATTTTAGATAAAGCTAAATCATTAAATATGTGTGAAGTAATTCCTGTCTCTGCTGTTACCAGAAATCTGGAAACAAACCAATTGGTTGATTTTGACTCAATGATTAAATATACCCGGCTTTTCTCTGATGATGGTAAACCGATTATTAATAAACAAACAATGATCAGGGCTCTACAGGCATCTTCAAAATATCATTTTAAATTACTGACCCATTGTGAACCGGAAGTAGAAATGATTGAGCGAGATTTGGAATTATTGAAAAAATATGGAGGTAACTTGCACATCTGCCATGTAAGCAAAAGAGAAAGCGTTGAATTAATCCGGGCTGCCAAAAAAGATAATTTAAATGTTACTTGTGAGGTAACTCCACACCATTTATTTAGCTATGGACTGAATTACATAGTACATCCTCCCTTTCGAGAAAAGAAAGATACTGAAGAATTGCTGAAGGGAGTTCTTGATGGCACTATAGATATTATTGCAACTGATCATGCTCCCCATAGTAAAAAAGATAAGTTAAAAGGAGCTCGGGGTTTGATTGGATTGGAACATGCCTTTTCTCTTGTCTATACGCTATTTAAGGAGGCTAATATAAATATTCAATTATTAAGTAAATTAATGTCTGATACACCGTCTAAGATGTTAAAAAAAAGAGCAACAAAATTTAATCAAAAAACAAATGCTGATTTTGTTCTGGTAGACCTGGCAAAAAAATATATTATCGGTGAAAAAAAAATGAATTCCAAATCAGAAAATACACCTTTTATAGGTCAGAGTGTTTACGGGGAAGTGCTGATGACTATTAAAAATGGAGAAATTAAATATGATAATAGATAAACTATATGAATTAGCCAATAAAAGAGGCCCTATATGTATTGGACTTGACACAAAGTTAGATTTTATCCCTGGTTACATAAAAAATAATAATGATTTAAATATTACTGATAAAATTTTTCTTTTTAATAAGACTGTAATTGATAATACCTTTGATATCACCGCATGTTACAAAGTTCAGATAGCCTTCTATGAAGCTCACGGCGTCAAAGGACTGATTGCTTATCAAAAAACTCTCTCTTATATCAAACAAAAAGAAGGTATTGTCATCGCTGATATAAAAAGAGGAGACATATCGTCCACGGCCGAACAATATGCTAAAGCTCATTTTACCGGAGATTTTGAAGCCGATTTTTTAACTATTAATCCATTCATGGGCATAGATGCCATAAAACCCTATTTTAGATACTTAGATAGCGGAGAAAAAGGACTTTTTATATTGGCAAAAACATCTAATCCCAGCTCTAAAGATTTTCAAGAGCTGAAAGCAAATGGCAAACCACTATTTATACATATTACCCAAAAAATTGAAGAATGGGGAAAAAAATATAGAGGAAATTCTGGATACAATGCTATAGGTTCGGTAGTAGGCTTGACCTATCCTGATGAATTTCTTATGATTAAAAAGCATGCGCAACACACTTTCTTTCTTATTCCCGGCTATGGGAAACAGGGTGGCAGCGGCAAAGACCTGGCAAAAATTTTTGATAAAAACATTAATGCAGTTATTAATTCTTCCCGAGGAATTATAGCAGCTCACCAAGGAATAGATGAGACAAAAAATTTTGTTAAAATTACCCGGCAAAAAATAATGGAAATGAAAAAGGATATACTTCAATGGCTCTAATAGAATACAATAAGCCCTTAAAAAGTAAATTTTATCTGTTAAAAATTTCTGGAAAATATGAAGCCAAAATGGGACAATTCTTTATGATTAAGAAAGATAGTCAATTCATGTTTTTAAATCGCCCGATGAGCATTTATGATTTGGAAAATGATGGGATTATTTTCTTATATAAGAAAATCGGTAAAGGAACTACTGTTTTAGCTGATTGCAAAAAAGGTGATGAAATCAGTATTCATGGTCCTTATGGTAACGGCTTCCCGATGGAAGTAAAGGGAGACTTTGCCCTGGTTGGTGGAGGAACTGGAATTGCTCCCCTGTTCTATGCTTCAAAACAATTAAAAAAATACTGCAAAAATAACACAATTCATGTTTTTCTCGGGTTGCAAGAAAAAAATGAATTTGAAGCTTCTTTTAATAATTATGCAGATCTCTTGCAGGTGAATTACGGTGGTTTTATCACTGATTATATTCCATATGAAAAATACAACACTATTTTCAGTTGCGGACCGGAGTTAATGATGAAAAAAATCGAAAAACAGGCAAGAAAACTCAATATAGACCATTATGTGTCTTTGGAAAAGAGGATGGCTTGCGGGGTCGGGGCCTGCCTTGTTTGCACATGTCAAACAAAAAATGGTAATAAGCGGGTTTGTAAAGACGGACCTGTCTTTAGAGGAAAGGATATTTTTTAATGAGTGGTTTGTTGGATATAAATTTTTTAGAAATTAATTTTAAAAATCCAATTATAATGGCATCAGGAACTTTTGGCTTTGGCCGGGAATATGCTGAAATATATGATATTGAAAAATTGGGCGGGATTGTCAGCAAAGGTTTGACTCTAAATCCCAGAAGAGGGAATCAGGGTATTAGGGTATGGGAAACCTCTTCAGGTATGATGAATAGTGTAGGACTGGAAAATCCAGGCATCCAAGCCTTTATAGAAAATGAACTTCCCTTTATGCAATCACTAAACCTGGCTCATATTATAAATATTAGCGGAACAAACCTGGAAGATTATGTAAAAGCCTGTCACAAAATCTCCAGGAAAAAAGTAGATATGATTGAACTTAATATTTCCTGCCCAAATGTACAAGAAAATAACATTCCTTTCGGCATCAAAGAGACAACTACCAGAGAAGTAGTTAAAGAGGTCAGAAAAGTAGTTAAAGTTCCTCTTATGGTAAAACTAAGCCCTGACGCTGATGATATTATCAGAATAGCCAGAATTTGTGAAGAAGAAGGAGCAGACGCCATATCACTAATCAACACTTTTAAAGCCTTTGCTATTAATATAAATGAAAAAAAGAAAATTTTTGAAAATACCTTTGCAGGCTTATCAGGACCATGTATTAAGCCAATTGCCCTGAGAATGGTTCACGAAGTAGCCAAACAGGTTAAAATACCAATAATGGGCATCGGAGGCATAGTTAATTATCAGGACGTCTTGGAATTTTTAATGGCTGGTGCCCAGGCAGTACAAATCGGAACAGCAAACTTTATTAATCCAAAAGTGGGAGAAATCATCATTAAAGATTTAGAAAATTACCTAATAAGCAATGATATCTCAAATATTTCAGAGATAATCGGCATTGTAGATTAAAAGGAGAATATCTATGAATACAACAATTTTAAAGATATTAGAAGAAACAGGAGCACTAATAGAAGGACACTTTCTTCTCTCTTCCGGACAACACTCTAATCGATATATACAATGCGCCAAAGCATTAAGATTTCCCTGGCATGCTGAACAAATAATAAAAATACTATGTGACAAAGTCAGAGATATGGGCATGAATATAATAGTTGGCCCGGCAATGGGTGGAATTATTACTTCTTATGAAATGGGCAAACAGCTTAATCTTGAATCAATTTTTACTGAAAGAATAAACGGTCAAGTTACATTAAGACGAGGGTTTTCAATAAAAAAGGGCACCAATATTTTAATTAGTGAAGACGTTATTACTACCGGCAAATCTACCTTAGAAGTAAGAAATCTAATGGAAGAAATGGGAGCTAATGTTCTTGGGGTTGCCTGCATAGTAGATAGAAGACCAATGAATATGGATATCGGGCTACCTGTCGTCAGTGGTATCAAATTAAATATTAAGATTTACAATGAAAAAGACTGTCCTATGTGCAAACAAGGCATTAAGTTAGTAAAGCCGGGCAGTAGATTATTTAAAAAGTAATTATTATAAAGTCTATCTCCTTAACATTTTTATCTTGTCCTGTTAAAATGTTCCCTTTCAATAACATACAATTCATGCTCACTAAGACCAAAGTAATGGCCTACTTCGTGTAGCACAACTCTTTTTATGTCATCTTTGATTGCTTGTGGATTCTTGTTTTTATTTAAAATTGGTTTTCGGAAAATGGTAATCCGGTCAGGCATTACATTGCGATAATGTATTCCACGACGAGTTACGGGTACTCCCTGGTAGAGTCCTAATAGTGAATAGGGTGATTTATGACCAAGGTCTTTCAATATACCTTCGCTGGGAAATTCTTCGATATGAATGGTGACATTTTCCATTTTTTTTCTGAAATATTCAGGCAATTCGCTAATAGCCTGAACTACCAATTCTTCAAATTGCTTTTTATTTATCATGTCTCCTTGAGTCTGTTTCCGAGTGTTTGATTTTTTTAACAAATTCATCGACCATCTCAATGTAAAACTGTCTTCTAATATCACGAGCTGTAATATTCATAACGGTTATTGGTTTTCGTGTTGCCATCTTTTCCATAGCTAAGAAAACAGGTTTTGGGTTAGAGCCTATACTGGTACAGAAAAAGGCAACATTTTTTAATTTTTCCTGATATTCTTTAAAAAAACTTCGGATAGGAGTTGACATATTATTAGCCCAAATAGGTGTTCCTATAATTACAGTATCATACTGAGCAGGATCTCTATTTAATCTATTAATAGGAGCAACTCTTCTTAGATAAGCTTCGTTGCCACTAGCTATAAATCCAAATATACCTGTTCTATTTTTATTGTCTTGAATTTCACCCAAATCTGCATTAAGCCTAACTCCCATCTGTTTTGCTATCTTCCGTGTTCTACCAGAACGAGAATAATAAACAATAAGTGTTTTCATTAAGTTTCCCTTCCATAATATTAGAAAATATCGAAAATGATTCTCAACGGCTTTCAATTTTTATGTATTCATTTGTGTTTTTTATTTCACATTTGTTTGTATAATCCATATTCCTATTTATTATTATTGTACACGATACCAACGTATTCCGCCAAATCGAATACGGGCTTTTCCTTTAGTAATATTCTTAACTACTTGAGTAATCCATTCCTGAAGTTTCTCTGGAAGATATACTCCAATTTTTATTTTTTCTCCATACTGTATATCATCAATGCGACCAGCCTGACTCTCTATTGATTGAAGGATGCTTCCTAATGTCTGATATTCTACATCTTCAATAATATATTTCCGTAGTGGGAATTTTTTTATCTTCCCTGCTGCCTGTAAGGCTTTTAAAGCAGTATCCCGATAAGCTCGAATAAGCCCGCTAATTCCTAATTTTATGCCTCCGAAATAACGGCTGATAACTACCATTACATTGGTTATTTTTTCTCGTTTGATGGCCTGCAATATAGGAGGTCCTGCTGAGTTAGCAGGCTCACCGCTATCTGAATATTGAGATATCATTCGGTCACCAACTCCAAATTGATATGCCCAACAATGATGGCTGGCATCAGGAAACTGTTGTGAAATTGATTTTAGAAATATCCTGGCTTCATATTCATCCTTTACTTCTTGCACAGATGCAATAAAACGGCTTTTATTTATTGTATTTTTAATTTGTATAGAACAATTTATCGTCTGATGGTGACTGATAATATCCATAAATGCTAATTATTCACTCTCCTGTTTTTTTGATAAAATAATAACTGCCCTATAATGTTATCTAAATTAATCAGAGTATATTTCTTGAAAAATAAAAACAAGATAGCTTAAAATGCAGCCTTCTTTTTTTTTTAGTTGGTGATAACAATCTAAAATCTGTCTCTGCTATCCCGTAGGTACATCACAAATACCAATGTATCTTCACATTATCGATCTGATATTTAATAAAAATACGATGATCAGGAGGAGAAAGAAATGCAAAAAATGTATTTTTTTTTGCCGGAAGAACTATTTCTCTAACCTTTCCCCACAATATACGAAAAATTATTGTATCTCCGGTCTTTTCTGTCTTCCCCCCTCCTATCAAAGAGGTTAACCAATTTCTTCTGGGAAATGTTTGAAAATAGAACGCACTTTCGGTATAGTAAAGAAGCCCCCAACTTTTTTCCTTTAACTCCTGGTGTCCACTAATATACTCACTCATATCCTTTCCCTTAACTTTTTCACCAATCTCCTGTTCTTTTTCTTTCCAAAATCTTTCAACATCCTCTTGCTTATTTATATCCAATTTTCCCTCCTCAAGAAAAAATATATCTCAATAATTTCAGGTTCTTAAATCTTCAAGCTACATAAGAAGCTATTACAAAATCAAACTTATCCTCTTTTTAGGACCTCGAGTAACATATTTCAGGTAGGTTATCTATATATCTTTATGATAAAACCATTTTATTTAATCCCTGTCTCTTCACAAATATTCTGGGCAAAGCTTCGAGCTTTCTCTTGAATATCAGGAATCTTCTTAACTGTTCCCGGATCATTAGCAATTGCCATCAAACTAAAATATGGGGGAAGCTGAAAACCTTTATTCACATTTAAGGCTCCAATTAGCTGCATGGCAACATTTTCACTTCCTGAATTTCCGGATACAATAATTGAAAAAAATGCTTTCTTATAAAAATTCACTCGTTTATAAAGTACAGTTAATCGGTTAATGACTGCCATTAATTTGGCAGAGACTGCATCATTATAATTTGGACAAAGCCATATCAAATAATCTGCCTTTTCAATAGCAGGTAAGATTTCCTGGACAACAATACCTCCATAAAAACAGCTTTTCCTCTCACTATAATGCTTACAAGTCTTGTACAGACAGCCCCTACAATCTACAATAGTTCCATTTTCTACATGTTTTTGTATTAAATATTCTCGATTAGAAGGAATATATTCTTTGACCATCTGCCAGAGCATCATTGTATTAGAAGTCTTTCTGGGATTAGAATATAGTACCAATATATATGGCTTTTTAATAATTATTTTATTGCTTTTTACCAGTCGAGAAACCAAATTACGACTATTTTTTTGATAGATTTCAGTTAAAGGTATATTTAACTGTTTTTGCCAGGTCATAAAATTTACCAGATCCCTGGTTGCCTCTACCACAGAATGACCCATATAGCGGCATCCCAACTGGTTGGTCTGAAAAATAATGCGATATGCAGAACATTTAGTCCATAATTCAACTGGGCTTTGAATAATTATTGCCCCTTGTGTATTTTTTAGTGATTCTCTGCCCCTTTGACAAATTGTTTGCAACATTTCTTCCATTGCAAGATTGAAACCATATTCATTTAGTTCAACTGCCCATAATATTTTCTTATTTTGTAAAGAAGTAATATCCTTTATGCTGGTAACGATTTGACTTGGGTAACCCTTGACTATTTCTCGTATAAACTCCTCAAATTTTGAGGATACCTTCCCAGGCAATAGAACAATTAAACCTGATTTCATTTATCTCTCCAATTTTTTTGCCTGTTTTTTTAGTATTTGATAACTTTTTTCCAGTTTTTGAAATAAATTTTGGGGAAACTTGTATTGTTCCCATTCTATTCCAAGAGGTGTTTGGCGGTTTCTGGAACCCCAAAAGATCCCTCCTAAAAAACCAGCACTATAATGCCATTTACCATTAATTAAGGCCAATAAAGAAAGTGTGCCTGAAGATAATGCCGGAGCTATATATGGCTTATAACCTATTTTTCTAAGTTCAATATTAGCATGTAAAACTTTTTCTGTTAAAAAATTGGATTGTTCCTGATTATAATTCTCTACATCATCAGCGACTACCAATCCTTTTCCATGAGGTCCAAATACTCGACCTCTTTTAAGATAGCCTTCTGTGTTGCTATCTTTCATTGCATAATAAGCTGCCCGACCATACATAACGCCCAAACCAAATCCTCTAATCTGATCAGCACTGAGACCTTTGCCGTCTAATTTACCTTCTTCATTATAGTTGCTTGCTAAAAAGGCGCTCTGGCATAATAAGTCTATAGGGTCAGAGACAACGGAAAAAATACCGTTAAAGTTTACTTTTCTAGCCCGTTGAGCATAATAATTAATAATTCTGGAGTTAGCTTCCAGTTGCATCATCCTTACATCTCTAACTTCATTTTTTTCTGGTGGAGGAACTCCTATAGATATGCAGAATACTACCATATCAGCTTGAAATATTGTATCAGGTTGAATTGGCTTAACAGGAGGCAACCTTCTCTGGTTCGAACCATCGATAACCTGATTCACTTCCTGCTCCCATCTTGAAACAGCTTTTTCGTTAGTATCAAAAACACCTATCGTTTCAATTTTTTCTCCTCCTAATAGTCGTAAACCAGTTAGTAGGGTACCTCCGACATTTCCCAAACCAATCAAATTAATTCGCCACTGTTTCGGTTGCACCCATTCCAATCTGTCCTTCCAACGGGGATAACTATTGTCACATAGTCCAACTTCTCTCCTATTAATTTTGGCTTTAATCCAATCAGGGAAAATGTTAAAATCTTTACTTGTTTTATCAGGTTTTTGGAGAATGTTGATTTCTTTCTTTTTATCTGTTATTTGATCCGGGTGAATAAGTGTAACAAGAGAGTTACCTCTTTGCCAATTTCCATATTGCAGATAATAAATATATTTATTACCATTAAATGATATTCTCTCTGGGCTAATCTCCTGTAAATCATCAATTTTTTGAGTTGAAAATATTATATTTTTATGTAAACGGTAAAAATATATCATATAACCTCCTTCCCTAAATTAAATTCCCGGGAATGCGGATAAAGCAATAAATCCCCAGAACTGGACTTTGTCCCTCTTTCCCAGATTCTATGCAATAATTCCAGATCATTTTCTAGGTAAATCGAAGTTGCCATTGACATATTATAATTCATATGTTTTCCGTGATCAGGATAACGGGGATAGAGGCAGACTTCACCCAGATGACCCAAAGTTAATTTTCGATGATAAATTGTCTGGTATTCTCTTTCCAGTGCTTTGATAATATGGATTGCATTCTCGATGCATGTTTTGGATAAATAGTAGGTTGTTTTATGGTCAACACCTTTTAGAAAAATAGGATAGGCAAAAGGTAAAATCATATTAATCGAACGAACCAGATTGCCTTGTTCAGATTCTTGCCGGAACAATCCGTCTCCCCCAATAAAAGGATACAAATCGCTTTCATTAAACCATACCCGTAGGTTTGGAATGAAATAAGCACCATCCGCAGAACGTTTTTGGATCATAGCTAATTCTTTTCCTCTTCCTGATATTAAACCAACAATAATCTTATGTACTTCAATATTTTCTTTTCTTAGCAAAGGGCTTAAAGCTCTGAGACGATATCCTTTATGGAGAAGATCATCAATCAACAAAACTGGCCGCTTAAAAGACCTAATCATTTTTACCTGATTCTCTAGGCTCATATAATAACCAAATGAATCTATCTTAAAATGCTGCATATCCGGTGTAAAAATCTTGTCAGTATGCAATGACTTGGTCACAGTATTTGGTACGACCATCTTGTGTAATATTTTGCCAAAGGGTACACACATTAACGGCCCTAAATTTCTGCCACTTTCTTGTTCACTTGTTACACCATTTTCCTGACAGACTTTAGCAATAATAGATTGATTGATCATATCAATGTTAAAAGGAATAAGAAGATGACCGGGATATAAACGTGTAATAGCCTTCTGCAATTTTTTACGAGCCATTTTAATTGCTTCAATAACTCTATTGCTCTGCACGAAGGGTTCTTTGATAAGTGTCTCAACATCTAAACTTATTGTACAGGGCTTTCGAATATCTACAGCCAGGATAGGATCAGTAGGTTTACTAACCGGCAATTCTGAAAATCCAAAAAGTTCTAATGTTTCTATTAGTTCCGGAGAATTGTTTTCCGAAATCATATTTTTAAAAACGGCATAATCATAGTCTCTTTTTACACAAAAAGCAAGGGCTTCTGCTAAAATAATCTGCCTTAAATCTCTGAAGCGGGAGGTATTTTCATCAGGTGAAACAACAAAAACTCCATCAATAACGATCGTACGACCGGTTGCATTGTCTCTAATATACTGGGTAATATTATTATCCTTAAATTCATGGTAAAACAAGCTGGAACGAACCCAGTGAATAGCAGAAAAACCCAATATTTTCCCGTTATTCTGTGTATCCTTAAAAAGAATAATTCGCGGGTTAAGTTTTTGGTTGAATTTTTTCAGACTTTCCAATGCTCTCTTTCTATTTTTTTCGGTAAATAATTCATTTACTAATTTTTCAATAAGGCCATTATTTATATTCTCCTGTACTTCTACTTTGGTATACACCTTTTGTAATGTTGATTTGTATTGTGGCTCTCTCTGATATAACCCAAATTGATAGATATAACGTTCAGTCAGTGGGTCAACCAAATTAGAAATACCACGATGGCTATCGATATTTTTTCTAATCTGGCTAGAACTTATTTCCTCAAAGGGGGCCTGAAGATTCAATTGAATTACCTCTGAGTCAATCTTGTTTATAATCTCGTGATATTTTTTTTGCTGTTTTTCGCTAAGGTGAAAAGATTTTCGACTAAATACTATATGAGGAAAATGAATTATGGAATTCTGGTCCTCTATATTATTATAGGCAGAAGCATTCAATAAAACATCACTTCCCGCTACTATATATATTTCGGACTTAGTAAATTGTTTTTTTAACATTTTTAAAAGGCCTTTTAGAGGCCTTTTAGAGGCCATTTAAAGGCCTTTTTAAATGCCTGATGAATGCGGTTTAAAGCCATTTTAACGGCCGTGCTAAAGGCCTTTTAAGGGCCTTTGCGGGGCCTCTTACAAGCCTTTTAAAGGTTTTTTAAAGGCGTTTGAAAGGGCTTTTTCAAAGGCCTTTTACGGCCTTCTACAGCCTTTTAAAGGC
>JAGYIZ010000002.1 GCA_018402425.1 Candidatus Atribacteria bacterium | reverse complement strand
TTGAAAATTTACCTAGCAAAATTGCTTCACTGGTAAAAGCTTTAAGAAGTTTCCTGGGTGAAAATGATATGATGGCTTATCTAACAATGATGGCTATAAGACTTTTTGAATTACATAGAGTTTTAAAAACAATTGGTTCAATTTATTTGCATTGTGATCCAACAGCAAGTCATTATTTGAAACTTTTGATGGATACAGTCTTTGGGCATAAATATTTTTGTAATGAGATTATTTGGCGTAGAGCATTTGGTCATAGTGATTCACAACAATATGGGGCAATCCATGATGTAATACTTTTTTACAATAAAAGCAATAAAAAAATCTGGAACAATATCTTGCAAACTCCTGATAAAGGTTATATTGAAAAATTCTTTGATGAATATGATAAAGAACGTGGAGAAAGATATCAAAGAATTAGCCTTTCAGCTAGGGGATTATCAGGTGGTGGATACACTTATGAATATAAAGGAGTCAATACTCTTTGGAGATGCCCCTTAGAAACTCTTAATAAGCACGATAAGGAAGGTCGTCTTCACTGGCCAAAAAAGGAAGGTGGTGTTCCTAGATTAAAACGATATGAAAGCGAATATAAAGGAGCACCTGTACAAGATATTTGGACTGATATTAGCAAAATATATAATCGTTCTCCTGAATTATTAGGTTACCCAACCCAAAAATCAGAAGCTTTGCTAGAACGAATAATTAAAGCCAGTAGTAACAAAGGAAATTTTATATTAGATCCGTTTTGCGGATGTAGAACTACTATAACTGTTGCAAAAAGTTACAAAGAAAATGGATTGGAATTGATATAACACATTTAGCTATATAATTAATGAAAAATAGACTGAAAGATACTTTTGGCGATGGATTAAATATGAGGTAACCGGTGAACCGGTAGATTTAGAGGGGGCTGAAGCACTTGCCAAACAGGATCCTTATCATTCCTAATGGTAAGCAGCAGGGTTGGTTGGAGCCCGGCCTTTTGAATCTGAAAAGAAGAGGGGAGCAGACAGGGGGATTGACGGTATTGTTTATTTCCATGATGATCCCAATATGAAAAAAACAAAACAGATCATATGCAGTAATGTCAATATAGGGATGATTGATGCCTTAAAAGGTGTGGTGGAAAGAGATAACACCGAGATTGGAATATTCATTATTTTGCAAAAACCAACAAGGCCTATGGTTAAAGAAGCTGTTTCAGCTGGGTTTTATCAATCTCCATCCGGAAAAAATTATCCTAAGATCCAGATAATGACTATAACTGACTATAGATGATCTACTTTATGAAGACAAGAATATCGAAAGGCCACCAAAGGAAGCTATGAATGATATTACCTTCAAAAGGGCTAAAAAGCAGGTAAATCATGCAAAACAGGAAAAATTACTGTAAAGGCAAATAAAATGGATTCATCGGAAAAGCTTAAGAAAAATCCAGAAGAAATGGGCCACGAAATTTCAATAGTCTTTCAACAAACCGCAATTAAAGATATTTTTAAAGAATGTTTAGCTGTAAAAGATAAGAATGAAAAAAGTTGGCGTTTTGAATTAATTGATAATGTTTCAGATGAAAAAGAACTTTTTAGAATGGCCAAAGAATGGGTTTTACTTGAGATATTATTACAAGGTAAAGCTATTTTAGATTATTTCGATTTTGAAAAAAATAAAAATCAAGGGCAAAGAATTTATGAAACATTTATTGAAACTTGTGGCAAAGAGCTTTTTAAAGGAGAAATATTCGATTCATTAGAAAGCTATTATAAACAATCAAATGAAGCAATTGATGAATATGAAAATATAATAGAGCTTGAAAATCGTGCTAAATCTTTTACTATAACTCGTAAAATTCTTGATAGAATTTCAGGTAGTAAAGGAAAATGGGAATGGAGCTATTTTTTATTTGTTTTGGAATATTATCTTGACAGATATTTGTTCTATCAGAAAATATTAGGGAAAACTATTGAAAATGTATTCATTAATTGAATATTATTAATATAATAAGAATATTCAATCTATCTATTCTGAAGTGATGTATAGAAATCTTAAAAATGCTTATTTTATAAATACAAAAACCCTTAGTCAGCTATAATTTTTTCCAAATACGGGCATATTTTGAAGGATTTGGGCATTTGAGTAAAATTATTTTATAAAAATATATTTTTGACAATAAATTAACTTAGAAGATAATATGATTAAGAAAGGGCAAACTATTCCGAAAGGATGGGACGCAAAGTTATGGATCTAATAAACATTAGGTGTGATGATTGCCAGACTGCATATTAAAATGTCTTATATCAATTTCAAGAATATTCAAAACCTGACTGCCTAGCCAATACCGTTCGTAATAAATTTGGATTCCAATATTCCAATATAAGATTAATTACTATCTCCCGGATTGAGGGGTAAACTCAATTTAGTATGAAACACTTCAGCAGATTGATAGCGATCTGCGAATATGAAGAGGTCTTTAAAAAATAAAATAGAGCCAAATTTAGACAAAATCTGCAACCACTTCTGACGTTAGGGATATCTTAAGTAAAATAAGGCCCAAGGCCTTAAACTAAAATATTTTTCCTTAAATCCTAAACAGACAAAAAATAGTATGAAAGAGCTCTTTTAAAAGATAGCTAAGAGATCAAGAGAAAAGACAGAGAAAAAACTGTCTAATTAAAACTTAAGTCTCTTTTAGAGGATTCTTAAACCACCCGCTATGCGGGTGCGATATTTATTAATATCCCTTCTCCCTCATGATAGATAATATTTTTTCTACACATTCTTGAATATCTTTATAATCATCAAGATTTATCCAGCAATCTACTGGTATTTGATTTTTAAACCAACTCAATTGTCTTTTTGCAAAATTACGAGTTTCCTTTTTAATCATTTCAACAGATTCTTCCTTAGAAATATTTCCTTTTAAATATGAGATAACTTGTTTGTATCCTAAACCTTGCATCGAATTTAACATATTTAAATTAATATTTTTATATTTATATTTCTCAATTATCCTATTTGTTTCTTCTATAAGACCATTATCTATCATCTGTTCAACACGTTCATTAATTTTTTGATAAAGTTTTTTTCTATCCATGTGGATACAGATAATGTAGTAATTATATTTTGTTTCCGTTTTATTGCTATTAGCATTTTGGTGAAAATACGATAATGGTTTTCCTGTTAAATAGAATACTTCTAATGCTCTTATTATTCTTTTTGTATCATTCGGACTAATTTTATTCGAATATTCAGGATCATATTTGGCAAGCTGATTATATAGAACCCTATTTCCTTTCTTTTTTACTAACTCAGATAATTTGTTCCGGATATTTTGATCTCTGCCAGGACCATTAAAAATTGGTTTTATAAGTGATTTTATATAAAGCCCTGTTCCTCCTACGATTAAAGGTTTTTTATCACGATACAGAGTATTTTCAATACATTGTTGAGCTTGTTTCGTGTATTGCATAACATCATAATTATCCGAAGGTTCAACAAGGTCTATACAATGATGAACGTATTTGTTCAAAATATCATATTTAGGCTTATCTGTGCCAATATTTAAATATTTATATACTTGCATTGAATCAGCTGAAATTATTTCAATTTCAGGGATATATTGTGCAATTTTAATGGATATATCAGTCTTCCCAGTTCCAGTTGGTCCAGTAAGTATTATAATATTATCTATTTTTGACATCAACAAGTTCTCCATACAATGTAAAAGCATCTGCGCGTTGGATATTAATATATGCTAATTTCCCAATCAAGCTTCCATTGCCTTCATATTCGTCACATTTATTTAAAAAAACAACTACCTTATTTGTTCTCGTTTTACCCCAATATTGATGTTTGACTCCTTTTTTGGAAATATTTTCAACTAATATTTCTACAGTTTTTCCTATTATTTGTTGATTTTTTTTGATTGAGATGTCTTTTTGCAATTCAATCAGTTTCCACAATCGCTCTTTCTTAATTTGAAGACTAATTTGTCTATTAAAAAGTGAAGCCAGCGTTTTTTCTCTGTTTGAATAGATGAAGGTATAAGCAGAATCAAATTGAATATCTTTAAACGCCTGTACTGTAAATCCAAAATCTTCTTCTGTCTCTCCTGGAAATCCAACCATTACATCAGTTGTTATGCTGGCATTCGGTATATTTTTTCTAATATGTTTTATAATCTGGTAATATTGTTTCATATCATATTTTCTATTCATTTTTTTCAGTATATTATCTGAACCGGATTGCATTGGTAAGTGAATATGCTCACATATTTTTTTGCCCTTTTTTATAACCTTTATTAAGTCTAAATTAAAATCTTTAGGATGAGAAGTAGTGAATCTGATTCTTTCTATACCTTCTATTTCATTTATTTTCAACAATAAAGTTAGAAAATCATCGTGATTTATAATATCATTTCCGTAGGAATTTACATTCTGCCCTAGTAAAAATATTTCCTTGTAACCAGAATTTGCTAATTTCTTTATTTCATATAATATTTCCTCAGGTGGTCTGCTCTCTTCCGGCCCCCGTGTATAGGGTACAATACAATAAGAGCAAAAATTATTACATCCCTTCATAATTTGTATAAAGGCCGAAATTGGACTATGATGCTTTATTGGTATATTTTGTAAGCTAAATTGTTTTCGGTTATCACAATTTATTATTTTTCTTTCTTTATTTAATAAAAATTGTTTTAAGATAACCTTAAAGGAAGTAGCTTGAGAAGGTCCAAATATTAAATCAATTAGGGGTATTTTTTTTTGAATATTCTCTTTTTCTTTTTGTGCTAAACAACCACAAATCCCGAAAATAAGCCCGGGTTTTTCCAATTTTAGTTGGCTTACTTTTCCTGCCATGCTATATATTTTATGTTCTACTTTTTTTCTTACACAGCATGTATTTAAAATAACAATATTAGCTTGGTTTATATCTGCAGTGACTTCGTATCCCATATCTTCTAATTGGCCAGCAATAAATTCAGAGTCATTTACATTCATCTGACAACCAAAAGTTTTAATATAATACTTGAACATATTTATCTTACTTCCTATTTGTTATTGTTTGTTATCTTTTTCTATTTTATTCTTATTTTTTATATTATAAATAATTCAATACTCACAAGTAAATAATTCTCTTTTAATAAATAAGCATTATTTCGAAAATTAAAAAAAGAAGGAGATATATTTTTTATTTCATATAGCCCCTTCTTTTTTTATTCTTTATATTTGCAAGATTTATATAATTTATCCCATTAAACTATACTAATAATTACTTAATTTAATATTTATTTTACTTAGCATATTCGACTGAACGTGTTTCCCTGATAACATTAACTTTCACCTGTCCGGGATAATCTATGTTTTTTTCGATTTTCTTGGAAATATCCCTTGATAACTTAGCTGATAAATAATCATCGATTTCTTCGGGATTAACTATAATCCTTATCTCACGTCCAGCTTGAATTGCATAGCATTTTTCAACACCCTCAAAAGAATTGGCGATTTCCTCTAATTGTTTCAACCTCTTAATATAAGTTTCTAGCATTTCCCTTCTAGCTCCTGGCCTTGAAGCTGAAATTGCATCTGCGGCTTGAACAAGAATCGCTTCAACTGTTTCAGGTTTTTCATCTTCATGATGAGCGGCAATGGCATTTACAATCTTCGGCGATTCACCGTTTTTCCTGGCAATATCTGCACCGATTAAGGCATGAGGGCCTTCTATTTCCATATCAGCTGCTTTTCCAATGTCATGCAGAAGCCCCGCTCTCTTACAGAAAGTAGCGTTTAATCCTAATTCATCAGCCATGATTCCCGCAAAATATGCTACTTCTTTTGAATGTTGTAAAACGTTTTGTCCATAACTTGTTCTATATTTTAATTTACCTAAAATATTAATTAATTTTGGACTTACATTTCTGACGTTGGTATCAAATACTGCTTTTTCTCCCTCTTCTTTTATATTAGTTTCAACAATTTTTTTAGAATTTTCGATTACTTCTTCTATCCTTGCTGGCTGTATTCTACCATCAGTAATCAATTTCTCCAAAGCAATTCTAGCAATTTCACGTCTAATTGGATCAAAGCCCGAAATTATCACTGCCTCCGGTGTATCATCAACAATCAAATCAACGCCTGTTATTCTTTCAAAAGTTCGTATGTTCCTTCCCTCTCTACCAATAATTCTTCCTTTCATATCTTCATTTGGAAGAGTAACTACTGATATTGTGGATTCTACAGTATAATCGGAAGAATAACGTTGAATTGCTAGTGCAATAATATTGCGTACTTTTTTTTCTCCATCTTCTTTTGCCTGTTCTTCAACACTTTTTATTAATTTACCCGCTTCATGATCTAGTTCTTTTTCCAGTCTACTTAATAAGTCTTTTTTCGCTTCTTCAATGTTTAATCCTGATATCCTCACTAATTCATCTCTTTGTTTTTGATAGATCTGATTGATTTCTTGTGATTTTTTTTCAACCCCTTGTTCTTTAATAGTAATGTCCTTCTGTCTCTTTTCAATCATTTCTAATTTTTGTACAAGATTATTGCTTTTTTTAATAAGTTGTTCATTGATATTTTCTAACTTATTTCTTTTTTGTTGACATTCAATTTCACTTTTTCTTATAATTTGATAAGCTTCTTCTTTCGCTTGAAGTTGAGCTTCCTTTTTTATTGATTCAGCTTCCTTATTAGCGTTTTCAATAATTTGCTTGCAGGCTTTTTCTGATGATGACAATTTTGTTTTTGCAAAGAAATTAGTTAATAAAAAGCCAATCAATATGCCTAACAAAATTGTTGCAATAGAAAAAATAGATGTATTAATGTCTTCCACCCCCTATTCAGTTTAAAAGGTTCTTAAATTTTTTTACTATTATAGTTTATAAGCAATTGCTAATTAGTTTGTTATCATTTTTTATAAAAGAACTAAAATAATGTACAAAATAAGGATAAAATATTTAATTAATATCAACTTTTTATTTTATCTCTCATCGAAAATAAAAGTCAAATTGTATTTTTAAAATATTTTACCTAATGTTTACAATAGCTTTTTAAAGAATGCTACTGATCTAACAAATCATCATAAATATGATTTATTACATAATAAGAAAAACCTCGGTTTTTTAATAAATTTATTATTTTCTGTGGTTCTAATTGAACATTTTTTAATCTGAGAGAATTTTTTCTTCTCTCTATTAACTGATAAGCAAGTTCTAATTCATCTTCATCTTTTTTGAAAAAAACATTTACTGTGCTTTCAATGACTTCATTGTCTATACCCTTATTGTATAATTCCTTTCTTATTCTTAATTTACCTAAGGGTTTATTTGTTAAGCGATCCTTTATCCAAATCATGGCAAATTGCCTGTCATTGATAAGGTCTTTTTCTTTTAACCAATAAATGGTTTCTTCAATTATAAATATTGGGTATTTCTTCTTTTTTAATTTATTTGATATCTCCCATTCAGACCTGGGACGGTATGATAAAAATCGTATAGCATCATTTTTTGCCTTTGTAAATGCCTCTTTCTGTTGAATTTTTTCAATAAGTTCATCAGTCACTTCTTTTCCAATATATAAGTCTAGCTCACTTATAATAACATCATCTATTTCAATAAATAGTTCATTATCTATATATAATTTTCTTCTATTTATATTATTCTTTTTAACCTGAATATCAGTTATTTTTTGGTTCTTTTTCATTTTGAGAATTTTCTTCTAAATTGGGAAGATTTACCGCTTTTAATATTTTTTTCTCAATCTCGCTTGATATCTTGGGATTTTCAGTTAAATATATCTTTGTATTTTCTTTTCCTTGTCCTAGCTGCATATCCTTATATGAAAACCAGGTTCCGGACTTCTGGATGATATCATGGATTACGCCTAAATTAAATATATCCCCCTCTCTCGAAATGCCTTTTCCAAAAATAATATCAAACATAGCTTCTTGAAAAGGTGGAGCTAATTTATTTTTTACAACTTTGACTTTGACATTTATACCAATGTTTGAATCATTTTTTTTGATTGAAGCTTTCCTTCTGATATCCAGCCTGATAGTCGAATAAAACTTCAAAGCACGTCCACCAGGGGTTGTTTCGGGATTTCCAAAGATAATACCAATCTTTTCCCTTATTTGATTAACAAATATCATTGTTGTTCTTGATTTGTTGATGATTGCAGTGAGTTTTCTTAACGCCTGTGACATCAAACGAGCCTGTAATCCCATTGAAGAATCTCCCATATCACCCTCTATCTCCGCTTTGGGCACCAACGCAGCTACCGAATCAATCACTATAATATCAACAGCATTACTTCTAACCAGGGACTCGGCAATTTCTAATGCTTGTTCTCCCGTATCTGGTTGGGAAATAATTAGCTCATCAATATTTATACCAATATTCTTTGCATAGACAGGATCCATAGCATGTTCAGCATCTATAAATGCAGCAATTCCTTTATTCTTCTGCGCTTCAGCAATCATATGTAATGCTAATGTAGTTTTACCGGAAGATTCAGGGCCAAATATTTCCACAACCCTTCCCCGAGGCACTCCACCTATACCCAAGGCAATATCCAAAGCCAAAGAGCCAGAAGGAATAACGTTACTTCCTGTAACTTTTGGCCTATCACTAAATTTCATTATTGAACCTTTGCCAAACCGATGTTCTATATTTTCCATGGCCATTTTTAAAGCTTTTTCCCTCTCAATGATATTATTTTTACTTTCTTTCATAATACACTCCTCAATTTTTAGTTATTAAGCTTAAAACTGTTCTATTTTATAAATAACTATACCCATACAACATTCTATTCTTTTATTGTAAAAAAGGATATTGACTAATGACCCCATAAATAGGCCCCTTAGTTGTTAAATTACTCTCCATTAATTCTACAGAATTAACCATTTGTGAAATATCTTTAAAACCTATTTCTTTCATAAATTCTATTAAATTGTTTGGATATTTAATATATTTTACTCTTCCTAGGGTAATATGAGTAGTAAATTTTTTATCATTATCATAAAATGATTCCCCTTGAAGCTCTCTTTCGATATCATGGTATATTTTTTCAACTTCACTGTTTCCCTTTTCAACGCCTATCCAAATAACACGAGGCTTTTTTGTGCTAGGAAATATTCCAATCCTTTTTGAAAGGTTAATTCTAAAAGGTTGATATTTAGATGACAATTTCTGTAGAGCAAGCGATATTTTTTCAATTTCTAATCTATTCAAATCACCCAAAAACTTTATTGAAATATGCAAGTTTCTTCTTTCAACAGTTTTCATTTTTAACTGTGCATTATTATAGTTTATTATATCTTCTTGGATATTAGAAAGATAATTTTTGATTTCCTTATCCAAATTAATTGCAATAAACATTCTTTTTGTATCATTAACTAGTAATTAAATCAACCATCTTTATTAATATCAACTTCTTTTCTATTATTAAATAATACTTTTTATTTGTTTTTTGTATTTATCTCTTACCTTATTAAGAAAATCAATATACAAATCAGTCTGATAGTTTCGATAAGTCCACTCTAAAGGACGAAAGGATTTGTTGATAAATTTAAGGGTAATCTCTGCATATATTCCTTCTTTAAGGTATATCCTGGCAGCTCCATTTTTTGTACTTGCTAAAATAAATTTGCCCAATGTTAAATATCCGGGATCGAAATTAACTTTTCTTTTTTTCTCTATATCTGCATCTCTAGAGTTCCTGGGTATACTTAATTTCCATTCCAACTTATTGCTATTGTTTTTAATTTCACTCAGCCTATCGGGAAGGATTAATTTCTCAAATGAGAACATTTTTTGTTTAAGAGAATCACCCATTTCATTTTTATAATATTCAGTAAAATTAAAAGGCTGGTATTCACTTTCCATATCTATTTTCCCGAAATTTTTAGTCAAGCTATTCTTGGCCTCTATAAACATTTCCTCTTCTGCGCTAATAATGCTGAATATTAATTTTACTGGCTGGGGATAGATAATTTGTCCCATTTCTAATTATTTTCATTATTTGCAATAATTTGATAATACATGAGACGATAATTGTCAGTAGGCTGAGCTTCGACTTCTTCATCATCGTAGAAAACACTTATATTATCAGTTGAGCTTGTGAATAAGGATACCATTCCTTCTGATTTTATGGTAATTTCTTCTGTAGAAAGTATAAGGCTTTCAAATAATAGCTGATCATCATCATCTATGATTTTTACCCAGGCTGGCTCTTGAGCAACAACTCTTATTGGCTTATATTCAGGTAAAGGCTCTAAAAGAACATCGGTGGATGATTCTTCTATTTCCTCTTTTTGCAAGTTCTCTTCTGCCATCTCAGTTAACTCCTGTTCTATAGTTTTCTGCTCATTTTCAGTACTCTCAATAATAATTTCTTCATTGTTGTTAACAGGGATAGAAGGCTGTTCTGTTCTATTTAAAAATTGGTTTACTATAAAAATACCTCCGCCAAGCACAATTATAATAGCAACAATTTTAATAAAGGGAATATAGCTAATATTTCTTTTCTCTCTTTTTGGACGATATTTACTTTTTTCAGGAGAAAAATACTTTCCTGTCTTTTTTCTTTTTGGTATCGTTTCAACAGGCTCTTGCTCTTGTTCTTGTTCTTTTTCGCTTGTTTTTGGTGCTTGCTTGGTTTCCACCAAAAGCTGGTCAATATATTCTTGATCAGCTTCAAGATAATTTGCATAATTCCTTAAATAACCGATAAAATAGGTTCTACCGGGAAGGATTTTTTCATTCCCCTCTTCAATGCCAACTAAATATTTCTTCCTTATTTTGAGATATTGTTCGGCCTCATCCAGAGAGATGCCTAATTCTAATCTTCTATTTTTTAAATATTCCCCAATTTCTTTCATATTTTAATAACACTCCTAATTAAAATGCAAAAACATATTTATTTATAGAATTTCTTTTTCATACGGTATTCCATCAGCAGCTGGGGCTGAAGCTTTACCAATTGCACCCACCAATACGAATATGGCTAGTAGATATGGAACCATATTGATGAATTGAACTGGTATAGCAAAAACTCCCTGAAGCCTGATAGCTAACGCTTCTCCTACACCAAATAACAAGGCGGCTCCTAATGTTCCAAAAGGAGTCCATTTCCCGAAAATCATGGCAGCCAGGGCAATAAATCCCCTCCCCCCACTTCATCTCTTAACAAAAAAAAATGAGCCTGAAACCAATTGGAAAGTAAAAGCTGACTCTGCTAATCCAGCCATAGCTCCTGATATCATAACTGCAATGTAACGCATATATTATAACGTTACTCCCAAGAGTATCAGCAGCATGGATATTCTCCCCACAGAGCGCAATCTTAGACCAAAGAAGTCTTGAAAATAATATGAGATAATAAACAATAAATAAAAGCAATATATACCATGGGCGAGTGGATGTGCAAAGATAACAATTAAACTTTATTAAAGAAGAACTCTTCCCTACCCTGAAAATATCAAAACCTCAAATTTTGGAAGGGCTTTCTAAAGCCATGATTTGTGTCTCATTAAACCATAACCAGCTTAAAAAAACAGTAATTCCGCTGGCAAATAAATTTATGGCAACACCGCTGACAATTTGATTTGCTTTAAATGATACGGTAACAATTGCATGAATCAATCCTAGGGATATGCCCACAATAATAGCAAACAAAATTCCTATCCATGGGTTGTGAGAAAATAATGAGCAGGCCACAGCAATAAGCAAAATTGTTAACATCATACTTTCTCTTCCAAATCCCAGAGCGACATTCGATTTTTCGGAAAACTCCTCCCAACTTCTGCTAATGTCAGAGTAGAATGGCAATTCTTATCACTGATGCTAAAAAATCAGCATTAAGTATGTTTCCTATCATTACTCACTTTCTCCCTTATAATTAATCGTTTTAACAATTTCATCAGCAACAACAACTAAAATAATAATAACAGTCAACTATTAATTAATTCCTTGGGTATTTAACAGCCAAAAATATTTACCAATGCAATTCACCATATGATACCAAAGAGAATTGCAGCCAACACAATCCCAAGGGGATGGTTTTTCCTTAATAATGCAACAGCAATTCCATTAAAGCCTAAACGCGAAAAAAAGTTCAGCCGTGCCATCTAAATTTATACCTCATAACCTCATTTCTCTGTACCAACGTGAGTCCGGCAAGAGCACCACTGATTACCATTATGCCAGGATGATTCTTAGCTATATTGATTCTCATATCTGGAAGCTATAGGGTTATGACTTCCACAGCTGCTCTTATTTCATATCCCAAACTTGTTTTCCATAGTATATAATATATCACAACTGCAGCAATGATTGCGATAAAAAATGAAACATTTAAAGGATTGTGTGAAGGAAATTGAATATTGAAATAGGATAAAATTGTTGCTATTCTTGGCAAGCGAGCTGCTTCGGCAATTTCGCTGGTATGAGGTATCATCTGCTGAACTCCAGCTGCTTTCATAGATTCCGTAGCTGGAGCCTTATATAATAATGCCAGATAAAAAGTTAGTGAAGCAGCAATCCAGTTCATCATGATGGTAACAATAACTTCGTGAACACCTGTTTTTGCTTTTAAAATGCCCGGAATAGATGCCCAAAAAGCACCTCCTAAGGCAGCTGCAAAAATAGTGAGAGGTATTAGTAATATTGCGGGTAAATTCGTGAAAGTAAAACCAACATATGCAGCTAAAAATGCCCCTACATAGACCTGGCCTTCTCCTCCAATATTAAATAATCCACATCGAAAAGCAAAAGCTACTGCCAGACCGGTAAATATCAAAGGAGTGGCTCTAAAAAGAACATTTCCCCAACCATCACGATTACCTATTGCCAGCCCAAACATCATTTTGTAAACTTGAATTGGATCTTCTCCCATTAACAGAATAACCAAAGAGCCTATAAAAAGAGCTCCTAAAATAGCAATAAAGGGGGTAATCTTTTCCAGTATAACAAGATAGAAATAACTTTTTTGATTGATTCTACTCAAATACAGCTCCTCCTATTCCAAATGGTTATCTTCTTCGTTGGATTTTTTAGCTTGTGAAGCCCCGGTCATCAATAATCCAAGCTTACTTTTTTCTGCATCCGCAACGTCCATCACTTCTATAATTTGTCCTTCATAAATCACCGCTATGATATCGCTTAAAGATAATATTTCATCTAATTCTGCTGAAACTAATAGGAGAGCCTTGTTATTATCTCTTTCCTTCAATAATTGTTTATGAACAAACTCAATTGAGCCAACATCTAAACCCCTTGTAGGTTGAGAGGTAATCAAAAGAATTGGCTCTCCAAAGAATTCCCTGGCTACTATTACTTTTTGTTGGTTTCCACCTGATAACGATTTCAGTAAATTGTCCTTATCGGCAGGGCGAATATCATAATCAGAGATTAACTTGCGAGCATGGTTGTAAATGGATGGAAAATCAAGGGAAAAGCCCCTATTAAAAGGTGGTCGATAATGTGAACCTAGTATAAGATTTTCAGCAACGGAATATTCCGGTATAATTCCTCTTTTTCTTCTGTCTTCCGGAATATGGGCAATATTTAATTCTCTTATTTTTCTAGGATTTAAATTTGTAATATCCTGCTCATAAAGAAATATTTTTCCGTTCATAATCGGCCTAAGACCGGTAATAACCTCAACTAACTCGGTTTGACCATTGCCTTCTACTCCGGCAATTCCTAATATCTGTCCTTCCTTAACGGTAAGATTAATATCCTTTAAAACAGGGAATTTATTATGGTTAACAACATTTATATGTTCCAATCTTAATACAGGTTTTCCCGCCTTCTGTTTACTTTTATTGGTTTTTAAAAGAACTTCTCTGCCAACCATAAGATTTGCTATTTCTGAGGTAGTAGTAGCAGATGTTTTTTTTATACCTACTACTCTTCCATCTCTCATTACTGTAACCTGATCCGAAATAGCCATTACTTCATTAAGCTTATGAGTTATAAAAATAACCGTTTTCCCTTCTTTTTTTAAAGAACGTAATATTTTAAATAATTCTTCCACTTCTTGTGGTGTTAGTACAGCAGTGGGTTCATCCAATATCAGAATTTCAGCCCCACGATAGAGGACTTTTATAATTTCAACTCTTTGCTCTATACCAACAGAAATATCTCTAACTTTTGCCCAGGGGTCAATTTTGAAAGCAAATTTTTCTGAAAGCTCTTTAATTTCTTGAGCAGCTTTCTTTATATCTGTAAAAAAATAGCTCTTTTTTGGTTCCATACCCAATATAACATTCTCGGTTATTGTCAAAGGTGGTATCAGCATAAAATGTTGATGAACCATACCAATTTTTAATTCAATAGCTTTATTTGGATTGGAAATATTTACTTCTTTATCATTAATAAATATTTCACCTTCATCTGCCTGATAAAGTCCGTACAATATACTCATTAGAGTACTTTTCCCAGCCCCATTTTCTCCAACCAGGGCATGTATTTCACCCTTTTTAACTTTAAAATTAACCCTGTCATTAGCTTTAACTAAAGGAAATTGTTTAGATATATTCTTCATTTCCAATAAATAGTCAGACAATATTTATTCTCCATATCTTAAATTAAATATATATATAGAATAAAAACATGAACCATCAGGAAATACAATTTTTTAAATTAATTATCTCAAAACTTATTGTATTTCCTGATGATGATTTATATTTTCTATAGCTCTGCCGGTACCACGATTTCGCCGTTAATAATTTCTGTTTTAGCTTTTTCTACTTTTTCAATCATTGTATCATTAATTAAATCTTCATTATATTTATCAACCGCGTACCCGACACCGTTATATTCAACACCATCAATCTCTACTTGAGTAGATAAATCAAATATTTTGATACCTGATTCAAAGTTTCCATCTACAACAGATTTAGTTGCCAGATAGACAGCCACATCAACCTGTTTTAGCATACTGGTCAAGCCATAGTTTTCTCCGGTTTCCTCAATATGTCCTAAATAATTCTGGTTAGAGTCAACACCAATAATATATTTTTTTCTTTCTTTGCCAGCTTCATAAACCCCGGATCCGGTTAAACCAGCTGCGTGAAAGATAACATGTGCTCCGTTGTCATACTGGGATAGTGCTAATTCTTTTCCTTTTACCGGATCGGCAAAAGCCTGGGGAGTATCTCCGGCATAAGAAGACAGTATTTTGCAATCCGGGTAGGCATATTTTACACCAGCACGGTATCCAGCTTCAAATCTTTGGATTAAAGGAACGTTCATACCTCCAACAAAGCCTACAGTATCTTCACCATCTTCGATTGCCTTGAGTCCAGCAATCATTCCTACTAAAAATGATCCTTCATGTTCTGCAAAATTTAGGGATACAACATTTGGTTTATCTGGAATATATCCATCTACAATAGCAAACTTGGTATCCGGATAATCATCGGCAACCGGCCCAATGCTGTCCTCAAATAAAAAACCAACTCCAATAATAAACTCATAACCAAGAGTAGCTAAATTCCTTAAATTTACTTCCCTATCTGCATCAGCACCAGGCTCGAGTTCTATCCTCTTAATTCCAAAATTTTCTGCAGCCCAGGTTAATCCACGTGAAGAGGAATCATTAAATGATTTATCACCTTTACCTCCAACATCAAATGCTAGACCAACTTTAATATCACTTTGTGCGATACAATTCATCCCCATAATAGGTATAAGCAAAGCTACAATCGTTAATATTGTTACAATTCTCCTTAGATAATATTTCATTTCAATCATTATCTCCTTTCTTTTCTTTTATAAAAAAATTAAAATAAATTAGCAATATATTTTAATCTTACCAAATCCTCCTTTCGGTTATTTTTATTAAATATATTTTATCAACCATGTGACTGTTAAATCATCAACACATTTATTATTATAATAATACGTTCCATTTTTTATTTCAATTAATATATTTTATTTAATCATTACCACCTTCATTGAAGGTGGTAATGATTAAATAAAATGGTTTACCATAAAGATAAAGCTATGTTAACTGAAATTTTTTACCTTAATCCAAACAGACGAAAATAATATGAAAGGGCTCTTTTAAAAGATAGCTAACAGATCAAAAGAAAAGAGCATAGAAAAAACTGTCTAATAAAAACTTAAGCCTCTTTTAGAGGCTTCTTAAAGCCACCGGCTATGCGGGTGCGATATTTACACAATCATTCATTTTCTTCCTGAGTATCATAATTATTTTTTCGTGATAAATAATCATCCTTAGAAAGTAATATCTTTCTTGGATTCCGACCATCATAAGGCCCAACCATTCCCTTTTTTTCCATAATATCAATCAAGCGGGCAGCCCTTGTATAACCTATTCTTAACTTTCTTTGCAATATTGATATTGAGGCCTGATTATTATTGATAATGGTGTCAACGGCATCTTCAAATAATTCATCTTCTTCTTCCTCATTTTCTTCTTCCATTAAGCTTTCCTGGGTTTTTTTATGACTAAGGATATTTTCCTGGTAATCAGGGGCAGGTCCGTTGTCTTCTAAAAAGGAAACAATATTTTTAATCTCTTTTTCGGAGACAAAAGTGCCCTGGGCACGTATTGGTTTAGATACATTTATAGGTGAGAACAACATGTCACCATTTCCCAATAATTTTTCAGCTCCGTTAACATCCAAGATGGTCCTTGAATCTACCTGTGTTGAAACTGCAAAAGCAATACGTGATGGGAAATTTATCTTTATCGAACCGGTAATAATATCAACAGAAGGTCTCTGGGTAGCAATAATTAAATGAATTCCGGTAGCTCTGGTCATTTGTGCTAATCTACATAATGCTTCTTCTACCTTGACTGGCGAAGATAACATCAAATCTGCCAATTCATCAATAATAATAATAATATATGGTAAAGGTTTTTCGTCTGTTTTTATGCTTTTTATATATTCATGGTATCCTTGTAAATTACGGACACCTACTTCGGCGAATATTTTAAATCGGTTTTCCATTTCAGAAATAGCCCAGTTCAATACTTTGTCAACTTTTTTTGTATTGGTGATAATCGGAATAATCAAATGAGGTATTCCATTATAAACATTTAATTCAACCCTCTTTGGGTCAACCATCACAAACCTTATCATATCAGGTCCAAAACGATATATTAAACTTAAAATAATAGAATTAAGACATACACTTTTCCCGGAACCGGTAGAACCAGCAATAAGTAAATGCGGTAAATTAACTAAATCTGCGATGATATTCTTTCCCCCAATATCTTTCCCTAATGCAATAGGTAAAATAAGTGAATTATTTTGATAGTCCTTTGATTCAATAATTTCCCTTAGTAATACCGTATCTTTTTCTCTATTAGGCACTTCAATACCAATGGCATTTTTGCCTGGAATTGGTGCTTCAATTCTCACAGAAGCTGCAGCAAAGGCCAAAGCAATATCATTACTGAGATTGGTTATTTTTGACACTTTAACACCTGGTGCCGGCTGAATTTCATATCTTGTAACTGTCGGACCCTGTGTCGCCCCAATTACATCTCCCTGGATACCAAAATTATCTAATGTTTTTTGCAACAAAGTGATATTATTCTTTATTTTTTCTTGACCTTTTGTTCTATGCTCTTTTTTTACCTCATTTAATAAGTTAGTAGGTGGTATTATATATATGTTATCTTTGGCTTTACCATTCATATTATTCTTATTTTTAGCAGAGAAATCAATCCTCCCCTGTATCGCCGGCTCACTGTTTTTTTTCGCTTTTGAAGGTAATTTTTTGCTAAAAATAGGTTCTGACCTTTTTTTTGGTTCATCTTGCTTATCTGAATAAATACTAATAGTTTTTTCTCTATTTGGCCTTTCTATTATTTTTCGTTTTTTCAATATGCCAGAAAATATTTTACTGAATATCTGATAAATTTTACTGAAGAATAAACTAATGGCATAAAGAAAAGAAACATCCGTTATAAATAGAATGGCAATTAGACCAAGAGCAATAAGGAAAAGATATGCACCAGTTAAACCAAAATAATTATTAAGATATCTTGCTAGATAGAATCCATATAATCCGCCACCTGCTCCATCTCTTGCCAGTAAATAGGAATGATCAATAAAGATTAATTTTAGATGAATGAAAACCAGGATTATTAATACTAAAGTTGTAATCCCGAAAATTTTATTATAATAATTTTGAAAAATCGGTAATTAAATAAAGGCTTAGCCCTTCTACTATTAAGAATAAGAAAATGAAATATTTACCAAGTCCTATTAATTTATTGATATAATTTGTAATAACATTGATAAATGTAAAGCTGCTTGCAGGAAATAATATGGCAAATAAATAATAGACAGCAATTGCAATGATGATGATACCTAAAACTCTTTTTCTTATTGAGTAATGCTTTTTAATATTTTTTGCCATCTTCCCCACCTTTAGTATTAAGTTAAATAAATAAAAATTACCGCGATTCCAATGATCCATAGATAATAACTGAATAATCTTAATCTAAATTTTGTTAGCATTTTTATAAAAAATATCATAGCCCAATAACCTGATAAAAAAGCAGTTATTCCAGAAATGAGCAACAAATTAATATCAATATCAAGATGAAATATCTCTTTAACTTTAAATATCGAAGCACCTATGATAATGGGAACTGACAAAATAAAAGAGTATTTTGCCGCAAATTCACGATCTATTTTTCTGCTAAGAGCCATCATTATAGTAAAACCTGAACGGGATATGCCAGGAATAATCGCTAGTGCCTGCGCAAAACCAATAAAGATTGCATCAACACCATTTATCTCTTTTATTTTTTTGCTACCTTGTATCAAATATTTATCTGTCAAAAAAAGGCAAAATCCGGTTATAATGAGCATCAAAGAAGTGACGACTGGATTCCCAAAAAGTTTTTCGAACGTAGTATTGAAATAATAGCCAATTAGTGCTCCCGGTATCGTGCTTATAACCAATAACCAGGCAAATTTGCATTGCAGATCATCTCGAATGTGATTAAGTAATTTTTTGGGACTATATATTTTATTAAGGCTTTTACAGAAGGCGAGAAAAATTTCTTTTATATCATTTCTAAACAGAAAAATAACAGCCAATAATGTGCCAAAATGTACAAATGTTTCAAAGGCAACACCTGGTATTTGTAATCCTAGAAGGTACTGGGCAATTACCAGATGACCAGAACTGCTTACTGGAAGAAATTCGGTTAACCCTTGAATTAAACCTAAAATAACATAGTGCATTGGCTTCCTTACTTTTATTTTCCTCTGAATGATATTTCTGTATGATTGTTATCTCTTATTGATTAGTTTTAATTCCAGTATGTCCAAAACCACCAATGCCCCGCTTGGTATTGTCCAATTCTTTTGTTTCTATTAAAACTGGTTGAAATGTTCTTTGAATCACTAGCTGTGCAATGCGGTCTCCTCGATTTACAATAAATTTTTCTTTACCATGATTGATTAGAATTATCTTGATCACACCACGGTAATCTGAATCGATAGTACCTGGCGTATTGAGGACAGTAATACCATAACGATAGGCTAATCCACTCCTAGGTCTAACCTGGGCTTCAAAGCCTATCGGCAAGGCTATTTTAATGCCTGTTGAGACTAATTTTATCTCACCTTTATCAATTTCAACAGCATCTTCTTCGGCAGAAAATAGATCAACGCCGGAAGCATGTTGACTGGCTGCTTTTGGTAAAGGTAAATCATCACAACCTTTATCCTTTTCTATTTTAACTTCTATTTTTTCTATTTCTTTATTCATCATCAATAATTATATTTTGTATTATATTACCTATATGAAGTATTTTTACGAGAGCGATTACTACCATTATCCTTATTATCCCTACTGGTTTTAGGAGTAAGCTCTTTTTTGCTTAAATCAATTTTGCCTTGTTGATCAACGCCAATCACTTTTACCTGGAATTCATCGTTAACATTTATGACGTCTTCTACTTTGTCAACATGATAATGGCATAAATTTGATATATGTAAAAGACCTTCTACGCCAGGCAGTATCTCGACAAAGGCACCATATTTGGTAATTCTTTTTACCTTTCCATTATATATTTCTCCGGCTTTTACTTCTCTTACCAATCCTTCAATAAGATACTTAGCCTTATCAATCTTTTCAGTAGTATCAGCAGTAATAAATATTTCCCCATTATCTTTTATGTCAATTCCAGTATCACTTTCTTCGATAATTTTCTTTATATTTCTACCGCTAGGACCAATAACACTCCCAATTTTATCAGGATTTACCTTCATGATAAACATTTTTGGAACATAATCAGATAAATTATCTTTTGGCTTTTCTATTACTTTGTTCATTTTATCAAGAATATAATGACGCCCTTTTTTTGATTTTTCCATTATATCACGTAATATATCAATGGAAACACCGTCAATTTTTAGATCCATCTGAATAGCAGTAATACCATCAATAGAACCTGCTGCCTTAAAATCCATATCACCATAATGGTCTTCAATACCTAAAATATCAGTTAATATTTTGTAATTATCTTGCTCTTTTACAAGACCAAGCGCTATACCTGCAATTGGTTTTTTTATAGGAACCCCTGCATCCATTAAGGAGAGGCTGGTTCCACATACCGTTGCCATAGACGATGATCCGTTTGACTCTAGTATCTCTGAGACAACTCGAATAGTATAGGGAAAGTCTGTTTCATCAGGGATAAGAGCCTTAATAGCCTTTTCAGCTAGAGCCCCATGTCCAATCTCTCTTCTGGATTGAGATCTTCTTGGTTTAACATCACCCACTGAAAAGGGAGGAAAATTGTAATGTAAATAGAATTTTCGAGAAGCATCTTCTTCTAACGTATCAATAGACTGTTCATCTCTAACAGAACCAAGTGTGGTAATTACCAATGCTTGTGTTTGTCCTCGAGTAAAAAGTGCACTGCCATGTACTCTAGGTAAAATTCCTATCTCACATTCAATTGGTCTTACTTCATCTATTTTACGGTGATCAATCCGCATTTCTTTCTCAACAATCAGTTTTCTCATTAATTCTTTGCATATTGAATCAAAGCTACTTTTTATCAATGAAATACTATATTCATTGTCATTTTCTTCATTATCATAGTGAGAGATTATTTCGTCAGATATTTTGTTTAAATTATCTTCTCTCTCTTTTTTTTCAAATATTGTCAAGGCTTTTTCAATCTTATCAGAGTAATTCTGTTTTATGAATTGATAAACCTTTTCTCTTTCTTGTATTAATATTTGGTCAGGCTGCCAGGATTTTTCCAGATTATCTTGTTTAATTTCCTTGGCAAATTGTATCTGCATATCTACAATTTTATCAATTTCAACTTGTGCTTTTTCAATTGCGATTAAAATATCTTCTTCAGATAATTCTTTAGCTTCGCCTTCTAACATAATAACAGAATCTTTGGTTCCGGCTACAATTATATTAAGCTGGCATTCTTTTAATTCTTCTACAGATGGATTAATCAAATATTCTCCATTGAGATAACCCATTCTTACCGCTGCAACCGGCTTATTAAATGGTATATCCGAAATATAAAGAGCACAGGAAGCACCTATGATTGAAATAATATCCGGAAGATTTTTTTGGTCATAAGACAAAACAGAAGTGATAATTTGCACATCATTACGGTAATCTTCAGGAAACAAAGGCCGCAAAGGCCGATCTATAAGCCGGGAAGTTAGGGTAGCGTTTTCGCTTGGTTTGCCTTCTCGCTTAAAAAAACCGCCCGGTATTTTACCAGCAGCATAGAACTTTTCCTCGTAATCTACCAGTAAAGGGAAAAAGTCTATTCCTTCTCGTGGCTCTTTGGAAGCTACAGCAGTCACAAGCACAACTGTTTCTCCACAGGTAAGCATAACAGCTCCATTTGCTTGTTTTGCTAACTTACCGGTTTCAATTTTAATGGTTTTTTCACCGATTTTAATTTCGGTTTTTCTAGTAACGGAATTGGTCATAAATTTCATTTCTCCTTAAATTTATTTGCAAGAAGGTAAAAATATTTATATTTTTTTACTTTCTTAATTTTAGCTGAGTAATTAGTTGACGATATTTATCAATATCATTATCTTTAAGATAATTAAGCAGACTCCTTCTTTTCCCAACCATTTTTAATAGCCCATGCTTGGAATGAGAGTCTTTCTTGTTTTGTATTAAATGCTGGGTAAGGCTATTTATTTGCTCGGTCAAGATAGCCACTTGAACTTCTGTTGAACCAGTATCTTTCTCGTGATGCTGGTAACCTTTTATAATTTTATCTTTAACCTCTTTTTTAATCATTTCAACTTACTCTCTCTTTCTGTTATAATGTTTATATAGGCATAATAATTAAATTTATTCAATTATTTTCAATTTTTATAAAAATATTTTTCTAGCATCTTCTTATTAAAATACTCCAATAATGAAATATGTTTTCTATATTATTCAAATATATATTATACCATAATTAATTTCTTCATTCAAATTTATTTAACTTACTCTTAACACTTCAGAAAATAGATTATTTTAAACTTTTTGAATTTATTCTTATTTAAGAATATATTTTTAAAGAACTTTTGAATAAAAAAGGAGTGAAGATTAACTTGTTTGGTAATATTTTAGCTCAAGCTATATTTATATTCTCTAAAAAAATTTTCAGCAATTATTTTATCTTTTTTTATTTGCGTAGCCAAATCCCTTGCATCTGTAAATCTTTTCTCGTCTCTTATTCTTTTGAGCAACGAAATGGATATTTTTTTATTGTAAATATCATCACAAAAATCAAATATATATATTTCTACAGAGGTATCGTCTTTTTTATTTCTAAATGTAGGCCTAAACCCAATATTAACCAAACCATTGTATTTTTTACCTCCAGAATAGGCAAATGCAATATATACTCCATTTTTTGGTAGCAGTTTTTCTTTTGCTAAAGCTAAATTGGCTGTTGGAAAAGACAGAACAGTACTTCCCCTATTATCTCCATGAATCACTTTACCGGTAAGCTCATAAGGATATCCCAAAAGTTTATTGGCTTTTTCAATATTACCTTCTATTAAATTTTCCTTAATAATTGTGGTGCTTATTTTTTGTTTCTCATCTAATGTCTCTGGTTTCATAACATATGATTTAAAATTATAATAGTTACTTAATTCTTTTATAAGTTTAATATCACCTTTTTTTTGGAAACCAAAACTATAATTGTAGCCAACAAAAACAGCACTCATATTAAATTTTTTTAACAATATTTCTACAATGAAATTTTCTGCGGTTATCTTCTGAAATTTATCATTAAAATTAATAATAATTATTTGCTGAAGTCCCAGTTCCCTAATTCGCCTAATCCTCTCTTTTAATGTTGTCAATAGATGAAAATTATTATAATTTTTAATGACCTTTTCTGGATGCTCATCAAATAAAATGGCAGTGCTAGTGGCATTGGTCAATTTTGCCTCCTTCACACACCACTTCAATAAAGCCTGATGTCCTAAATGAATACCATCAAAAAATCCTAATGCTATATAATTTTTCAAGTTATCATTATCGATACCATATTTTATTTTTTTATAAGTATGGTTGTCTTTAATAGTTTTCATGAAAATACTTTTTCAACCTTATATTTTTTTGTGTAATCAAAATCTTCTACTTTTTTCCCTATCGCTAATAAATTGCCATCATAAGAACAAACCCTAAATCTATCGTTAAATTTATTATTACCTTCTTCATTAATTATTTCACTTATTTCTCTCTCGGAGAATGGTCCTCCATTTTTTACCCTATCTTCAATTTCTTTATCTTTCAACAATATTATTTTGTTAAAATTATTTAAAGCTTTGTCAATAGATAATATATTTTTGTACTGCTCCTGGAGTGGCATCCTTAAAAATTTATCAAGATCAATTGATTGTTGTATATTATGGTTACCTATCTCAGTTCGTTCTAGTCGAGATAAAAAAGCGCCACAACCTAACTTTTGCCCGATATCATTACATAATGTCCTTATATAAGTACCCTTGGAACATTTGACCCTGAAGGTAATACTTGGAAAATAATCATATTTTATTTTTAAAATACTTATTTGCTTTATGAATATTTTTCGAGGATCTAAATCAATTTCAATACCTTTTCTGGCAAGACTATAAAGTCGTAAACCTTTGTGTCTAAGGGCAGAAAACATGGGAGGTTTCTGCCATATACTTCCCTGAAAGATTGCAAAAACCTCTTCAAGATTGTCAACATTGAGTGCCTGATGGTTAACATTTTTTATTTTCAGTACTTTACCTTTAAGGTCTTGCGTGTCTGTAGTAACACCCAGTACCATTATTCCAACGTATTCCTTATCTAAAACGGAAAGGTATTGAGCAATTTTGGTTGCACGATTAAGACATACAAGCAGAATTCCAGTTGCAAATGGATCTAATGTACCGGTATGCCCAGCTTTATTTAATTGTAATTTTTTCTTAATCTTTGAAACTGCTTTTGCTGAAGTAATTCCTTCAGGCTTATTAATATTTAAAATACCATTTATCATAATATTATAATTGGAACCAGAATTAATTATTCATTTTGATTATCCTAATTATCAAGTTCAGTTTGTAATTTTGAAATGATTAGTTTGGTTGTTTCTTTTATAGTTCCCTTAACACTACAGCCTGCAGCATTTGGGTGACCACCCCCACCAAACATTCGGGCAAATTGGTCAACATTAAACTCACCCTTAGAACGAAAACTGACTTTGATATAACCATCCTTTGTTTCTCTAAAAAAAGCAGAAACCTTAACTTTTTTTAGAGAAAGTATTTTGTCTACAATTCCTTCGATTTCCTCGTCTTTCGATTTTGTTTCTATTAACATGTCTCTTGTAACAATTGTCCATGAGATTCTGGAAGAAGAATCTATTTTAATTTTACGTAGTGCTTCCCCCAATATTTTTAGGCTAGAAAGCTTATTGTTGTTATAAATATAATCTGTAAGACGACTCGGGTTCACACCAAGTTTTACTAAATCAAGGGCAATCTGAAAAGTACTTGCCTTTGTGTTTGCATAACGAAATGAACCAGTGTCTGTAACAATTGCCGTATATAATGAGATTGCCATTTGCTTGTTTAAGATACAGCCCATTTGCTTTCCTAATCCATAAAGAATCTCACCAACTGAAGAAGCATGGGGATTTATATAATTATATTTACCATAAAAGGTATTACTGGGATGGTGGTCAATGTTGACAATAAAATCTATTTGCTTTATATCGATATGAATTTTGCCTATTCTATCAAGATTACTCGAATCTAGAACGATCAATATTGTTTTCGGCTTTATATCAAAAAAATATTCTTCATCAAGTTTTTCAGTACATGCTATTTCTTCAATACATGGTAAAAATTGATATATGTCTGGAGTTTTATCTTGGTTAATAACCCTTACATCTTTTCCTAGTTGCCTTAACATTAAATAGAGACCTATTTCAGAGCCCAGAGCATCACCATCCAAATGCACATGTGAACTAATTATAAAATTATTGTATTTCTTTAAAATTTCAGCTATTTCGCATAGTTTATTATTCTGCATCTTCTTTATCAGTTTCTTTCTCTTTTTCCAGTCTATACACCTGAGCCATAAGCTGATGTACTTTTTCTAATTCTTTATCATAATGAAACGATATATAAGGTGTAAAACGATATTTCTTTAACCCAAAAGCCAATTCAGATCTAATAAATTTGGTAGCACTAAGTAAGCCATTCATGCTCTTCTCTTGTTCTTCTTTGGTGCCAAGTACAGAAATAAATATTTTAGCATTATGCAAGTCATCAGATAAAACTATTCTGGTAACTGTTACAAAACCTATTCTTGGGTCTTTAGTTCTTTTTGTATAATATGGCTTATATTTCTTTTTAATAATTTTTCAAAATGTTTCTTTTTTTGTTCCAAAACCATTATAATTACTTATTATTTCCTTTTCTATCTATCTCTTATTAATTTTTTCCATATATTTTTTTGACCAATTTCTGAAATAGATATATTGTATTTTTCCCTTAGATGAACCTTTATACTCTTAATTATACTTCTTTTGTCTTTTAGAGATCGACAGTCAGGTAAATATATAAAAAGTTCGCAAACTCCTACTAACATTCTCCTATTTTTATCTTTCCACTTCTCTATAATTATAAAAAACAATAATATCTTTTACCTGGAGGTCATCAACCTTGGCTACATTTATACCACACTCGTAGCCAGCATTCACCTCTTTGACATCTTCTTTAAATCTCTTCAAAGAAAATTCTTTACCTTCGTATATCTTGCTATCTTCATGATAGACACGAATGTAATCTTTTGTAGATATTTTACCCTCAGTTACATAGCAGCCAGCAACGATTCCTATCTTAGGTATTTTGAATATTTCCCTAACTTCTGCTTTTCCGTTAACAACTTCTTCTAGTTTTGGTTTTAGATACCCCTTTAAAGCAGCTTTAACCTCATCAACTAAATCATAAATTATATTGTATATTCTTACGTCAATCTTTTCATTTTTTGCTAATTTTTGTGCGTTGACATCAACCTTCACATTAAATCCTACGATTAACGCATTAGAGGCTGAGCCAAGCATGATATCGGTTTCAGTTATTGCTCCAATTCCACTGTGAATAACTTTTATCTCAACTTCTTCATTGCCCATATTCGAAAGGGTACCTTTTATAGCATCCAGTGAACCTTGTGTGTCGCATTTTAAAATCATATTCAATTCTTTTATTTTACCCTTTGTCATCTCCTCGAACAAATTATCTAAAGAAACCTTTTCTTGACTCTTGTTTTGTTTCTTCTTTTCCTCTGACTCTCTTCCGTCAATAATTGTTTTTGCAAAATGATCATCAGCAACAACCTGAAAAATATCTCCTGCTAAGGGCATTTTGTTAAAACCAGTTATTTCAACAGGTGTTGAGGGACCAACGTGCTTTAAATTATTTCCTTTATCATCCATCATGCTCTTTACTTTCCCGTATGCTGTCCCAACAACAAAGTAATCTCCTATACCTAAATGGCCATCCTGAATCAATACTGTAGCAAGGATTCCTTTTCTTTTATCTAATTTTGTTTCAATTACTATTCCACTGGCCGGAAGCTCTGGTGTAACTTGCAATTCTAACATTTCTGCCTGTATGGAAATCAATTCTAATAACTCATTAATTCCCTTTCCCTGTAGGGCAGATATTTCTGCTACCAGGGTATCTCCACCCCAGTCCTCTGGAACCAGTTGATATTTTGCTAAATCTTTTTTTACTTTATCAATATTAGCATTAGCTTTATCTGTTTTATTAATGGCAACAATAATAGGTACGTTAGCCGCTCTGGCATGATTTATAGCTTCAACGGTCTGAGGCATAACTCCGTCATCTGCTGCCACAACAAGGACAACAATATCGGTAGCCTTTACTCCACGTGCTCGCATGGTAGTAAACGCCTCATGTCCAGGAGTATCAATAAAGACAAATCTATTTTTTTTGAGTTCCACTACATAGGCACCAATATGTTGAGTAATACCACCTGCTTCTTTTTTAGTAACATTAGTTTTCCTAATCATATCAAGAAGTGTTGTTTTTCCATGATCCACATGTCCAACAATTGTAATAGCCGGAGATTTTGATACTAATGCATGCTCAGTCTCTTTTATTTTTTTTGATTTAAGCACCTTCTTCAGTTTTGTCGAAATATCAACTTCGTAATCATATTGTTTGTAGACTTTTTGCGCAATTTGCCATGGTAATTCTTTGTCCACAGAATAAATATTGGCAAACTTAGAAACTTGTTGCATTGCTTTTGACAAAGGAATTTTCAAGTGTTTTGATAAGTCTTTCAGACTGGGCATTTTTTCTAATACAATTACTTTCCTTTTTTCTTTATCCTTATCTTCTTCCCTACTTTCTTCTGTAATAGCTTCTTGAATGATTTCTATTGTTTCATTGTCAAGGGTACTCATGTGATTTTTTACATTTATACCCTCTTTTTTTAGAAATATTATAAGCTCTTTAGTAGGTATTTTCAAATCTTCAGCTACTTCATATACTCTTTTTTTCATACTCGATGTCCTCCATATAAACCGGAATCATTGCACTGTATTTAGATGAATCTATTTCTAACTAACTATTTCTTAGTTCTTTGTATTCTTCTTCTAATAATTTTATCGTTTCCGGTGAAATTTCTACCTTTAATGCTCTTCCCAGTCTATTTTTTTTAATTGCCTCTTCAAAACATTCCATATTATAGCACAAATAGGCTCCGCGTCCTGATTTCTTGCCTGTTAAATCTATTTCAATTCTACCTTCAGGCGTTCTGATAATTCTTAATAATTCTTTTTTCGGTTTTCTTAGCTGGCAGCCAATACAAGTCCTGTAAGATATTTTTTTAGAATTTTTCATTATCAATTCTCTAAATAAAATATAGATATATTACAATTATTATTAATCGCTAATATTCTTAATTTTTTCATCAATTATACATTTTGTTCATCTGTATTCTCTTTTTTGTATTGAGAATCACTCTTTATATCAATTTTCCATCCTGTTAATCTTGCAGCCAATCTAGCATTCTGGCCCTCCTTGCCGATTGAAAGGGATAATTGTCCATCATCGACAACTACTAATGCTCTCTTTTCTTTTTCAAATAATCGAACAAACAAGACTTTTGCCGGATTAAGTGAATTCGCAATAAATACTTTATCATCCTCATGCCATTTAATAACATCAATTTTTTCATCTTGTAGTTCTGTCATTATAGATTTTATTCGGGAACCTCGGTCACCGATACAGGAACCAATAGAATCAACCATATCTTCCCTGCTGTCAACGGCTATCTTTGAACGTTTTCCCGCTTCTCTGGCAATGCATTTAATCTCCACCAAACCTTCATGAATCTCAGGAACTTCCAATTCAAATAAACGTTTCAATAAATCAGGATGCGTTCTGGAAAGAACAATTCGCGGTCCTCTAGATGTTTTTTTAACCTCTATAACATATAACTTCATTCGTTTGCCTTTACTGTAATTTTCTTTTTTTACCTGTTCGTTTAAAGGCAAGACCGCTTCGGCTTTTCCTAAATCTACAATAATATTATAGTTCTCTTGACGCTGTATAATTCCAGTCACAATATCTCTGACTTTGTCAATATAACGTTCATAAATTGCCTTTCTCTCTGCTTCTCTGATTTTTTGAACAATAACTTGTTTAGCAGTTTGGGTGGCAATTCGACCAAACTCCTTTGGTGTTACTTCTATGTCAACCTCATCTCCTATAGCAACATCTCCCTGCTTATATTGAGTAGCATGCTCTATATCAATTTCCGAAGATGGGCTTTTCACAATATCAACAACTACTTTCTTTGTAAATACCTGTACTCTACCGGTATCTTTACTAAAAAATATTTCTATATTATTTTTACCCTCTGCAAAATTCTTTTTATATGCAGATACAAGCGATGTTTCAATAGTATCAATTAAAACTTCTTTAGAAATGCCCTTTTCCTTTTCAATTTCGTCTAATATCTTGATTAAATTTATATTCATAGCTTAACCTTTTAACTCCTCCCCTTTTATTTTGGGAATGAAGATTTAGGATATTTTTGTAAATATTACAAATTAGATACTAAAATTACAAAACAAAAGAGTGGTCCACAAACCACTCTTTTAAAAAATTTTTTTGAAATTTATTATATTATAGCACAGAACAAAAAAATATCAAAACAATAATATTTTCTTAAAATCCCATATTTTAATCAGTTTCTAAACTAATTTATATATATTATATTACATAACTAATATTATTTTTAGTCCCTTTCTAACAACTTCAAATTTTTTCTCCCTCAACATAAGAATCAAAAACCTCTTTCAATTTTAACTTTATCATTTGTCCTTTTTTTGCCTTTGTATCTGCAAGACATACTTTAATATAATTATCGGTTAAACCGCAGATATAATTCTGATTATTTTTTAGTCCCCGATATTCAACTAAAATAGTTCTATCTTGCCCAATATTTTTTATAAAGAAGTCTTTTCTGAGTTCTTTAGACAAATTATTTAGTTTCTTGGTTCTTTTTTTAATAGTATCAGCTTCAACCTTACCTGGTAACAATGAAGCAAGGTTAAAAGGTCTCTCGGAATATGGAAAAACATGTATTTTGGCAAAGGCAAGTCTTTTTATAAATTGGTAAGTTCTTTCAAAAGACATATCATCTTCACCGGGGAAACCAACGATAACATCTGTGGTGATGGCAATATTCGGGATTTTTTTCTTAATTTGCTTAACGATTTTTTCGAATTGGCCAGTGTTATATTTTCTATTCATTAAATTCAGCATATTATCATCACCGCTTTGTAAGGGAATATGTAAATGGTGACAAATCTTTGAGGAATTATGAAAAGCATTAATCAATTCATCAGTAACCCATGGTAATTCAATTGAACTTAATCTAATTCTTTCAATACCCGATGTTTTTTCAATTTCTTGGATTAATTCTGTTAAATTAATATTCTCATCTTTCAAATCATTTCCGTAACTACCCAAATTAATTCCAAGCAAAACAATTTCTTTATAGTTATTGGATGTTAATTCATTAATTTCTAGGAATATCTCTTTTGACGTTCTGCTTCTTGATCTTCCTCTTAGATATGGTATGATACAATAACTACAAAATTGATTACATCCATCTTGTATTTTAACCAATCCCCTAATTCGATTACTTGTACTGTAAAAACCATTTTCAGCATAACGGGTAATTTGATTGGCAGGTTTGTAATGGATTAGTTTTTTAACGGATTTAAAAGACGAATTAGAGAATATATTAAAAATATCATCTTTGTAATAATTACTAACAATATGATATTTTGAATTATTACAATCTTTGATTTCCTGTAAATTGGCCTGGACACCGCACCCAGTCACAATTATAGTTCCAGAAGGGTTTAATCGGGCAGCCTTTCTAATCATCTGCTTTGATTTTCGTTCTGCTTCTTTGGTTACAGCACAGCTATTAATAACATAAACGTCTGCTTTTTCCTTAAAATCTGCTATACTATAACCATTTTTAATAAATGCCTGTCGCAGATTGCCTGTCTCATATTGATTTACTTTACAGCCTATTGTTTTAAAGGCGACTTTTTGATTCAATTTTTCACCGGTTTTTGCTTTTAATTCTACAAGGTCCTAGTCAGCTCAGTAAATTATTTTCAGGCAGAGATATTTGATGAGAATTTATTATTTTTTGGTGAAACTTTCTTTTACTTTTTCAAAAAAATTTTTTTCACCTATTTTATCAATATCTTCACCGGTTTCCTGTGCCAATTCATATATTAACTTTTTGGCATTATGATTCAGATTTCGTGGGATTTCGACAATAATTTTAACATGTTCGTCACCCCTAATTTTGGTACCTAATTTATAAGCACCTTTTCCTCTTAATCGAAAAACAGTATTACTCTGTGTGCCAGCAGGTATTCTCATTTTTACATTACCTTCTAACGTTGGAACCGTAGTTTCTGCACCTAAAATGGCTTTAGGCAAACTAATTTTATGGTCGCAATAGATATCAGTAGCATTTCGTTTGAAAACAGGATGTTCCTTAACGTTAAGAACAATAAATAGATCCCCGGAAGGACCACTGTTTTCACCAGGCTCACCCATTCCAGCAAGTCTGAGCCTATGTCCGCTTTCCACGCCTGCCAATATTTTTACATTAATAGTTTTCCTACTCTTTACCTTTCCGGTTCCATGGCATACCCTGCAAGGTGATTCAATAATTTGACCGATACCTTTACATCTGGGACATGTTTGTATATTGATTGATTGTCCGAAAAAGGTATTTTGTGCCATTCTTATTTCGCCTGTTCCGTTACATTCAGGACATGTCTTTTTAGAAGTTCCAGGTTCTGCTCCAGTTCCCTTACAATGGCTACAAGTTTGCCAGGTTGGTATTTCTATCTTTTTTTCGGCACCAAATGCAGCTTCTTTTAAACTAATTTCTAAATTATATCTTAAACTAGCCCCTTTCCTGGCTCTCTCTGCTCGTCGATAATTTCTTCTTGAACTTCCACCACCACCAAAAAAAGATTCAAAAATATCACTAAAGCTGCCAAAATCATCCATGCCTTCCCCATAAAAATTCCTAAAATCGAATCCAGCGCCGTTATCAGCAGTATCAGCTGAACCAAATTGATCATATCTGGCCCTTTTTTGCGGGTCACTTAATATAGCATAAGCTTCCCCTATTTCTTTAAACTTTTTCTCGGCCTCTTCTTTGTTATTGGGATTGGCATCAGGATGATGTTTTAAAGCCAATTTTCGATATGCTTTTTTAATTTCTTCCTGACTTGCGTCTTTGCTAACGTTTAGAATCTGGTAATAATCTTTATTTGCCAAAACATCAAACCTCTTCTAAGTAAAATTATTTTATATTATTATTGAATTATTAAATGTATATAGCTAGTAAAATTATAACAGTAAAAAACTAATGAGTCATAACTCTGTTATAATTTACTATCTAGCATATTTATTCGTTGAATTTCCCGAGTTCAAAAGTTTCTTTCTATCATACTGGGAAATTCAATAGTTATTATTAGAATTATAAATTATATTTATTATTCTTTATTTTTATATTCTATTCTCTTCATATTCGGCATCATAAACCTTTTCTTCTTTTTGGGAATCACTTGATTCCTCTTGGTCTTGGCTATCCGCAGAAGTACCAGCCTCATCGGTCTTCGCTTGTTGTTGCTCCTGGCTGGCAGATTGCTTATACATCTCTTCAGCTAATTTATGAGAAGAATTGGTTAGCTTTTCTATACCGGATTTCATTTGATCAATATCATCATCCTGCATAGCTTTCCTTAACTGACTGATATTATCATTGATTTCATTTTTCATACTATCATTTACTTTCTCACCGGCATCTTTTAATGTCTTTTCTGTTGTATATATAAGCGTATCAGCCTGATTGTGCAGTTCAACCTTTTCTTTTTGTTTGCGATCATCTTCGGCATACTGTTCTGCTTCCTTTACCTTTTTTTGTATTTCCTCTTCAGTTAAACCGCTAGAGTGTTTAATAGTAATTTTTTGTTCCTTACCTGTACCTTTGTCCTGAGCTTTAACATTAAGTATACCATTAGCATCAATATCAAAAGATACTTCAATTTGAGGAATACCTCTTGGTGCTGGTGGAATACCAACTAACTGAAAACGCCCCAAACTGGTATTATCCTTCGCCATAGGTCTTTCACCTTGAAGTACATTTATATCAACTGCTGTTTGGCTATCTGTCGCGGTTGAAAATATTTGTTTCCGTGATGCCGGAATGGTAGTATTCTTTTCAATTAATTTGGTGAAAACACCCCCCAATGTCTCTATTCCTAGCGATAGTGGAGTTACATCTAACAGTTGAATGTCCTTTACATCTCCCTTTAATTTACCTGCCTGGATAGCAGCCCCCATGGCTACAACTTCATCCGGATTAACTCCTTTATGAGGTTCTTTTCCAAATATTTTCTTAACTATTTCATGAACTTTAGGCATCCTGGTTTGACCGCCTACTAAAATAACTTCATCGATATCATTTGCAGTTAGTTTTGCATCAGCCAGTGCTTTTTTGCATGGCTCAATAGTTCTATCTAAAAGTTCGTCAGTCAACTGTTCTAGTTTTCCCCTTGTTAAGGTATAATTTAAGTGCTTAGGACCACTGGCATCTGCAGTAATGAAAGGTAAATTTATATCGGTTTCAATTGATGAAGATAATTCGCATTTTGCCTTTTCTGCTGCTTCTTTCAATCTTTGTAGGGCCATCTGATCTTTACTTAAATCAATCCCCTGATCTTTTTTAAAGTTATCTATAAGCCAGTTAATAATACGTTGGTCAAAATCATCTCCACCTAAAAATGTATCTCCGTTAGTTGATTTTACTTCAAATATTCCTTCACCTATATCAAGAATAGAAATATCAAAAGTTCCACCACCCAGGTCGAAAACAGCAATTTTTTCACTCTTTTTCTTGTCTAACCCATAAGCCAAGGAAGCAGCTGTGGGTTCATTTATAATTCTAAGTACATTTAATCCTGCTATGCGACCTGCTGCCTTTGTTGCTTCCCGTTGGTTGTCGTTAAAATAGGCAGGAACAGTAATAACAGCATCTTTCACTTCTTCACCGATATGATCTTCTGCAGCCTGTTTTAAATTTTGTAAAATCATAGCTGAAATTTCCTGCGGACTATATTGTTTGTCCTTCACCTTTATCATAACATCAGTATGTTCACCCTCAGCAATATCATAAGAAAGCACTTTCTTGATTTGTTGTACCTCTGAATCATTGTATCGTCTACCAATAAAACGTTTAACCGAATAAATGGTATTTTTAGAATTAGTCACTGCCTGTCTCTTTGCTAATAATCCAACAAGTCGTTCACCTTTTTTGCTGAAAGCTACTACTGATGGTGTAGTTCTACTTCCTTCTTTGTTTTCTATTACAACAGGTTGCCCGCCTTCCATAACGGAAACAACCGAATTTGTTGTACCTAAATCTATTCCAATTGCTTTAGCCATAATTTCATTCCTCCTTAAATCTAATCATTATTGTTATCATTATTTTTATTATTATCTATTGAATTTTCAGAGCTATCCCTGTCAATATCATTGTCTTTATCTGTTCTTCCCTTAGAAACTTTTACGACTGATGGTCGAATTACATTGGATTTTAAGTAATATCCTTTAGTAATTTCTTCCATTACAGTATCTTCTGGATATTTATCCGATTCTACTTGCATGATTGCTTCATGGCAATAGGGGTCAAACTTTTCTCCAACTGCCTTAATAGGGATCAACCCTTCTTTTTCTAATATTTTACGAAACTCCTTTAAAGTTCCCTTGATTCCTTCCCTGATTGTTTCTGGCTGATGTTCTTTATTCTGAGAATAGGAAACAGCTCTTTCCAGATTATCCATCACAGACAATAGTTGGCATATTAAGTCTTTATTGGCATATCCCATAAATTCTCTTCTTTTCTTTTCTTCCCTTTTTTTGTAATTCTCAAAGTCAGCCTGCATTCTTATTAATTGCTCTTTATAATTTTTTTCATTTTCTTGCATATCAATAAGAGCCTTTTTAAATTTTTCTAATTTTGCTTCCTTTTCTTTCAATTCATTATCATTATCAATTAGCATATCAACCAATTCATTTTTTTTTATTTTCCTATATTCTTCTTTATTTCTTATTATATTTTTATCCTTTTCTTTTTTCTGCTTGTTATCCATTTTTAGCCTCCATTCATGTAGATAAATAATATTACTCAACTCTTATTCAGACAATATCTCACTTAAGCGGGTAGCAATAAAATCCAATATAGAAACTGACTTAGTATAATTCATACGAGTTGGGCCAAGGACGCTGATAGCCCCCATGGGCTTACCTTTTATAGAATATTGTCGTGTAATTACACTACAATCCTTCATTATTTTCTCTCCCAATTCGCTTCCTATAACAATATCAAACTGTTTGTTCAAAAGAGATTTTTTAATAATCTGTACTAAATTTTTTTCTTCTTCAATAAAATCAAAAAGATAATTTAATTTTTCAATTTCCTTAAATTCAGGTTGTCTTAACATATAACAACGATTTCCTAAAAATATATTTTCTTCTTCATCTTGGAAATCAAAACAATTTTCAATTAATTTCCAAATTGATTCCAGTGTTTGATATTTAAAATAGTATCGATAAATTTTCTCTAACATTTCATCATTGACAATTTCCAGGCTCTTGCCATAAAATTCTCTTTTTATTATTCTTGCAATTGCTTCCAGATTATCTTCAGATATATCAAAATTTATTTTCATAATTTTCTGGAAGAATAATCCGCTATTGGTAATCAAAGTAATCAAGACTCGGTTATTATCCAATGAGATAAAACGAATATCTTTCAGCGTATCACTAACCATATTCGGTGCCAGCACAACCCCTAAGTTATTAGTTAACCTTGAAATCAATTTAGAGGTAACCCTCATAACTTCATTAAATTCTTTTCTTATTTTATACTGTTCAACTATTTCTCTTTGTTCAGCCCTGCTGAGATTAACAACATTTTTAGACATTAGATTGTCAACATAAAAACGATAACCCTTATCTGTAGGCACACGACCGGCAGAAGTATGCGGTTTTTTTAAAAAACCAAGTTTTTCCAATACCAGCATGTCATGACGCACAGTAGCAGAGCTAACATTTAAACCATAATTTTTAACAATCATCTCTGAGCCAATTGGCTCTGCTGTAGTAATATAACGATAAACCACTGCATTCAAAATGGCTTTCATTCTATCATTTATTACCATATTTATCTCCTCAAATTAGCACTCTATTGATGAGAGTGCTAATTACTTAAATAAGATAACACTCACCGAAATATTTGTCAAGCCTCGACATAAAATATTTATATTGATATTTTTATATATTATAAAGCTAATTTTAATCTAAAAATTCCATAAAAACAATATTAGACAACGATATTCCCTTTCTGGTTAAAAAATAGTGTGATTCATTATCATCTAACAAGCCCTGCTCTTTTAATCTTTTTAACTGTTCAGCAAAAACTGATTCTATGGGAACTTTAAAGCGCGCTATAAATTCACTCTTTGCCAGTCCTTCCATCATTCGTAAATGCAATATTACTGTCTCAGCCATTTCTTCCTTTAACGGAAGAATTTCTTTTGATTCAATAGGTAAAATATTATTCACCAACAAATATATATATTGATTCAAATCACTAAAATTTTTAAAACGTATATTTTTAATATAAGAGGTAGAAGATGCTCCTAATCCCAGGTATGGTTGATTTTTCCAGTATATCCGGTTATGAAAACAATACTTTCCGGGTAGCGCAAAATTTGATATCTCATATTGTTCATAACCATAGTTATTAAAAAAATCAATCGCTTTTTGATACATAGCATAGGCAATATCATCTGAAGGTATTTTTAGTATTCCCTTTTCAAATAATTTTTCAAAGGGAGTACCTGGTTCAATAGAGAGACCATAAAGTGAGATATGTTCAGGATGAAGTTGCACAATTTCTTCTAAAGTCTTATTAAATTGCCTAATTGTTTGTCCCGGAAGCCCAAACATTAAATCAATGTTTATATTTTTAAATCCTATAGCTCTGGCTATATGATAACTGTTAAGTATTTCCTTTTTATCGTGAATTCTTCCTATATTTTTAAGTAACTTATTACTGAAAGACTGGGCTCCTATGCTAAGCCTGTTTACTCCTGCCTGGAAGATAATGCCTGCTTTTTTAAAATCAAATGTTGCAGGATTACTCTCAATTGTTATTTCAATATCTTTATCAATTTTAAAATTTTTATAACATATCTCTAGTATCTCGACAATTAGTGGGCCGCTTAGTGTAGTTGGAGTTCCTCCCCCCAGATAAATAGATCGAATGACTGTTTCCGGATATTTTTGCCTGTAAATATTAATTTCTTTTTTTAAAGCATCAAGATAACTTCTTTTAATTAATTCATTCTCAGCTACAATAGAAAAAAAACTACAATAAGGACATTTGGCATTACAAAAAGGGATATGTATATATAGACCTAATTTTATAAAATTCATAGCTATGCTTCTATTTTTACTCTATCTTTAAAACACTCATAAATGCTTCTTGGGGTATTTCCACTTTTCCCACTTTTTTCATTCTTTTTTTACCGGCCTTTTGCTTTTCCAGTAACTTCCTTTTTCTGGTAATATCTCCACCGTAGCATTTTGCCAAAACATCCTTTTTTAAAGCCCTGACGGTAGAACGGGCAATAATTTTTTGATTGATTTTAGCCTGGATAGGAACATCAAACATTTGCCTTGGGATTACGGTTTTGAGATTTTCCACCAATTTTCGAGCCCGCTCATGTGCTTTATCTTTATGGCATATGAAGGAGAGATTATCTACCACATCCTGATTGACCAATAAATCAACCTTTGTTAAGGGTGAAGCTTGATAGTTAATGATTTGATAATCCAAACTAGCATACCCCTTACTAATTGATTTAATTCTATCATAAAAATCAAGCATAATCTCATTCAATGGCAAATAATAGACCAATCGTGCCCTATCCTGATCAAGATATTCTAAATTTTTAAATATTCCTCTCCTATCTTGAACAAGCTCCATAATGCCTCCCAGGAATTGGCTTGGTAGTACTACAGTCAACTCAATAAATGGCTCTTCGATAAAATCAATGGTATTAACTTCGGGCAATGATGAAGGATTATTTATTTCTATTATTTCTTTATCTTTTAAATGAACACGATATACAACACTTGGTGTGGTAGCGATTAATTGAATCTGATATTCTCTTTCCAATCGTTCCTGAATTATCTCCATATGCAGCAAACCTAAGAAACCACATCGAAAACCAAAACCTAAAGCAGGGGAGCTTTCAGCCATATAACTGATTGCTGAATCATTTAAGCTAAGTTTTTCAAGAGCATATTTAAGGTTATGATAATCATCATTTTCTACCGGATACATACTACAAAAAACAACAGGAGATACTTTTTTATAACCGGGTAACCTTTGTTCTGAAGGATGAATTGCATCAGTAATTGTATCTCCCACCTTGGTAAGGGTTATATCTTTAAAACCGGCAGTCAAATAACCAACATCACCAACTGAAAGTTGGTCAACTTTTTTTCTTTTTGGACTAAATATTCCAGTTTCAGTTACTTCATAGGTTTTCTTATTAGACATTGTCTGTATTTTCATGCCAGGTTTTACTGTCCCGTTTACAATTCGCAAATAAACAATAGAGCCTTGGTAGGAATTGTAAACCGAATCAAAAATCAACGCTTGCAAGGGCTTGTCACCACTACCTCTTGGATGTGGGATATATTGTACAATAGCATCCAATACCTCTTTTATTCCTCTTCCATCTTTAGCACTAGTCAAAAATATCGGACTATTTTCCAGGCCTTTTATCTTTTTAATCTCTTCTCTTACTCTTTCCGGATTGGCAGTAGAAAGATCAATTTTATTAATAATCAATATAATATTTAAATTATTCTCTAAAGCCATCTGAACATTGGCAATTGTTTGAGCCTGCACACCTTGAGCAGCATCTATTACTAACAGGGCCCCTTCGCAGGCCGCCAAACTTCTTGATACTTCATAGGAAAAGTCAACATGACCCGGGGTATCAATTAAATTAAAAATATATTGACCTCCGTTATCAGTTTTATATAACAACCGGACAGCCTTTGATTTAATGGTAATGCCTTTTTCCCGCTCCAAATCCATATCATCAAGCACCTGATTTCTTCTTTCTCTTTCGCTTATTGTTTCGGTTAACTCTAAAATCCGGTCAGCAATAGTTGATTTTCCATGATCAATATGAGCGATTATGGAAAAATTTCGAATATCTTCTATTCTAGTAGGCATTTATATCCTCTTCCTTCAATTTTCCTTTAATCATTTTACCAATTATTTGTCGTGCGTTTCGAAATTCCGAGATACCCAATATTATACCACTAAAGTAATAAACCATTAATCCTAAAATAACAGATATTATAACCTGCGCAAACTGTACTATTTTAACATTCAGGTCAAGCATAAAGTCAAAATATTGGGCAACAAGCCAACAGGAAATACCCATAAGAAAAGATGCCAAGCATATTTTCCAGAAAAAACTGAACAATTCTCCGGAAAATATTCCATTTACTTTTCTATTTAAAACGACACTTAGGATAATCAAATGAATAATAGCGGCAATTGAGGTTGCCAGGGCTATTCCGGCATGGGCTAAATAACGTACCAAAATAAGGTCTAATATTATATTGAAGATAACTACAAAAATACCTATCTTTAATGGAGTTTTAGTATCTTTTAAGGCATAAAAGGTACTTATGACTAATCTTAAGGTTGCCATAGCAAATAGTCCCACTGTATAACAAACCAGGGCTATTTCCGTTAAACTAGTGTCTTGTGAACTAAACAATCCATGCTCATAGAATAGTCGGATAATCGGATGGCTTAGAACAATCAAACCGACAGTAGATGGTAAAATAAAGAAAGATAGTATTTTTACCCCGAAAGAGAAGCTATCTCTCATTTCCTCAAATTCTTTTTTTGCCACATGCCTGGAAAGTGTAGGTAAAATGGCAATGGAAAGTGCAATTCCAAATACGCCCAGTGGAAATTGCATTAGCCGATTGGCATAATACAAGGCTGAAATGCTGCCATTTGCCAAATAAGAGGCAATAATTCTGTCAACCACGAAATTAATCTTATCAATTGCCAGGCCAAACATTGCAGGCATCAAAAGCTGGAAAAGGTTTCTTATCCCCGGTTCATGAAAATCAACAATCAGCTGATAGTTAAAATGTTTTTTTATCAATGCCGGTATATGAATCAGTGCCTGGACTAATCCGCCAATTATTACACCAAGAGTTAAGCTGTATATGCCCATTTTTGTTGAGTAAAAAAAAGCAAAGGACATTATTCCAATATTCAACATAGCCGGTGCAAATGCAGGAATAAAAAATTGCCTGTAAGAATTTAGAATACCCATAAACAAAGCAGCTACCGCTGCAAAACCAATGTAGGGAAACATTATTTTAGTTAAACGTACGGTTAATTCAAATTTTTCAGGTTCTTGTTTGAATCCGCTGGCTACCATATTAACAATCAATGGTGCCCCCCAGATTCCCAGTAATATAATGACAACCAGGGTGATGATTAAAATATTAAGAACATTGCTGGCAAAAGCATCGGCTTTTTTTTGATTGTGATATGCCAGGTAATCAGAAAAAACAGGGATAAAAGTAGTATTGAGAGCCCCTTCCCCCAAGAAACTTCTTAATAAATTAGGGATCATAAATGCCACAAAAAACGCATCTGTCTCGAGCCCTGCTCCAAATTGATTTGATATCACCATCTCTCTGCCCAATCCCAATATCCTGCATAATAGTGTTGCAACCATTACAATACCGGTATATTTCGCTACCCGGTAATTACTATTTGTCATTCTTTTAAACCCCTCGATTTATTTACTTAACATACCTTTTTATAACTGCTTGATTTTAGGCATAAAAGATGTTAAAATTTACCAGCAAAAATATTTTTTGAAAGGAAAAAGGATACTAATATGCCTATTATAAAATCTGCCATTAAAAGAGTTAAAATATCAGAAAGACAACGTCTAAAAAATTCTGCTTACAAATCAAAAGTTAAAACATTAATTAAGAAATTTGAAAATTCACTTAAAAGTGAAAATATAGAAGATGCTAATCAAAGTTATCACCAGTGTATTTCTATTTTAGACAAAGCGGCGCAAAAAGGAATTTTTGCAAAAAATACTGTTGCCCGAAAGAAATCATTATTAGCAAAGAAACTTAAAAATCTTTCCCAAAGCAAGCAAGATAAAAATATGCAAAATGATAATGAAAAGAAATAATGAAATTAATTATCTAATTCGTAATTTTTATTACCAATTGTTCCAGCACCATAACAGGATTAAAATATCCTGTTTTTAATTTTTTTTCGGCATCTAACAGATGCCGAAAAATATTTTTCAATTTTTCTAATTTATACTTCTGCGATTGTTTGATTAACTTATCTACAACAAAAGGAGGGAGATGCAATTCTCCCTTTAGTTTTTCCTGGTTATCATAATATAATTTCGCCCTCAATATTAATTTTATTTGACGACTTATCATAGCCAATAATGATAATGGATGATATTCGTTTTCTTCTAATTTTTCTAACAGTTTTAAGGCTAATTTTGTTTTTCTCTCACCAATTGCGTCTACAAAATCAAAAATATTGCCCCCCTCTGAACCAAAAAAGTTATTAATGATATCTTCCTTGTTTATCCTGGAAGAATTTTTACCCAAATAGCAGAATATTTTCTCTAATTCATTGTTCATTCTACCTAAGTCATTATCTGTTAATCTTTGCAAATAATATAAGGCTTCTGGCGATATTTCTATCTGATTTTCTCGGCATTTTTGATTAGCCCATTGTTTGATTTGGTATGACCTGGGCTTCTTCAGAGAAACTATGCTACCGTACTTCTTTATTCTTTCTAAGGATATACTGGTAGGCATTTTTTTATTTAAACTAAAAATTAAAATGATTACGCTATCATCCTGAAATGATTTGCTCTTAATAAGCAAATCTAACTTTTTAGCATAAGAAGCATTCAGTTTTTCTAAATGCTTAAGAATAATAATCTGTTTCTCAGTACCCAGAGGCAATATCTTAATAGAATTAACCAATCGGTTAAAATCAACATTTTCTCCATAAAATATTTCATAATTAACAGATTGTTTATCATTACAGAAATGAGCTTTAATATTATCCTGTATTATATTATGAAGATAATTCTCTTCTCCGTACAAAAGATAGATTGGCTTTAGAGAGTTATTGTTTATATCCTTTTGCAGCTGAAAAAAATCAATAATCTGTTGTTTTGCCATATATTTTTTCACCTTAGAATATTAATATAATATTTACTGCCATTACTTTTTACTATAATAGTTCCATTCATGTCAGTCCGAAATACTTTCTGACAATTTTTTTCTAATTTTTTAATTACTTTTGGGTTAGGATGTCCAAAATTGTTAGAGCCAACTGAAATTATAGCAACTTCAGGTTTTACTTTCTCTAAAAATAAATCTCCTGTAGAGCTACCACTGCCATGGTGTGCAACTTTCAATATATCACTTTTCAGCAAACTGTTTCTGGACAATAGATTTATTTCAGCGGTCTCTTCTATGTCACCTGTAAATAAAAAATCAGTATTTTTATAATGTAATTTTAGCACAATCGAATTGTTATTGAAATCATTTTCAATCACACAATTAGATGTTTTGTAAGGATTTAAAATAAAAACTCGATTTCAGGGGTTATTTGTATCACATCTCCTGCTCTGGTTTGATAGTAAGAAATTTTTCATCTTCCTTAATCAAAGAAAGAAAATCCAAATACGTTTTATCCTGATATTGTACACCACTATCCACTACCAAATTAACTTTCATTTCTTTCAGTACAGGCAACAGTCCTTCCAAATGATCCATATCGGGGTGAGTTAAAAACATAATATCAATCTTATTGATGCCTTCCCGTCTTAAATAGGGAATAACTATATTTTTACCTACATCAAAATCACCATATGGTGTTCCACCACCATCGATTAAAATATTCTTTTTTGTGGAGTTTGTACTAAAATACAATCACCCTGCCCTACATTAATAAAATGTACTGCCAATAAAGATGATGGAAAAAGAATATTTATAAATAGCAAAATAAAACTGAAAGATACTATCAGCCAAAATCTACGCTTTTTTACCAATAAATCATACTTGGACCAGAAGTGGATAGAATAAAAACCCATCAAAACAATAATGTAATAAAGAATTATCGAAGTTAAATCAGGTTGAGCAACATATTGATAGGCAAAAGGTAATGATGATAAGTTTTTCCCTACTATAAGCAATAAGGCAATCAAAACCTCATTAAAGAGTGAAAATAAACTAGCAATTGGCAGGAATAAAAATGATAAAAAATAGAAATCAAAGCTAAAATAAGGATAACTCCGATGAGGGAATTATTATAATATTGGATAGAATTCCAATAAAAGATATTTTATAAAAAAATAAGCAGACAATGGAACCATTCCCAACCAGGCGGACAATGATACTGAGAAAAGTTTTCTAAGGTAGGAAGGCAGATATTCTAATTTACCTTCCAGGATCGGAGCAAGAAAAATAATAAAGAATGTAACCACAAAGGAAAGTACAAAACCGGCATCATATATATATAAAGGCTGCCATAATAATATTAAAAAAGCTGCCAGGTATAGGCTGTTATATATGTGGTAAGGTCGATTAAAGCATTTTGCAATAATAACAATAGCAAGCATCAGAGTCGCTCTACTTACCGAGGGACGAAAACCTGTCATAGAGGCATACCCTAACATGATGATAATGATAATAAGGTATTTAAATAGATCATTTATCCAATATTTCGGTATCAAATTAAAAATAAAAAGTAAAACTATAGCAATAATGCCTACATGCAAACCGGAAATAGCAAGTATGTGCATAATGCCTGCATCTTGAAAAAGATCGATCAACTCTCTGGATATTTCCGTTTTATCCCCTATTAGAATTGCTTTTATAAAACCTTTTCCAGGTGATTTATATATTTTTTCAATCTTCTGGGTTATCCGATTTTTAATACCATAAATAAGGGCATTAATGCTTAAATTTTTACTATGTCCAATAATTTCCAGCTTATTAATTTCAACACTATCGGTCAAAAAAATATTTTGTCTTGTCAGATAATCCCGATAATTAAATTCACCAAAATTACCAGGCAATTCCGGTTCTTGTAACAATACCTCTGCTTTTATAACATCACCAAAATTAATAACCGGTTCAACACCGTATACTCTCAACAAGACACGACCGTTAGTTTGGTAACGCTTATCATATAGTTGGAAGAAGTTTGTGTTTACTTGAATTTCCTGATAATTATATGTTTGCTTCATTTCTGCTTGACAGACAGTTCCAAAAAGTTTACCTTGCTCTCCGCTAAAATGATAGATATTGTTAGAGCCAGATGGCTGTAAATGATAGGATGTGTTTACCATACCTATAAATAGAAAGGATGATAAAAATAAAATTACGGTAATTTTCCAATCATTTTTATAGGACAGCCAACTTAGCAGACAAACAATTATGCAAATAATAAATAAACTGAAATAATCGAGAAACCCAAAAATATTGGCTAAAATAATTCCGGCAACATAGGATGATAATAATAAAAGAAGGGGATTTTTTATAGAGGATAATGGGTGAACCTGTTTAATAGACAGTGATGAACTCCTTAATACTTTCGAATCTCTTTTCTCCAATTCCTGAAACATTCATAATATCCTCTATATTCCTAAACAAACCATGATTCTTGCGATAAGCAAGAATACGCTCAGCTAAGGCCGGCCCGATGCCGGGCAAAGTTTCTAACTTATTAGAGGTAACGGCATTAAGATTTAATAAACTGCTGTTAAGGGAGTAATCATGCTGACGAACTTCTTCATTCGCTAGAGCATTTTGGTTAACTTCATCTCCCTTGTTTTCTGAAATAAATGGGATAACTATTTTTTGTCCATCATAAAGGTGTGCAGCTAGATTAACAGCATCAACATTTGCCTTTTCCATTTCCCCGCCAGCCATCTTCACAGCATCAATTATACGTTCACCTTCAGTCAATTGATACACGCCAGGCTGGTTAACTGCCCCCGAAATATGAACTATACATATTTTTTTATCAATTAATTCTTTTTCTTCCCGGATATCACTTTCACCCATATCAGCAGTTGGTACTATGGTAATACTCTCTTTTTCTTTACTATATAATTTCCAACTGAAAGTTATTAACAGTGCTGAAATAATAATCAGAAAAACAATTTTTTCCTGTCTGGAAAGATTGAACATAATTGATTCTCCTCTTCTTTTCTGTTTTACTTATTTTCCTGACCACAATTTCTTTTACTCATAATTTTTCTTTTTGAGAAAATAGGCCTTTGCTTCTCCAACAGTGTACAATGAACCGGTTACGCAAATTACACTATCTTTTTTAGCAATCCTGATAGATTCCTGAATAGCAGCATCAACAGTTGTTTTTTCTATTATTTTATCAGGATTAATATAACGGCCTGCTTCTCTAGCCAGTATATGGGTTGGTGTAGCCCGGGGATTGTTTGCCATTGTTATGATAATTTGGTCTGCAAAAGGAACAATATTCTTGAGAATACCTAGATAGTCTTTATCACTAAAGATACCCAAAACCGCTACAATTTTTTTATCCGGAACAAACTTCCTTAAATTTTTGCTGAATTGGTCAACTCCATTGGGATTATGGGCGCCATCCAGGATAACCATTGGCTCTTTTTGTACAATTTCAAATCTACCCGGCCATTGGCTATCTCTTAGGACATTCAAAATTGCTTGCTCATTTATAACAAAATCCATCTTATTTAATAACTCTGTTACAGCAATGGCCATTGCAGCATTCTCAATCTGATATTCGCCCAACAACGGGATGTGCAAATCATTAAATTTATGATAAATTCCAGAGTAATTAAAATTGTTTCCTTCTAAATCAGAATAAGTTGGATATGGCTTGATCTCTTGCCCCACCGAATATACAGGAGCCTGTCTTTCTTCTGCTATAGATTTAATTACCCTATCTGCTTCCGGATATTGTTCGGCATTTATTACATATGTCTTATCTTTAATAATTTCCCCTTTTTCACGAGCAATTTCAGTTAAAGTATTTCCTAACTTGTCCATATGGTCATAGTCAATATGACTAATAGCGGAAACAAGTGATTGGCAAACATTAGTAGCATCGAGTCGTCCACCTAAACCAGCTTCCATAATAGAAAAATCAGCCTTGCTTTCATAAAAATAAACAAACGCCATGGTAGTTATGACCTCAAAAAAGGTGGGATGCTGGTATCCTTCTGTTTTGGCTACTTTATCTATAGCTGGTTTTATCCTTTCCAAAAGAGAACATACATCATGCTGAGATATTAATTTTTCGTTTATCCTCATTCTCTCCTGAAAATGAACCAGGTGCGGAGAAGTATACAAACCAACTTTATATCCGGCAGCTTTTAATATTGAAAATATCATTGCTGCTGTGGAGCCTTTGCCGTTTGTGCCGGCAATATGGATTACCTTGGTCTTTAAATGGGGATTATCAAAAAGGGAAAGTAAATAAGAAATGTTCTTGAGACCTAATTTAATCCCATATTTGTTCAGACCATATATATATTCAATTGCTTGATGATAATCTATCATAGTGATTTTAGGGCTTTCAGATTTTTTTGTATTCTATCACGTATATCAGTTAGTTCTTTTATTTTTTCTTTTTCTTTTTTAATAATTTTATCAGGTGCCTTCTGGATAAAATCTGCATTGTTCAATTTTTTATTAATGATAATCATGTCTTTTTCAATCTTCTGTAATTTTTTTTCTAAGCGATGTACTTCTGCATCCAAATCAATAACTCCTTTTAGGGGAACAAATATCTCTATATCTTCTAAAACCCCTGTAGCAGAGTATTCCGGTTTTTCCATTGAATCACTTACTTCAAAAGATTGAACATGAGCAAGATTTTTTATGAAAGACAAGTGTTCTTTTATCAATTTTCCCTTACTGCTGTCAACAACTTTAATAAAGACATCAATGCCTTTAGTAAGAGGAATATTCATTTCAGCTTTAATATTACGAATAGTTTTAACAACTTCCTGAATGGTAGATACTTTTTCTTCCAGATTCTTTTTTACTTTTTCCTTTTTATATTCCGGCCAACTGGAAATAGAGATACTTAATTCCTTATGTGGAATTTTTTGCCATATTTCTTCAGTAATAAAGGCATAAAGGATGTAATGGCATAGAGATATGATGAAATTTTTTGAACCATGACATATTGAGCCCATTTCCTTCTCAGACTATAATCTTTACGATATAAATTTCGCCAAAATTAACTCCTTGCTATACCAGTCACAAAAATAGTTCCAGGTAAATTCATAAATAGCCATAGCTGCATCACTAAATTTAAAATTCTGCAGACTATCAGATACTTTTTTAATGGTTTGATTTAATTGATTCAATATCCATTCATCAAATAAACTAAATTCCAGGTTTTCTTTCTTTACTTCCTGGGGATTAAACTCCTCAAGGTGAGTCAAAGAAAAGCGGGAAACATTCCATATCTTATTGGTAAAGTTCCGAAATGTCTCAATTTTATCCTTTGACAAACGAATGTAATTTGCCTGAATTGTTAGAGCAGCTAAGGTCATTCTTAAAGCATCAGCACCATATTGATCAATCATCAATAAAGGATCAATCACGTTTCCTTTTGATTTACTCATTTTTTTCCCTTCAATGTCTTTAATTAAGGGGTTGATGAACACTTTTTCAAAAGGAATGTCTCCTCTGAACTTAATGCCCATCATCATCATTCGGGCAACCCAGAAAAATATAATATCAAATCCAGTAACCAATAAAGAGGTCGGGTAAAATTCTTCTAAATCAGGAGTTTGTTCAGGCCAGCCAAGCGTAGAAAAAGGCCAGAGTGCTGAACTAAACCAGGTATCAAGAACATCTTTATCTTGAACAATATTCTTGCTGTGACATTTGGAGCATTCGGAAGGGTCTTCCATCCTCACCATCATCTCGCCACAATCCTTGCAATACCATACTGGAATACGATGTCCCCACCACAACTGACGCGAGATACACCAATCCCTGATATTATACATCCATTCAAAATAAACTTTAGACCATCTTTTGGGAATAAAACTTGTTTCATTACTCTCGACAGCATCAATTGCCGGTTTTGCCAAATCCTTTATCTTAACAAACCACTGTTTTGAAAGATAGGGTTCAATCACTGTATCACATCTATAACAATGTCCTATTGAATGTTTGTAATTCTCTACTTTTTTTAAATACCCTTTATCTTTAAGGTCCTCCAGTACTTTTTTCCGGCACTCAAGAGCAGTCATATTAATATACTCTCCGGCATTTTGATTGGTGGTCCCATCATCATTTAATATATTTATTTCCTCAAGTTTATGCCTCTTGCCTAATTCAAAATCATTTAAATCATGTGCCGGGGTAATCTTGACTGCACCGGTTCCAAATTCCGGGTCCACATAGTCATCAGCTACAATGGGTAGTTCTCTGCCAACCAAGGGCAATATAGCTATCTTACCAATATATTTTTCGTAACGCTTATCTTTAGGATTAACGGCAATTGCGGTATCACCAAGCATCGTTTCGGGACGGGTAGTAGCAACAACAATAGTTTCTTCTACTGATTCTTTTAATGGATAAATGACGTAATAGAGTTTGGCATTTTCTTCTCTCTGTTCAACCTCAATATCCGCTAATGCCGTTTTACAGCGAGGACACCAGTTAATTACATAATTAGAACGATAGATAAGGCCTTCCTGATATAATGTAACAAATACTTTTCTTACTGCCTTTGATAATCCCTCATCCAGTGTAAACCTTAAGCGAGACCAGTCACAGGAGCAGCCCATTTTTTTTAGCTGGTTTAGAATATTTGAGCCATATTTTTCACGCCATTGCCAAGCCCGTTTTGTAAACTCTTCCCTTCCAAGGTCATACCTTGTTTTGCCTTCTTTGGCAATTTCCCTTTCTACCACATTTTGAGTAGCTATACCGGCATGATCAGTTCCGGGAAGCCAGAGAACATTATATCCTTGCATCCTTTTCCAGCGGATAATAATATCTTGCAATGTATTATTCAGTGCATGTCCAATATGTAATGAACCAGTGATATTGGGCGGTGGCATGACAATAGAATAATTTTTTCTCTTATCTTTATTCTCTCTGGCAGTAAAAAGATCATTTTCTAACCAAAATTGATACCAATGATCTTCCACTATTTTTGGATTATAAACAGATTGTAATTGACTTTGTTGTTGTTTTTCCATACTATATTCTCCTGTATCTTCTTTTTGTTTTAGTAAAATTATGAGAATGTTTTCATAAAAAAACCCTTTTCATCCTTTTTAAGGACGGAAAGGGTTCGCGGTACCACCTTAATTCCTGTTCTCTGGTAATCACATGATAAGAACAGGCTCTCAATATAGTGTTAACGGTACAACCGATAAAACTTACTTTTATATTTCGGGAAAAGGCTCAGGGAGGACATTCAATATAAACTGAATTTATCAGATTAATATTTACTAAATCCCTTCATTGCCAAGTTATTTAATACTGGTGATATGTTACAATGTTTGTGTCAAGATGTCAAGAAAGAGAAATTGCCTGTGTCAGGCAGTTTCTCTTTCTTTCTTAGTATTATTATCTTCAATTAATATTGGAATTTCATTATCTTCAATAACTTTTTTGGTAATAGTACATCCTTTGATATTCTTCAGTGAGGGAATCTGATACATGATATCCAGCATTGATTCCTCGATAATTGACCTTAGTCCTCTAGCACCTGTCTTTCTGCTCAATGCTTTCTTTGCTACTGCTTCTAAAGCTGGACGTGTAAATTTCAGCTCGACTCCCTGGTTACGCAATATCCGTTGATACTGCAGAGTAACTGCATTTTTCGGTTTAGTCAGGATATCTACCAGTGCTTCCTTTTCGAGATTGTTAATAGTTGAAATAATTGTCAGGCGTCCGACCAATTCAGGAATTAACCCGAATTTTATTAAATCTTCCGGCAGTACACTGGGAAGGATTGATTTAATATTACTATATCTACTACCATCACCATAAATGTCGGCATTAAAACCGATTTGGTGAGCCTGCATTCTACTCTTGATAATATTTTCTAATCCTTCAAACGAACCTCCACAGATAAAAAGTATCTGGGAAGTATCAATCTCAATATTCTTTTGATGGGGATGTTTTCTACCCCCTTGCATGGGCATACTGGAAACAGTGCCTTCTATAATTTTTAGCAACGCCTGCTGAACCCCTTCTCCGGAAACGTCTCGGGTAATAGAAGGGTTCTCTGATTTACGAGCTATTTTATCTATTTCATCAATATATATTATCCCATTTTGAGCTTTATCGAGATCTTCATCTGCAGCATGATATAACTTTAATAGAACATTCTCCACATCATCACCGACGTATCCTGCCTCAGTTAGAGTAGTGGCATCTGCAATAGCAAAAGGAACCTCAAGTTTTTTTGCCAATGTTCGGGCTAAAAGAGTTTTACCACAGCCACTTGGTCCTAATAAAAGGATATTACTCTTCTCCATTTCGACAAAATCATCAGATTTTTTAGAATTTTTACCAACTTGACCCCCGGAAAGATTATTCTTAATTCTCTGATAATGGTTATAAACTGCAACAGAAAGAATCTTCTTGGCTTTTTCCTGTCCAATAACATATTGGTCAAGATATTTTTTAATCTCTTCAGGAATAGGAATATTCTTTATAGAAAAATGTTCATCACTTTTCTTTTTTTTGTCCTCCTTCAGGATATAACTGCAAACTTGAATGCATTCACTGCAGATATTGACCCCATTAGGACCTGAAACAATTTTTTTGACTTCACTTTGGTCTTTCCCGCAAAATGAACATTTCATTTAAAACACCTCAATCTATTTTTTTAAAAATCAAACACGCTTCCTAATCACTTCATCAACAACGCCATATGTTTTTGCCTCATCACCGGTCATAAAAAAGTCCCGGTCAGTATCTTTTTCTATTCTCTCTAATGGCTGATTAGTGTGATAAGTTAAAATCTCATTGATTTTTTTCTTAATTCTTAGTAATTCCTTGGTCTGAATTTCTATATCAGAAACCTGACCCTGAGCTCCGCCTAACGGTTGATGTAACATAATTCTGGAATTAGGCAAAGAAGACCGTTTCCCTTTTGCACCGGAGGCAAGAATCAAAGCAGCTCCGCTGGCAGCCATGCCAATACAAATGGTTGATACATCAGATTTTATATATTGAATAGTATCATAGATGGCAATGGTTGAACTAACCGAACCACCAGGACTGTTTATATAGATAAATATATCTTTTTCCGGTTCATTTGCTTCCAAAAACAGTAATTGAGCAATAATAATATTAGCAGCCTGGTCATCAATTTCTGTTCCCAAAAATATTATTCTCTCTTTTAATAAACGCGAATATATATCATAGGATCTTTCTCCCTGAGGAGTTTTTTCCACTACAATTGGTACTAAATTCATAGTAAAGGACCTCCTTTATTTTTCATTAACCTTAACTTGTTTGGATAATATTTCAATTACTTTTTCTCTTTTAATCTGCTCTTTTATATTATCTAATGTTTTATTTTTTTCAAACATTGCCCTTACTTTCAACGGCTTTTGGTTGGTGCTTTCGGCAATTTCTTCAATTTTTTTATTGACATCTTCTTCAGTGGCAGTTATTTTATCATCTTGAATTATTTTGTCAAGAACCAATTCCTTTTTAATCTGCTTTTCTGCCAAAGGCCGATACTCTTTCTTTACCTTAGCTTCGTCGGCTTTAATCATTTTGTAATAGTCTTCCATGCTCATGTTTCTATTCTTTAAATCTTCTTGCAGATTACTCATCATATTTTCTACCTGTTTATCAATCAAAACTTCAGGTACTGCAAAATCACATTTTTCTGCTATTTTTTCCATCAAATTTTCATTGAATTCACTTTCCGCCTGATATTTTGCTTTCTCAGTTAGTTGTTTGTTAATGTGTTTCTTCAATTCCTCCAGGTTCTTATAATCACCTGAAATTTTGGCAAATTCATCATCTAAAGGTGGAAGTTCTTTTTCTTTTATATCAGCCAATTTAATCAGATATGTTATTTCTTTCCCGGCAACTTTCTTATCATTCACGTCTTCCGGAACTTTCATTTTTATTTCTTTTTCATCCCCAGGCTTTAAACCAACTAAATTTTCATTAAACTCCTTTGGAATTTTATCTCCCAGCTGAATCATTTGTTTTCCTTTTGCACCATCAGAATTGGTTTATCATCAACAAAGGTATCATAATCAATAACTAAAAAATCACCCATTTTAGATTCTCTATCGGAAACCTCTTTTAATTTTCCATGGCTTTCCCTGATTCTTTCCAAATCTTCGTTTATCTCTTTCTCGGTAACTTTTGCTATTTTCTTTTCAATTACTATATCACTCAATTTGGGTATTTCAATATCAGGTTTTACTTCTAAATTCATTTTATAGATGAATGGTTTCTCTTTATCAATCTGCACCAGGTCAATTTTGGGTACATCAATTGGGTCAAGTTTACTCTGGTCTATTGCTTCAAGATAAGTTTCTTTAATGAGTTTTTCAGCAACTTGATGATTAATATATTCTTTACCCAAATTCATTTCCAATATATTAGTTGGAATACGACCTGTTCGGAATCCCGGTATTTTTACTTTTTGAGACAGTTCATGGTAAATATTGTTAAACTCCTGCTGAACCTGATCATGCTCAACGGTTACTTTAATTTCTATTTTATTGTTTTCTTTCTTACCTTTTTCAATATGAATCATATTTTTATTCTACCTCCACGGATATTTGCTCAATCACAATAAAACCGCAAATGTTCTTTGCGGCAGATTTTTTGCACTATCATTTTTTCCTTTTATAAAATATTATTTTGAATGTTTTTAATTTTTTGTTTTCCTTGTGTATTATCACATTTTTTATTATCTGGTGCGAGAGGCGGGACTCGAACCCGCATGGAGTTACCCACTGGATCCTAAATCCAGCGTGTCTACCAATTCCACCACCCTCGCAGGTTTCTTATTAAAATTGGTGGGCCGTACAGGTATCGAACCTGTGACACCCTGATTAAAAGTCAGGTGCTCTACCAACTGAGCTAACGGCCCAGAATATGTTCAGGGGAAGTCTCCCCTGAAACCCCTCAAAGAATACTTCAAAAACTAATTCAAAAACTTAAACTTTACAAGATATCTTCTGGTAGTAGCCAGAATATGTTCAGGGGAAGTCTCCCCTGAAAACTCTATTTAGGCGCGCTCGGAGGGAGTCGAACCCCCAGCCCTTGGATCCGAAGTCCACAGCTCTGTCCAGTTGAGCTACGAGCGCTCAAAATGGGGTGAGCGATGGGATTTGAACCCATGACCACTGGAGCCACAATCCAGGGCTCTAACCTGACTGAGCTACGCCCACCAAGTACGCTTACAACACTATTCATGGCGCGCCCGGAGGGAGTCGAACCCCCAGCCTACGGATTAGAAGTCCGTTGCTCTATCCTAATTGAGCTACAGGCGCAGTTATAAATTTTCAAAATATGGAGCGGGAAACGGGTCTCGAACCCGCGACAACCAGCTTGGAAGGCTAGTGCTCTACCAACTGAGCTATTCCCGCTCATGGTCGGGGTGAGAGGATTTGAACCTCCGGCCCCCTGCTCCCAAAGCAGGTGCGCTAACCAAACTGCGCTACACCCCGAAACAAGAGTATTATATAGTATATCATTAGAGAAGTCAACAAAGTTCTCTTTCTTATTTTCCTATGAAACAGATAGTACTAGTATAAAGAAAAATATCTATAAAGAATAAATGGTTTTAATAAAATAATTTATGTTCATTGCTAAGTTTGAAATGTTCAACAATAATCTTAATCATTTTTCAGAGCAACAGCGCGATGACTTATCCTGTTTTAACCATTCTTTCCATTCAACAATCTGGTCATAACCATCGGGAATAAAAATAGGGTCATAGCCAAATCCTTCAGCTCCTTTCGGCGTAAGAGTGATTCTGCCTGAACATATTCCTTTTGTTTTGTAGTTTCCCTGTCCAGGTAGAGCCAGCTCATACTTATACAAAACGAGCCTCTCTTTGCTCACTTTTTGTATTTTGAAGAGTATCAAGAACTTTTTTATTCTTTCCTGGTCTGTTTCTTCCCCATCTGGAGGAATAGATTCGGTTTCCCAATGAAAATCAATCTCCAGGCCAGAATCATCGGCCAGAGCAGGCAATTTTGTCCATTTTGCAACTGTTTTTGCCTTTATTGAAGCATTTTCAGCAAATGTTTTGCCGATTTCCTCAATTTCCGGAATCTCGGGATAATCGTGATGGGCCTCAACAATAACAGGATATTCTTTAGTTTATGCTTGTCTCTTTTATTTTTCCCTCTTACGAGTAGCAGAACTAATTTTAACATAACTCCCCGATGATTTCTTTTCTTCAACAACCTGTGATTGAGGTTCAATTAATTCTAATCTTATTGGTTAGATTTCGCATAGAGAAAGGACGGTCTTCTGCAGTCCCCTGTATTTCAACAACTTCCTGCCTCTCGGTCATTACTATATTCATATCAACCTGTGCGCAGCTGTCTTCTTTAAACTCAAGATCGAGTAGCATTTCACCATCAACAATCCCTACGCTTGTAGCAGCAAGATAATGTTTAACAGGAATTTTTCAATTTTCTTTTCAGATTTTAAATATTTTATGGCATCTGTCACTTGCTTAATAAAGACCTGCGTTGAGTAGTCCTGGTTCCGCCATCTGCCTGAATCACATCACAATCAAGCCAAATCATCCTCGGACCAAGTATATCCAGATCGGTTACAGCTCTTAAAGAACGGCCGACCAGTCGCTGAATTTCCTGAGCTCTACCATTTATTTTCCCTTTAACGGAATCTCGCATATTACGAATCTGGTTTTGCCTGAGTATCGCATGGAGTATTCAGCGGTAATCCATTTGGACCCCTCAAAAAGAGGTACCTTCTCTTCTACACGCTTGCCGTGTACAGACAGTGCTTTTGGTATCACCCATTTCAATTAATACCGAACCCTCAGAATATTTTATATAATTACGAGTTACAGTAATCGGTCTAATCTGGTCATATTTACGATTAAAAGATCTTAGCATGTTTCCTCCCGTTCAATGAATATTTACAATGTAATTCTTTCAATCTTTCTTAAAAAGATAATATTTTTATTTTTTGCGGCTAACTACAAAATCAGCCAATTCATAAAACAATTGGGCTTTCCCCCCAAATAAAGAAATACTTTCCTTGGCTTGATTACAATATTGATGTGCAACTTCTTCAGATTTTTTTACCCCGAATATCACCGGATAAGTAGGCTTATCATCAATCTTCTTATCCTCCTGCAAGTCAATAATATCATCGATAATTTGAAAAGCCAGTCCAATCTTTTCACCATATGTTTCCAGGGCTTCAATTTGTTTTTTACTTGCCTTTAGTAACAAAGCCCCGGTTTTTAGTGATGCACAAATCAAAGCAGATGTTTTTCTTGAATAAATATCCTCTATAAAATCAGCATTATTTTTTTGATTATGCCAGCTAATATCATCCACCTGACCACCTAACATCTTCTGGGTTCCAAGCATTTCCAGAATATTTTGCACTACTTCAACAACAGAATCTTTTTTCACACCTTCTATTTGAGCATTTCGGCAAATAAAATCTAAACCCATAACTAACAGTGCATCTCCGGTTAAAATTGCCATTGCCTCACCGAAAACTTTGTGATTGGTTAATTTTCCACGTCGATAATCATCATCATCCATACAAGGCAGATCATCATGCACCAGGGAAAAAGTATGGATAAGTTCAATTCCGGCAGCAGCGGGTAATACTTTTTTATAATCTTGGCCTAATAACTCAGCAACCATCATGGTAAGTATGGGACGTATTCTTTTACCTCCGTTTAAAACACTATAGCGGATAGACCTATGCACAATAGAAGGATTTTGATTTTCCAAAGGAAGTTCCTCTTCTAAATATCTATCAATAATTCTTTTCTTTTCCTTCATATAGGAACTTAATTCCATTTATTCTTTTTCATCCTCTTCATTATTCTGCACGGAAAATGGTTCGGTGTGATATTTATTATTTCCCTCTTTGGTTATTTTTTCTACTTTTTGTTTAGATTCATTTAATTTTTCCATACATTTATCAGAAAATTCCATACCTTCTTCATATAATTTCAAGGCTTCATCCAGGCTTAGTTCACCCTTTTCTAATTCTTCAACAATTTCTTCTAATTTCTTTAAAGAATCTTCAAAAGATATTTCCTTAACTTTTTTCTTCTTATCATTCATTTACAACTCTCCTTTCCTGAGACATTAGCTGAGATAATACCATCGCTAACCATGATTTCAATTAGATTGTTTTTTTCCACTTGTTCTGTTTTCTTTACAATTATTTTCTTAGGCATTTTGAAACAAATGCTATATCCTCGCTTCAATACAGCCTTGGGACTCAGAGTAATTATTTTTTCTTTATATTTTGCTAATAAATTTTCATTCATGCCAATAATATGCTTCATATTTAAATTTAAACGGTTAGTTAAATCATCAAGGGTCTGAAGGTGTTGCAATATTTTGTTTTTTGGGCTTTGATATTTCAAGTTCTCAACGATATTGAAGTATTGCTGTCTTTTTAGCTCCAAAATATGATTCATCATGCGGTTAAGTTTGCCTTTTAATAAGCCAAGATGTATTAGCAGGCTCTCTTTATCCGGAATAGTCATTTCGGCTGCTCCGGAGGGTGTAGGAGCCCGAAGGTCTGCTACAAAATCCGAAATAGTAAAGTCCGTTTCATGACCAACAGCCGATACTATAGGAATCCTGGAAGAATAGATTTGCCTAGCTAATATCTCCTCATTAAAAGCCCATAACTCTTCAATAGAACCTCCCCCTCTCCCTATAATAATAAAATCCAGGTCAGGTAAAGCTAGATTGAGAAATTTAATATTTTTAGCAATTTGTGAAGCTGCCTCAGTACCTTGAACCTGAGCGGGAACTACTATAATATGAATATTGGGAAACCTTCGCAAAGTAACAGAAATGATATCTCTTATAGCTGCTCCTGTTGGTGAGGTTATTACGGCTATTTTCCGGGGAATTTTAGGTAAACTTTTCTTGATTTCCTGCTTAAATAATCCTTCCGCTTTCAACTTTTCTTTTAAAGCTTCAAAGGCCGCAAAAAGTGCTCCCTTACCCGCCTCGGCCATCTGGAATACATAAAACTGGTATTCCCCTCTCTTTTCATAAACACGGACATCTCCCGTCGCTCTTACTTCCATTCCATCAGAGGGGTCGAAACTCAAGCCAAGGTTACTGCCACGAAACATGACACATCTTATTTGGCATTGGTCATCTTTCAATACAAAATACATATGGCCGGATGAGTGATACTTAAAATTGCTTAATTCTCCAAGGATTGTTACATTACGTAAAAGCGGATCCGCATTAAATAGTTGCTGTATATGTCGAGTAATATTACTAACGGAATATACTTTTTTATTTAATTGGTTTGAAGACATATTAAACCTGAATCTGAATCATTAAATATTTCATTATTATTAATACTGGTTGCTTTTTTCAATTTTCCCCAGTACTCCATTAACAAAACCAAAGGAGCCTTCAGTGCTATACTTTTTAGCTAATTCTACGGCTTCATTAATAGATACGCTTTTTGGTATATTTTCAATAAAAACAATTTCATAGATGGCAATTCGCAATATATTTCTATCAATATTTGCCATCCTTTCAATTGTCCAATGGCTGGCATGTTCCCTAATCAAAGGATCAATATCAGTAAGATTACTGAGCACGCCTCTCACCAATTGCAGAGAAAAATCAATAATGGCATCAGGGTCATTGAGCTGCATAATTTGTTCAGTCTGAAATGTGTAGCTGCTAGCATCATCCACATTACAGTGAACCAAGTCTACCTGGAAAAGGATTTTGAGTGCCATTTCTCTGGATGTTCTTCTGTTTCCCATTGCTTCCTCTATTTTTTCTTGTCAAATTAATCTTCTTCTATTTCGTCAAAATATTTTTACAAACATTTCTGGAATTATCAATTTATCTTTATTTTGATATTTATTAGGATAACGAATACCATTTATGTGAATATTAATTATGTTTATATCCAATCCAGCTACTTCCTTTAATTTTTCCTTTACTTTTGCCTGTATTTCCCAGGTTAAATCAGGAATTCTTATACCATAATTTATAATTAGGAAAAGATTTATGATAACGGAATCAGGCTTTATTTCAATTTTTATTTCCTGGGGGGTTCCTTCATTTTTCTCCTGTGTACTCTGCTTGATTTTATTGCTTAATTCCCTTAATCTTGTCTTTCCGGGTACCACAACACCCTTGATATCCTTTAATACCAGATGGATTAATGATTCTATAGTCATTCTGGAAATATTTATATTCCCTTTATCAGTATTAACTGTTGCAAATTCCATAAAAATTCCTTTCAATGGATGATATTATTATCCCCTTGAATTTTTTATTTCTTACTGCACTCTCTCCTGGTATTTCTTGTCTTTAGAATTAACTTTAATAATATCCCCTTCTTTAATAAAAAGTGGAACCTGGACAACTGCACCGGTTTCTAGAGTCGCTGGCTTTAATGCTCCTGATACTGTATTACCCTTTGCACCTGGTATGGTATTAACTACCTCCAGGGCAATACTGCCAGGAAGTTCTACACCCATAACTCTACCTTTCCAAAAAGTAATCTGCACATCATTGCCTTCTTTCAATAAATCCGCAGAATCTCCGATCTGGTCATGATTAATGGGAATTTGTTCATAATTATCTTTATCCATAAAGTAATAGTCATGTCCGTCATTATAGATATATTGCATATCTTTACGATCAACAATAGCCTGTTCAACCTTTTCACCGGCCCGGAAAGTTTTGTCAATAACCGCTCCGGTTTGAAAGTTTTTTAATTTCGTTCTGACAAAAGCTCCTCCTTTGCCCGGCTTTACATGCTGGAATTCAATAATAATATATAAATCCTGATCGAGCTCAATACTTAATCCGTTTTTAAAATCACTTGTGGAAATCAATGACGATCCTCCTTCAACAATTAATTATTATAACTACAAAATAATTGTTTGATTATAACACATACTTACTAAAAAAGTCTTTGCTATTTAGTATTTAGTCGATAGTAAAAACTGTTTTTATTTATCAGTTATCAGTTAAAACTAGTATCAAGTATACAGTATCGTGTATCGAGTCAAAATACAATATAGTATTCTTGGCAAGTAACAATCGAGCAACTATAAAACTAATAATTAAGACAGACTTCCTCTAAATCCAACATATTTTTTTTTCTTCAATTTTGCTTTAAGCTTATTCTCACTTATTTGACTACATACTGCATACTGATACTGACGAATAATTGTCATTAAGAGAGATAGCTTTGCCATTCATGGCAATTCAGTTTATAAATAACAGTATCTAAGAAATTTCGGAGATAGTGCCACAAACGGAACTGTCACCATTATTTACCCTTTCCCTATATTTCCCTCTCCCCTACCTTTATCCTCCCCCCTCAAGGGGGAGGAAATGAAATCAATCTCAGTTTTATATTAGTATCGAGTAAAATTAGTCGTTTGATAAGAAAATATTTATCCAACAAATTGCTTGCACAATTCTTTAACTTCATTCCGGACTTCTTTTTTTATTTGCTCGCTTTCAATATCACTAATTACCCGGTCAATCAATTCAGCAATAATAATCATTTCTTCTTCTTTCATGCCCCGGGTTGTCATAGCAGGAGTACCAACACGAATACCGCTGGTAACCATCGGCGGTTGGGTATCAAAGGGAACTGCATTTTTATTTACCGTTATACCTGAATCTTCCAGCGCTTTTTCGGCTTGTTTTCCGGTAATTCCTTTATTCCTTAAATCAATCAGCATCAGATGATTATCAGTACCGCCAGAAACTAACTGATAGTCCATATCCATTAATTTTTGGGCAAGAGCAATAGCGTTTTTCTTAATCTGTTTTTGATAAGTAATGAAATCACTTTGCATTGCCTGCTTAAAGCAAACTGCCTTTGCAGCTATTACATGCATCAAGGGACCGCCCTGAATGCCAGGAAAGATACTTTTGTCAACCAGTTTAGCTAAATCCTGCTGGCAAAGAATCATTCCACCCCTGGGTCCACGCAAAGTCTTATGGGTAGTAGTGGTAACAAAATGACAGTATGGTATTGGGCTAACATGTTCTCCTGCTACAATTAAGCCGGCAATGTGGGCAATGTCTGCCATGAGATAGGCACCAACTTCATCTGCTATTTCACCAAACTTTGCAAAATCAATTTCCCTCGGATAAGCACTGGCACCTGCTACAATCATTTTAGGTTTACTTTCTAAGGCCAAGTCCCTGAGCTGGTCATAATCAATTCGTCCGGTCTCTTTCTTTACTCCATAGGGAATTATATTATATAATTTGCCGGAAAAATTAACCGGGCTACCATGGGTCAAATGACCACCATGAGCCAGATTCATTGATAAAATAGTATCCCCGGGTTTTAATACACTGAAATATACCGCCATATTGGCTTGAGAACCGGAATGCGGTTGTACATTAGCATGGTCGGCTGAAAACAATTTCTTTGCCCTGTTAATAGCCAGGGTTTCCACTTCATCGATAAATTGACATCCTCCATAATATTTCTTTCCGGGGTATCCCTCAGCATATTTATTGGTTAAAACAGAGCCCTGTGCCTCTAAAACTGCATCACTAACAAAATTTTCTGAAGCAATAAGCTCCAGGGTATAATTCTGTCTTTCTTCTTCCTTCTGGATAAGTTGAAATATTTCCTCATCGGTCTTTTTTAAGTTCAATTGCCTTCCTCCTTTAATTTATACCTAAAAATATATCTCCCATAAATATTTAAATAAATCTTTATCTATAACACTATAACTGCCAATTTATATGATAACATCATTAAATTCTTCTTTATCATAATCAGAAATAGATAATTCTTTTGGCAATAAGGTTAGTATTTGGCATCCCTTTTCTGTCACCAGAATAGTATCCTCGATTCGAACCCCTCCAACACCTGGTAGATAGATACCCGGTTCAATTGTTACAACCATGCCTGGTTGGAGAATGGTTTGGTCATTTGAGCTCAGACGGGGAAGTTCATGGATATCAAGGCCTACACCATGGCCTAATGAATGACTGAAATAATCTCCATAGCCGCTTTCCCTTATTATTCTTCGTGCAAAACCATCCAGCTCACAACACCTCTTCCCAGCTTTCACCTGTTGTAATGTTTCTATTTGTGCTTTTTTAATAATATCAAATATTTTCTTTTTTTCACTATCGGTATCACCTAAAATAAAAGAACGGGTACAGTCAGAATGATACATCTCAAATATACAGCCAAAATCTACAATAATTAGCTCCCCTTCTCTTATCTTCTTAGTGGAAGGCTCACCATGAATCAATGTTCCTCTCTCGCCGGAAGTAACTATTAAATCAAAAGCTTCTTTTTTTGCACCATTTTTTCGCATATTATAATTTAATTGAGCAGCGATGGCAAGTTCGGAAATATTATTTTGTATTGAAGGAATTGTTTGAAGAAAAGAATTTGTAGCAATTCTGGCAGACTTTTTCATTAGCTCAATTTCATGGGAATCTTTTATCATACGCAATTTTTCAATAACATTTTCAAAAGGATATAATATCAATCGAGGCATGCTCGATTGATATTTAAGGTATTTGCTAACCTGGAGTGAGTTTGATTCAAAACCTATTTTTTTAATATTAAGGTCCGAAATTAGTGTATACAGTGATTTAGTCTGGGCATCAACTTGATTCATATCCTGTATAATGATTTGACAATCCTGAGCTTCCTGGTTTGCCTGTTCAGTATAACGCGAATCGGTGATGAGGTATTTTTTTTCAGCAGTAGATAGCAAAATACCTTCTCCGCTAAATCCAGATAGATAAAAAATATTTTTCGGGTTAGTTATTAAAAAAGCAGAAGGTTTTTCCCTGCTCTTGATAATTTCCTGCCAGAGTTTTTTGTTTCTTTCTTTTATCAAAGTACAAATCCTTTCATGATGTGCTTAATATATCAACATTATACCGATTTCTGTTTCTTATTTGCAAATCTTTTCCCCTACCAAATTATAAGGATGTGCATTAATTATTTTTACATCTACCCATTTACCAACATCCCGATAGTCTCCTTTTAACACAGTTATATTGCCGTCTATTTCCGGGGCTTCACTGCATGAACGACCTAATAATATTTTTTTATTTTTTTCGGAAACTTCATCAATTAGAACGCGCTTTTCTTTGCCGATTTTGGCAATCTGCAATTCCAGCGAAATTTCCTGCTGTAGTCTCATTAACTTGTCCAACCGTGCTTTTTTAATGCTTTCGGGAACATGTTCAGACAAACGGCTAGCAGGACATTCAGCTTCATTATAAAAAGGGAAAACGCCTACTTTTTCAAGGCGATATTCCTTGATAAAGTCATATAGCTGCTGAAAATCGTCATCTGTTTCACCCGGAAAGCCAACAATAAAAGTGCTTCTGATAGTCAAACCGTGAATTCTATCTCTTAACTTTTTTATAAGTTTAAGAATGTCTTTCTGACAAATCTTGCGATTCATTCTTTTCAAAACATTATTGCTGATATGTTGTAATGGAATATCAAGATAAGGGCATATTATGGGATTTTGGGCAATTGTTTCGATTAAATAGTCATCATAGTGTGCCGGGTGAGTATATAATATTCGAATCCTTTGCTCCTCATCCCAGGGTAGTTTAACCATCTTCTGCAGTAACTCTGATAAGGCCAACTTGCCGTAAAGGTCCATTCCATAGTAAGTTGTATCTTCAGCAACCAATATAATTTCTTTTAAAGGATAGTCAGCAGTAAGATTTTGAACCTCAGTAAGTACAGACTCAATGGTACGGCTGCGATATCGACCTTTGATATGAGGTATCAGGCAATAGGTGCAACCGTTATTACAACCTTCTGCTATCTTGAGATAAGTATAATGCCGTGGAGTAAGCAGAAAGCGTGGAGATTTTTCATCATAAATAAAACAAGGTTTTGGATTAACCTGAAATATAGCAGAATTTAGATTTACTGTATCAAGTTTCTCAATAATCTTATCTATTTTACTTATTTCGTCCACCCCTATAAAAGCATCCACTTCCGGTAGAGATTCAATCAAATCCTGCTGCTTGTATCTTTGCGACAAACAACCTGCCACAATAATATATTTTAATTTACCTTCCTTTTTTAGCCTGGCTGTCTGCAGGATTGCATCAATTGATTCTTCTACTGCCGGTTGAATAAAACTGCATGTGTTAATAATTGCCACATCTGCATTTTCTATTTCGTTAGTCAGGGTATATTTTTTCTCCAACAGATAACCACAGATAACTTCACTATCTACAAAATTTTTTGGACACCCCAATGATTGAATACTAATTCGCATAACTAACCATCAATAAAATATTTTTAAATACTTAGGGTATTGTATCACTTGCATGTCGGAGTGTAAACAGAAATAGTATTGAGTATGTGGTATCGAGTCACAACTAACCGTTGGTAGTTAGTATTTATTCGTTAGTAAATACAGTCGTCAGTTTTTTGATCATTCCCCTCTCCCCACGGTGGATATTAAAACATTTCCATCTCCCCACGGTGGATATTAAAACATTTCCAATAGTTTTTTTCGTGTATCGGGTATCGAGTCACAGCCGATGAACATAGAATTTATTTACAGTCGTCCCACGGTGGATATTAAAACATTCCCCTCTCCCCACGGTGGGAGAGGGTTAGGGTGAGGGGGAGGAAGTAAAATAGTTAGCTTAACGGTTTACCTGTTTCAGCAATTATCAAGATGCAAGGTGCGAAATATTTATTTTACCGGTTTACCAGTTTGCCGGTCGCCCAATTATTTTGGTCTGCCCGTCTACCGGTCTGCCGGTCACCCGGTCTAACAATTAAAATCGTATATAGTATTCCGTATAACATATACCGAAAAAATATAAGTAAGAGTTACAAGTTAAATAAAAAAATTATTTATTCAGGACATATGTTACAATTTGCATGAATGGTAGATAAAACCATTATTCCCTTCTTCCAATATTGCAACTTTCCATTATTACTTCCTTGAAAACCCGATATCTGTTGTTAGCCTTACTAAAAACAAAAAACAATAAACCAAAAACATGTTTCTGGGCATTCCCCTCTCCCCAAGGAGAATATTTGATCATTTCCCTCTCCCCAAGGAGAATATTTGATCATTTCCCTCTCCCCACGGAGAATATTTGATCATTTCCCTCTCCCCATTGGAGAATTTTTAATCTTTCCCTCTCCCCACGGTGGGAGAGGGTTAGGGTGAGGGGGAGGAAGTAAAATACAAGATCCAAGAACTAAAAAAGTTATTTGTTTTTGGTTTTCAGTTAAATACATATTACCGGCAACTAACGACGATTTTCTCACACTTATTCTCACAGTATTTCACTACATACCACATACTACATACTCGATACCATTTTAAAATCTAAACATCCCAATTATATTTTCACCATCAGGCATCTCATCTTCTTCAAGTACATATACCTGACCGCCATTAGAAAGAGTATGAATGGCAGCAAAATTATACAAATCGTATTGCCGGTGTTTTCCATTTCCTTCTTCGGCCATTTGAACCTTATTCTCTTCCGCATCAAATGTGCCATATTGTGAAATATTCTTCTTTATTAATAAATTTTCAACTCGGCTAAAATAAGAAGCAGAGACGATATCTTCTAATTGAGTAGATGTCTTCCCTGTCCCCTTTAAATCATGGTACATTCTATTAATATCCTCAAGTTGATTATGGAAATACTCAGAGGCTATATTCCAGGCATTATTTTTAATTGAATCAGGTGAAGCATCATCCGGATTTCCTTCTATATTTTTCTCCAGCAAATAAGGATAGGTGTTTATTTCCTTATAAAGTGGGAATAATTCTTTTACACACATCACGATTAATGGTAATTTCTGTTTTTTATTTTTTGGATGAAGGTATTTATTTAATCCCTGGTCAATCATCCGAAAATACTGTAACAGTTCTTCCTTCTTTTCATCATCGACTACACCCTGTCCATGAAAAATAGCTGCTTCTCCGCCACCAGAATGATACTGAAGTGTCTTTTCAGATTCATCATATTGCAAGATTTCTTGAATACTTTCCGGAACTCCTTCAATATCCCTCTTCTCTACACTGCCTTTTGTACAACGAAATAATCTATTATGATTCCTGCTTAAGGCAAGAACATAATAAATATGATTAAACATGACCTCCGGAATCAAAGGAACAATATTGAAGTACTGGCTAACTGTAGCCATTTCCGGCATTTCACTGGGTAGTCGGTAATAACTGAATTGTTTTGTGTTAACAAACATTGCTAGTCCCTGTTTTTGATTCTGCCAAAAAACTCTATCTCCAATCAAATCTGCAGCCGGCTTTAATAATTTATCTATTTCTCTGCTATCCAGGCTATGGTTTTCGGATAGACTTTTCTTCACATTGTTTAGGAGAGTTTTCAATTGAATGGGCATCTTTTTCACTTCACTACTAGCAGCGGCCCTGGTAGGCATATAAATTGAAATACAAATATCATCCTTCTCTTCGATCAGTTTTTCAATTACTTTTCTAGTGACTTCTTTCACAGAATATCCCTCCAATTTTTTAATATTTTTATTCTCAAGATACACTTTTCTACCTATCTATATTGTATAGGTTATCATGATATTATGCAATTGCTTTTATGTGAGGGCAATTGTTTTTGGCAACTTAAAATTCTAGCATTCGGAAGATTAATTTTCTAGCACCCCAATTTCCCTTTTTTTAACAATTAATAGTGGAATTTTTTAGCCTGTAACTGTCACCAGTGAATACTAATAAATGACTGTGGTGTATCACTCTATCAATAATGGCACTGGTTAGCTTCTCATCATAGAATATTCCATTCCATTTACTGAATTCCAGGTTGGTGGTAATAATTAAACTCCTCCTTTCATAGCACTGGGATATGACCTGAAACAACAACTGGGAACCCTCCTTGGCAAAAGGAATATACCCCCATTCATCACAGATCAACAAGTCTGCCTTTTCTAGCTTTTTTAATAACCGTTTGATGGTTCCTGCTGCCTTGGCATCAAGCAGATCATTAACCAGCGCTGCCGTCCGGTAAAACTTGACCCTCTTATTGTTGTTACAGGCAGCAACCCCAACTGCGGTTGCCATATGACTTTTTCCGGTACCCACTGACCCATACAAAATCAAATTCTCTTTCTGGTCAACAAAGGAAGCTTCCTTTATGGTTTCTATCCCTATGCTGTTTGGTATTTGTATAGCATCAAACAAATAGCCTTCAAATGTTTTGACAACATCAAAATTGGCTTGCTTTAAGAGCAGGTTTTTACGATTGACCTCTCGGGCTTTTACTTCCATTCTCAGTATCTTCTCCAGAAATTCTTCCTGTGTTTGGGCCTGTATCTCCTTGTATCTCTCGGCTATTCTAGAACCTATTTTAAGTGTTCTGCAATGCTTTTGGATTAATGACTGCATGAGTGTCTCCTTTCATTAATGTGTCATAAGAGGTTGTATCAATCTCATAGGGCTTTATTTCCGGGATGTGATTACCCAGCATTATATCCGGTAATGGCCTTACTGGTACTGTCATCTGGTAATAAGTGGTCCAGATACTGTCTAAATCTGTTAATCCTCTCTTGATGGTCATTTCAAAGGCCTGCTGTGCTGTGGTGATATCGCTATGGGCAATCATTCTGGTCAAGAGTGTCAAGGCAGCCTTTTTCTCCTGGTATTGGCAACTTTCAAAATAGTTTTGCAGGGTTTGCGGCAGTTTTTGGAAAAAACTGGTGTATTTCAGTGCCGTCGGTCTTTTGGACATCAACTCTAAATAGGGTATCCATTTCATTGATTCTTTCTGTTTGCCGTAAAGCCGGGGATGGTCTTGAATCTGCCGGTAGCCTTCATCTAAAACAAATAGTTGATCGGCGGTTGCCTTGATCCAGACCTGCTTACCGGCATAGTTTGGACTGGTGGAATAGAGGTGGCTATCAAAGGCAACCTTGCCATAATGGTCAACCCTGGCTTTTTCCAGTTTAAAGACCTCCAATGCTCTTTTTGGAAGTTGATGCATAGCCTTTTTGTCTTGTTGGAAAAGTTCCGAAATCAGTATTTTTTTCTGGTAATGAAGTCTTTTCATATCCTGATCTGCTTTTTTAAAAAGCTCCTTATTGTATGCCTTCATATCCCCAAATTGTGGAACTGGTACCAGAAAATTTCTTCTATGATAGCCTATTTTGTTTTCCACAGATCCCTTCTCATGGCCACTGGCCGGATTACAAAAATTGCTCTTAAAACCATAATGTAGTTCAAATCTTGCAAAACCTTGTGTTTTATCCCTCATGCCATATTTCTTAATTTTTTTGACTGCAGGGGAAAGATTATCAAACCAGATCGTATCGGGAACCAGCTGGAGGTATTCAAAGATGTCTTTTAAACCGGTAAGCAGGCATTCCTGATTCTCTCCCTTAGTTAACTGGGTATAACCTACATTACTATAGGGGAAGGAGAGTGTTAGATAATGGCCCTGGTATCTTTTTCCGTTTTCCACAAATACCGCTTCTCCAAAATCGGCTTGCGCTTCACCAGGCGGATGTTCTAGCGGCAGGTAACCATCATTCTTGTTATTCATTTCTTTACGTAAGTTGGCCACTTTACTCCTTACCGCCCTATCAGATACAGCAAACTTCTCACCAAAGATCTCTTTCAATCGGTCATAAATCCTCTGCGCTGTATGACGTTGCTTCCGTGGTGTCTGTAGATCCTGTTCAAGCCAGGCTTTGATGATCTCTAGATATGGTTCTAACTTACTTTTGCGTCTCTTTCTTGGTTTTGGCTCTATATTAAAATCATCCTGATCTGCATATTTTTTTACGGTTTCAAAGGCATGTCCGGTTTCTTTTATGATTGCCCTATATGACAGTCCTTTTCTTTCCCGTAAATATTTGATATCCTTAACTTGTTCCATTCTCAACATCCTTTCATTACCCCCTTTAGCTTTAGACACTAAAAGGGTAGTTGATTGTTGGGGTGCTGGCAATCTTTTCTCCTGTTTTATGCTAGATTTTTATGCTTCCGTTTGATCTATTTTTATTATGCCAAAAAGAATACAAGATACAAGAAAAAACAAGTTTTCTGCAAAATTTCTCTCTCCACCCCCACCTTTATCCTCCCCCCTCAAGGGGGAGGAAATAAAAGAAGAGTATCGAGTCGAAATATAAACAGGTACCGAGTGTTCGTAATGACAAATTAGCCGGTAGTATCTTGTATTGAGTATGGAGTAAAATACTGAGGAGGATAATTGAAATCCTGAGTATTCCGAATATTATATAAAGTATATCGTTAATACTGTGGGAATAAATGGATGATTGCCACACACTGCTAACAGTGTTCGCAATGACAAAAACGTATATATAGTATATCGTTGAAATAATAATTAGAATACCAAGAGTAATCGGCATTTTTCGTGGGTATAGAGCATCGTCAGTATATCCTTGGTTATTTTGCTAATCTATCTTGGGAACGCCCAGATCTTTGCATATTTTTATGGTTAAAAAATCAATAATTTTGTGTCTTGGTACTGGGAAGATCTTTTGTTCACTCAGTTCCTTTCTCTTCATAAAGCAATTTTTTCTTCTTTGTAGTCATTTCCAGCTTCTATCAAAGCTTCTTGTCTATTTAATTCTAATGCTTCTTGTAAAGCACTTCTAAGACTTTCTAATAATTTTTTTTGCGTTCTTTCTTGACAATTTATCCTGCATTTTAATGATCCAGCCAATCCACCATTGTTCCACTTTTTAATTATAGCTGTATAAGAATTATTCATATTCCTCCAAGGAATTTTAATTATATTTTAACATCATTTTCATTGAAATTTTAACATACCATGATATCATATTCAAAATCAATATATGTTAAAAATAATATGTTTTTGTCAGAGATTTTTTGACTTTATTCAAACTCAATACGCAATACGCGCGACGTAATACGACTCTAATTGTTGAAATTTTTTTCATTACTAATTACTTATTACTGTATTCTGAACTCGATACCCGATACTATTTCGTCACGGTGCGGAGCAAAGGACAAAGCAATCTCATCCAGATATACCCACAGAATTTTATTTTGTATTTATTTTTGATCTTGCAACTTTCAATTTGCATCTCGCATCTTAATAATTGGTAAATGGCTGATTACTTATTACTGTATTCTGAACTCGTTCGCAATGACAAAAAGGGAATAAAAGATATTTATTATTGAATTTAACTTTAAACCAAAACTGACAACTGAAAACCGTTATGGGCTTGATACTAAATACTTGATATTGTATTTGGACGCAATACTAATTGTCATTTTCGATAAAAATACTGTCTGAATTTTTGTTTCATTTCTGCATCAATATCTTTGACATGTTTTTCTACTACTTCAGGCGGACTTAAATTAACCAAAAGCTTCATGCAGATAATAAAAATAATCAAATCCTCAATCCAGCCAATAAAAGGTAACAAAACAATTGGAATGAGGTCATACGGGGAAAGAACATAAATAAAGGCAGCATAGGATATTATTTTTAAATATAAAGGAACCTGTTTATCCCTTACCAGTCGAAATGCCAATTTAAAGAAATTAGGAATATGCATCAACAGGCGCAGCCAAAAATATTTTCTCTTTAGTTTTTTATATTCTCCATTTTGTTTTTCATTATTTGTCATTTTGATTCCAATCTTCTAAAACCATTTCTTTTTCTTACTACTTAATTGTACAATAAAGCAGCTTCAAGTCAAATTAAAAACAAATTAGTATTGCGTCGTGCGTATCGCGTATTGAGTGAATTAAATTACTATAGGTATAGGTGAAAGCGGAAAGAATTTTTAAAATACAAACAGGTAATGAACTCCACCTCGGTTTTTTCGGTGAGGTATTTTTTTTATGGTTATTTCCCATAATGTAGACAATGCATGTCATAAGTGAAGCTAAAAAATTTCTAAAATTATTTTCTACACAGTCTGCCGTCCTTGTAACAATTTATTGATATCTTTAATTCATATCAAGATGGATTAAAAGAGCTTTCTTTATTTTTTCAAGTATTTCAGGAGAAACAGTACACACCAAATCTAAAAGTCTTTTTTTATCTATTGTTCTTATCTGATTACATTTAATCTTTGAGTCATTGTTTAGTTTTGTATCCTTAGTAGAAAGAAAAACCTCAAAAGGGTATACCTTTGAAATATTTGAAGTGATTGGAAGAACAGTTACTGTTTCTGAAAACTTATTGTTTCTATTGTTGGAAATAATTAGGGCAGGTCTTGTTTTCCCTATTTCAGACCCCTTTACAGGTTCCAAAGAAACAAACCATATCTCTCCTTTTTTTGGAAAATCCATATTATTTCCAACCTTCTAAAGTAATATTTTCCCACTCTTCATTTATCTCTTTATCTTCTTGGCAAGTTGCTTTATATCCTTCTATAAGAAGTTTATCTAATTTTTCTTTGTTTATCCTATCAATTTTTTCTTTTATAGCCGCTGAAATAAAAGAACTTTTATTGGGAATATTTTTTATCTCTTTATCAATTTCCTCTGGTATAGTAATATTTAATCTCTTCAAGTGTATCACCTCCTGTATTTATTATACAGCTTATTATACTCAAGTCAAATAATATTCTTTCCAAAATAAACAAAGAAAGCATACAGGGGACTTTCTTTTTACCTATTTCAGGATTTATTACCTTCTATTAAATTATTTTTATGTCAAAAGAACCATCCCTGGGACAATATATTATTTTATTCTATCACGTTGTCATCACCATAGATTGTACATCCATTTGCGTCACCAATACAAATACCACCGTTATTAAATTCCATATCAGTCGTATCAAAGTTTATATTTGTACTATCGTCCCAGTCATGGCCTTCAGGATCGCCTTCTCCTGATGGATTTCCGCCTGTTTTCATGAATATAATTGACAGCAGGTTCTTCTCCGCTCCTGAACAATCTATATCATTTACTTCAATACACCAATATCAACGAATAAGTTATAGCTACACCATATTGATCAGTTAATGGATTCATATTTGGATCATCACCGGTGTCAGGTTCCCATAATTTGAGCTTACTATCATCATAGTTAAGAACTATGTCTGCAGTTGTTAGAGAATCATCATAATCTTCACATTAACGGTCACCCAATCTCTTTTAGCCAATATATCCAACCACAACACATTTTCCAATACCTACCATGGGCAGTACCGCAATCCGCATACCAGTAAAGTACATCATTATCACAGCAATTATAGTCTGTTCTAACCATATATCTGCAGTTGGTTTTCAACATTTACCGTAGTCTCAGCACTGTTGTGCAGCCATTTGTATCGGTCACCACTAGTTCTATAGCATAAATCCGCTTGGTGCAAAACATGAGCCAATGTCTGTCCGTTGCCTATAGAAGAACCGTCTACAAACCATTCATAGGTATCTATTGCTGAATCTCCTTGGCTTGAACCACTTCCATCAAGAGTTATTTCCACAGTACCTGAAGGGCACAGAATCCGAATAGGACCTCCGGGCATTAGCAGTAGGTCCAACGTGTTCGCTAACATTTACCGTGGTCTCAGCACTATCGGTGCAGCCATTTGTATCGGTCACCACTAGTTCCTATAGCATAGCAACTGCTTGGTGCAAACATGGAGCCAATGTCTGTCCGTTGCCTATAGAAGAACTCGTCTACAAACCATTCATAGGTATCTATTGTTGAATCTCCTTGGTTCCACTTCCATCAAGAGTTATTTCCACAGTACCGCCCACTACAAACACTACCTGAATAAGGACATCCGGCATCAGCAGGGTCCTTCCATAAAGTCTATAATAATTGGGGTATGGCTAGCATTTTGACCACAGTCATCATAGTAAGTAAATTGAATGGTGTCTAACAGTATTTTCTACTGCAACTGCAGCAACATCATTGACTGGCCAACAGATATCTCCAGTAGCTGGATCAAAGGTAATATCCCAGTAATTGCCCAATCCAATCCCAATCCATCAGAGCCATTTGATTCATAAGGAGGCTCCAAAAGTAGCAATGGTCTCATCTTCAGTCCTCCAGACAATAGAGGTAACATTAGCGCAGGTACCTGCACAGGGGCTGGTATCATCAATATTTACTTTAAGTATGGTTCAAAAGGACAGATCTTGACATCGAATGCGCCAAAGAGGTCTCCACAGCCATCCAATAATCCCACATTAAATGAATACTCTCCCAATATCTGCAGCCTGTGGTGTTCCGGTAAATGTCAGTGGTCCAGGAACCGGATAGGTAGCTTCTTCTGCTATTACGGTATCGACATATAATCCCTATAGGATAATGGATTCAGGATATCATCATTATCGGCACCATCAACCCTATAGCGTATACTCGATACCTGTGTATAATGTTAGACTATCGCTAGAGGTTATTTCAGTCCAGGTCTCACCATCATAATAGTCTACCTTATTGAAGCTTATAAATTATTATCACAGGGATCTCCATTACCCCATTGCCGCCGCCGCCATCGGTTTGTCAGGTCCTCCACAACAGCTCCAGGCAAGATCAGGTCAAACCAAGTCTTCATCTTCTTCATCACAGTAGTTGCGAAATCAGCATGGGTTTTGATGGCCTGGATATCGACTGTACCAATAGCATCAGCGATATCTTCTACCTTGTTGTAGATCTTGAGGCAGTTAATTTGCTAAAACACTGATACCAGTCATTATAGCAGTTATTGATCTTTTTCAATGACTAAGGCTAAGGCTGTTGAGGTATAATCCGGGATTCCAACATCCAGGCTACCGGAGAACTTTTCTGCCATCCTTTAAAAATGAATCCTTCATTGCCTGTTACCGGGCATTTGGCAGTGATGATATAGAGTCCTGGTTGGACATCCTCAAAGAGGTAGTAGCCGGTATCATCGGCATAGCTTCATCTATTACTTTGTTACATTTGCCTTTCTCGGCAGATTTGAGCTCTACGATGGCACCTCGGTAGGATTCCAGAGTTCACTTTCATCACAGGTGGTTTCCGGGATATGCCTTCGGCCTGTTCAGATAAGGTATCACAACAGATTAAAGGCATCTTGATCTGGCCTGTTATGGTAGTGACATCCTCTTCTGGCACCGGGAGGGGACAACTCCACCACATCCGGATAGTAGTAGTACAACTAAAATCAGTAAAAAATAGATAAAACAAAACGTAAATCCTTCATTTTGAAAATCTCCTTTTCATTATTTATATTTTTGTTTTTGGATACCATGACAGGTATCACTCAAGTTTAATAATTAAGCATTTTAAAAAACCCCATCAGGTACATCCTGTGGGGTAAATATAAATAACAAAAAGTCGGTAGTCTGGCAGCCGTAGTCTGTCATAAGGATACAGACCTTAGACCCAGTACTTTGCGTCCTGCCCTTTCGGACAGTTTACCTTTTTCAACTTTTTTATTTCTGGTGCGATAGGCATCACTTCCTTAATAAATATTTTTAAAGAATAAATTCAAAGTAACGATCACTATATTTCTCTCTTTATAAGTTATTCCCTATTTACCATCAACTTAGACAAACATTTTTTAATATTTTTAATAAAATCATATGGTATTTAATTATTAAATAACATTAAACAATTAAAAAGCAAGTAAAATCTTTATTTATCAGGGGATGGTTCTCTGTTTTTTAAAAAAACGAGAACCATCCCTTTATTTGTTTTATATATAATTATTCTTTATGGTAATGCAGGATCCGTAACCTTTATAGAAACAAATGCATATCCTCTGTTACCTTCTGAATCTTCAACAGTCAATTGAACAAGATAAGTTCCAGTGACTATCAAATGTGTGAACTTCAACAGGTATAGGTATAGGTGTTTCATGTGAATGACTGTTTCAGTACCAGTACTATCTATAAAATCCCAAGTATAGCTTGCAATAGTTGCACCTAACAAAGTTGAGGAATCTGATGCATCAAAACCAACAGTAAATGGTTTGTCTCCAGTAGGTTGTGTTGCTTCAGGGGTAGTTTTTATTACTGCCCTTACGTCTCCCTACAGTACTTACAGTAACAAATAAATAATCATATGCTTCAAAACCATTTTTGTCTGTTATAGTTAAATAAACAATATAGGCTCCTACTTCATCATATGTGTGATTTAGAATACCTGAACCTATAGCACCATCACCGAAGTCCCATTCGTAACTTACAATACCGCTTTCTGATGTTGATTGGTAAGCATCAAAATATACTTTAAAGAGGCATTCCTTCAACCATCTCTGTCCCAGCACTAACATTGGGAACTGTATTTAATTATTTGCTAGGTAATTTAGCGTCAATTCCTTCATAGGCAAAATCACTCTTTCCATTAACATCTGTTACAGTCAGAATTACAGTATAACTACCTACTTCATTATAAGTGTGATTGGTAGTTATTCCAGAACCAGTAGTGCCGTCCCCAAAATCCCATTCATAACTTACAATACCGCTTTCAGATGTTGAGCTACTAGCATTAAAGTATACTTCAAACGGTACTACCCCTTCGGCAGGATCCGGGGTAACATTTATAACAGCTAGGACCTTCTGCGATTCAGTAATGCAGGTTATATCAATGGGATTCAGATACTGAACCAATAACAGTAACAGTTGCTATATCGCCAGCTTGCATGGATGCACTTAGCTCTAAATCAACAGTTGCCATACCATTTACAGTGTTAGCAGAACTAGAGGAAAGTGTGTACCACTGCTTGTAATAAAGTAAACAGCAGTACCATCAGAACACTATCTCCTTCAGTATTTGTCACTATTGCTGTTATTTCCGAAGTTCCTCCTGGAACATTTGTTTCTGGGTTTGCATATAATGTAATATTGTCTACATTTGGATCTTCGTCTGATGTTACCGTAATAACAACAGTGGCATATCCTTCTTTTCCATTAGTATCAGTAACAGTTAGAATCACAACATATGTACCGGGATCTTCATAAGTATGTGTGGTGGCAATACCCTGTTCCACTAGAACATCACCAAAGTCCCAACTGTAGCTGGCAAATCGAACATCACAATCAGATTCATTGCTCACCGAAGAACCAGAACCATCAAAGCAACTGTAAATGGTACATTGCCGTCGTAGATGGGTTACCTGGATACTGCAATTGGAGCACCAACTGCTGAATCCCCAACATTTATAACCACCGTTGCATAATCTTTGAGTCCCCAATAATCAGTTACAGTTAATTTTGCAATATATACCCCTGAAACATAGGTATGTGCAGGTGGCATGACACCAGTTCCTGTTGAACCATCACCAAAGTCCCAACTATAGCTGGCAATTCCCAGGTCATCAGTAGAACCAGAACCATCAAATTGTACTGTAAATGGTGCAGTTCCAGTTGTTCCCGGAGTAACTGTAATCACAGCATTAGGTGGTTCAAAATCAACACCTGGTTGAACAGCTGGCAAATCAACTGTTACAGACTTAGTGATACTATGTCTGGCACCATCTGTCCCAATCAAAGTAATGGTACAGGTAATTTCTGTAAGCATTGGGTTTGATTTAACATAATCTGAAACTTCTTGATAATATAAGGGTAGATCATTTCAGGATATTGGGGTTCCAGGTGTATTTGAAGGATCAACATAAAATACAGTACCAACTGTTTTGGTAGAATCATTAATTCACCAATTGTTATAATATTTATAGTTAAAACTTTCTCCAATAAATTCAAATCCTGATTTAATGAATAAATTTCTAAATTAATACTCCCTTCTCCTTCTGTAAAATCAATATCAGTGTAATTGACTCTTATTTGTGATTTTGGGTCAAAGACATTTAGAATTCCTTCCCCAAACCAATTACAGCCGGTTAGTATTACAGAAAATAATATTAAAACCGATAAAAACAGAATGAGTTTCTTTTTTTCATTTAAAATATTCTTTTGCAATCCCTTCCCCTCCTTTTTTTTAAAAATTTAATCGAAGATTAAATTAGTATCGTGTTTATCGAGTATCAAGACTAAATTCAGTAAAGAGATAAGTGTTGTATAATGGGCAAAATCTAATTTATTAAATTACCCAGTTTACCAATTGTTTCAAATCTTCTCTCCCCTCGGAGGGAGAGGGTCAGGGTGAGGGGGATGATTCCACCCCCACCTTTATCCTCCCCCCTCAAGGGGGAGGAATTAAAAAAGTTTTCGAGACTAAAAAGTTCTAATTTTTTAGTTTACAGTTAAAAATAAATTTAAATTCTTCAATCATCTTATATACCCATCAAACAATCAATTCTACAGGTACATATTTGCGAAAATACTTTTTCGCTATTTTCCACCAGTATTCACGTTATACGTTATGCATAATATGATATACTATTTTAATATTCAATCTTATTTGCTGTTATAAGGACAATTACTTCTGTCCTTTTTTCAGTTTTATTTCTAAATTTAAATATCTCACCAAATATTGGGATTTCTGACAATATAGGTATTCGTCGAATATTTTCAGTTTCTTCAGTACTTATCAAACCACCAATAACTCTTGTTTCCCCTAATTTAGCTCTTATAAAACCTGTTTCAGAACGATTATTAATTACTGGATATCCTACAATGTATTCCTGACCTAAAGATTTAACTTCTGTATAAAGATCAATATTTATAAGACCATCAGATGTCAGCCTCGGAGTAATCGTTAGCTTGATTCCAACGTCTTTCCAGGTAACAGTTTGTCTTATGTTGCCATCAGCATCTATTACCTCTTCTTGAATTGGTATTTGCTGTCCAGAATCAATTGTTGCTTCTTTCCCGTCCAAAGTAAGAACCTTCGGATTTGATAAAATATTTACTTCATTTTCAACTTCCAATGCTTTTAGTCTTGCACTAATTAAACCTTGCCTTTCAAAAGAGCCACCTAATGTCAACTCACCTAAAGTCATTTCACCCTCAGTTCCATCACTAAACCAGCGAATTCCCATATCTCTTTCTCCATCCAGGGTAATTTCAACTATCTTTGCCTCAATCATTATCTGTGGTGCACGCTTATCCATTCCTTCTATCATGGTAGCAGCATTTTCTATCTCTTCCAGGTTCCCTTTGACAATTATTTCATTCTGCCGATTATCTATAATAATCCTCTCTTCATCAGGAATAATAATTTTCAGCATACTTTTTATGGCTTCGACTTCTTCCGAAAAAGTGGCATTATCTATCTTAAAACTTCTGGTTATTAAACTAGCATCCATTTCTTTAATGAGCTCTTCGGCCTTGGCAACGGGTTCCAGGGTACCTTCTACAATCAAAGAATTTAGTCGTGTATCAGTTGTTATTTTTATGTTACCATCTTCACCAAAGTAACTATCCAGGACAGTTTTCATATTTTCTACATCAGCATTTTCCAGATGAACAATGCGGGTAATTCTTTCTTTGTATGTTTCAATTATATCAGGAGTACCGATAATCAGGGCATTGCCAACCTGGGTATAACTTAATCTTTTTAGTTTTAATATCCAGTCCAGAGCTTCCTTAAAAGTTACTTCTGATATATTGAGCGTAATATTTCCAGATACAGAATCATCTGCAACAATATTAACACCACTCAATAAAGATAGTGTCCGAATGGCATCAATAACCTCAGTTTCTTTCAGATTCATGCTAATTGGAGTTGTAACTTTATCAACCAGAGATGGTACTCGTTCTACTTCCTGCTCCTTGATTTTTTTAATCTCTTCTACACTGAGCGGTTCTACAGTATATATTTGTTCTTCGGGAGCAAGAAACTCATCATAATCATATACATTTATTTGCAACAACTGACCGGTATTATCAAGTGCCATGTCATAGTCTACCTTATGAAATAAATCTATTGTAAATCGCACTTTGCCTTCTTCGATCTGTCCGCATCTAACTTGTTTAACAGAGCCCATATTTAAAAAGAGAGTATTTTTAACCAATTCATCTATATCATAATCTGCCTGGTTAATATCAATTACGATACGTTCAGGGTCACCTATATACATTGATTCAAAGTTTTCCATAGGATTGTCTGCCTTAATAGTAACCCTGGTAAAATTAGGCACTTTTTTATACCAGATATTGGTGATGGTTACATTATCCTGGGCAAAGCAAACATCAACTAAACTAAAAAATAATAAAGATATTAAAAATATTAAAACTTGGATTTTAAGCAATCCATTTAATGTTTTTATCATACCAGGTCTTTTGTTTCTATTTGTCCTGTTTTTCGTTTGTTCAATCATTGGTTGCTCCCCCACCTCCTAATTGTAGTGAAATCTCATAACCGTTAATATCGATAATTACTTTTTCATCCTGAATCGACTTAACTAAATATTTATCTAAGATAATATCACTTTCTTTGGCAATATAAGTTTCATTATCAATTTTCAGTATAGCCAAGCGTTCATCGCCGGCTGAAATTAATCCGGTAAAATTACTGTCCGGTGGTAGTTCCGGTTGAACAAATCGCCGGACATCTTCTTCGGTAGCTAATTCACCTGCCAGCCTTTCCTCTTCTTCCTCTAAATAGACCGTGCTAACCATACGTTGGAAAGGGTTACGTGCTACAGGCGGTTCATACGGTTCATATGTAAAGACCTTTGTCTGATAACTTTCATGTCTTTGTCTTATTTCCTCTTCAAATGGACTTAGCTCTTCCTCATTTTCTTCCAGGCTATTACCCTCAACAGTGTTAGCAGCATTGCCGGGAGTAGTTGTGGTATTTGTGCGGTTTTCAGTCACATTTGAACTACTTATAGTTGTCGAAGCTGTATCCTCTCCGCCGCCAAATGGATTTAATTCAGATAATGAAGATAATACATCAGGGAAAAACCATAAAATAGCAGTTATTATAGCCAATATAATCACTATGATCAATAAAATACGGTTTAACCTGCTCAATTTACTGTGTTCCTTTCGTTAAGACATAGGTAAACATGCTCATGGTTATATTTACAGTTTCTTTATCATCACCTGCTGGGTTAAGTTTTAAATCTTTCACATCAACAATTCTGGGAAAATTTTCCAATCTATCTAAAAATTCAATGGTTTCAAAATAATTGGCAGTATAGGTTAAATTAATAGGTAAGCGTGCATAAATAGCATCTCTTTCCTGTACTAATTTTTGAGGTGAAAAATTAGTAAAGTTAATATTGAATTCATCCATGGTTTCCTGCAGGAGAACCAGGAAATCAGGTATATCTTTTTCTTTGGGCAATAGTACTTCTACAAATTCCAATCTCTCGGTAAGTTCAGCATATTCTTTTTTTAAGTCGTCCAGACGGGCAGCAATGCGCCTACCTTCTTCTATTTTAGTATGAAGAGAGCTTATCTGCTGATCCAACTCCTCTATCCTTATTTTCCTGGGCTGATAAATAAAGGAATAGTTAAGATAAGCAAATACAACTAAAAAAATTATAAATATAACAATTTTCATTCTTTTACTTATCTTCAAAATAAAACTCCTCTATTTACCTTGCACATTTTTTGTTTCTTCTGTCATACGATAAGGGATAAAGACACCGGAAAGTTGAAAATTGACTGTATCAACACTCCTGTCATATTCCGCTATTCTGGTACTTTGTTTACGAATATACTGTAGTTCGATAGCGTCAAATCGCTCATGATCTTTAAGGGTATTCATATACTGGGCAATAAGGTAATTATTAAAAGTATTGGCAGAAAAACTGAAGGTCTGGTTAGCATTAATGCTCAAGTTGTTCAGCCAGACTTCTGACAATGTTGTTTCACTAAAATCACCCAATACCCTGGTTAGCCGGGATTGATTTTTAATCAAATTTTCAATAACTTCTACTCTTTCAGCCAGCTCTGCTTTATCCTTCTCCAGGTTTCTTACTTCTTGAATAACTTTTTCAATTGAAGCAAGCTGTACCTCAAGATTTTTAACTTCATTTTCTTTGGTATAAATTTCATTTTCAAGGGTTAGATATAGATAACCTGAACCGGCAAATAAAAGAATAATAAAAACAACGAATAGTGTCCTTAAAAAATTGAATTTCTCTTTTTCTCTATATTCCTCTGGTAGAAGATTAATGTCCCGAATTATGTTTTTATTTTTTGCCATACTTTATGTCTTACCTTTCTCTTTTTGCCAATCCAATGGCAGTAGATAGGCATCTTTTATATTTATCCAGGTTTTCTAAATTTACATCGTTTTGATTTACAGTGATACCCTTTAATGGGTTGGCCATTACTACCGTAATACCAAACTGTTGCTTTAGGACCTGCCCAATATTGGACATTGCAGCCATTCCTCCACTTAAAATAATTCTCTGATAAGTCACTTTTTGATATTGAGTCTTATAATAATTAAGAGATTTTCTTATTTCATTAAATATATCATGAACACCATTTTTAACTAACTTGGTAATTTCTTCTTCATTGGGAATAGCATCTTCTTCCGGCTCTCGGGACGTTTTTTCTTCGGGTGGCATCTCTGATTCTTCTTTTTTAGCAGGCTCTACAGGTAAGGAAAGCCCAATTCTACGTTTTAGTATCTCTGCTTCGTTAAAGGGAACTTCCAACTTCTTCTCTATTAACCTGGTAATATCATTTCCTCCCTTCAGAATGGTACGGGTGAATTTTAGTCTGTCTCCTTCAATCAAGGTAATTTCAGTGGTACTGGCACCCATAGAGAGGATAACATCCATTTTATTTCCGTCTTCTTCATTGGGAGATACAGGGGTGAGATAATTTTCAAATGCGCGTATTTGTGCATTTGATACGATATCAACTACCCGGGGTTGTATTTTTACATTTTTTAGAACTTCAATCTGTTGATTCACCAGACTTTTGGGGGCAGCTACCAACAGGACCTTCATCATTTTGTTGCCCTCTTTTTCTTCTAACTCTTCGATTTTTTTGGCATCCAGCAAAGATTCCTTTAAATCATAGGGAACATATTTGGGGGCTTCCCACTGTAATCCATCCATTAGTTCTTTCTCATTCATTATTGGGGTAGTAATTTCGCGAACAATAACTTTTTGACCAGTTATACTGATATTAACGTTTCTTTCATGAATTCCTTTTTTTCGGAGCATTTTTGCTAATGCTTGAGTTACAGCATCTACATCTTTAATCTCACCATGTAAAACGCTTCCCGGAGGGGTTAAAACCATTCCAAAATTATCCAAACGGTAACCATCACCGGTCCTGCTTAATTGTACTGCCTTGATTGAACGTGCACCAAAGTCTATTGCCAGCATTTTTGCTCCTTTAATTAGTATCGAGTATCAAGTCTAAATTGTCGTCAGTCGTTAGTAAATACAGTTTTCAGTTATTAGTTTTTAGTTTACAGTTAAAAACAAATAAAAAACATTAAATCTAGTATTGTCATTGCGAGCCTGCCCTTAACCAATGTTAAGAGGTAGGCGTGGCAATCTCAGTTTTAAAAAGTATAACGTACTACATATATAGTACACTGTTAAATTAGTATCTAGTCCATAAAGGTTTAAAAACTTTGTATCAATTATTTTTTAAGATTGCTTATTTAAAGTTATTCCTCGTATTCAACAATTTTTTCTAGGTCTGCGTTTAGAGGAGGAATATCTTCTTTAATAGTTTTCCAGACAATATTTATGTTTATGTCATAATAGCCGTGAATAAGTCGGTTACGCATCCCGACAATATTACTCCAGCGAATTTGAGGGTATTTCTCTTTGAACTCTGAAGAAACACCGACCGACGCCTCACCAATAATCTCCAATAAATGGATAAGTGAGAGACACAACATCCTATCAGTATCCAGATCAAGCCGTATTTTATCATCAGAAAACGCTAATATTTCACGCGTTGCATCAAGCATATGATGAATACGAACCAAATCAGCTTTCAAGGTACACCGCCTCAGCCTCTGCTATCACATCATCACGAAAGTATCTACTTAAGTCATCGGGAGTTTTTAAATCGACTTTCCGCCCGCCGAATATAGAAGAAAGTTCTTCTTCCATCTCGATCAAATCAAAAAACCCCGGCACATAATCAGCTTCAAACTCAACAAGCAAATCAATATCACTACTCTGCGAAAAATCATATCGCAAAATAGAGCCAAACAAAGATAGGCTTCGGATATGATTCCGTTTACAAAACTCAGAGATATTACGCTTTGGTACCTTAATACCAAACTTTTTCATCGAACCATTCTCCTATCCTAAAGATATCACCTTATAACATTCTTCTTTTTGTGTGCACAGTAACGGTAGGCTCTTCCATCATCTACCCTTACAGGAGATCCCTTTGTTCTAATATTAAAATTTATTTTTTTGTAAATTTTACTAGTTCTTTACTCCTTTAATTGCTGGAAGTTTATGTATTTGGCAAATCTTCCAACTTCTAAACCCAACAATTTATTTAATTTTCACTCTGTTTCTTCACACATATCGATTACTTGTAATGTTTTTCAATGCTTCATCATTTTCACCATAGAGTGGCAACCTGTAACATGATAACTAACTATAGACAACCATCTTCATCCATTTCAAAACAATAATTGGAAGATGGTATTTTCAATTTTTCTTTTTCTTTCCATTACTTAACTCCAAAAATATATAATTATAACACTTAATATTGTAAGCCTGCCCTAACCAATGTTAAGAGGTAGGCGTGGCAATCTCATCCATTTATTCCAGGTATTTACATTATATTAGAAATATCATGGCCTCTTCGAGATATTCCTACATATTATGCCTATACTATATACTGATACTAATGACTATTTTAAAATACCAAAAATATCATGTTATAGACAGAGGGTTTTTAAAACACAATCAGCAAAAATTTTTGTTATTTTACTATATATATTAATTCTTTTGTATTTGGCAATTACTTCATATGAATTAGCACTTTTATAAATATTACATTATTTATGTTTTTAAATTTAATTTATTGCTTGTTTATCAATATAATTCAATCAATTATACGTTTGATATCTTTAATGATTTCAAAATAATCTCTTGCCAGGAGACTTTGTCACATCTTTTCATCCCCATACAGTGTAACAGCAGTAAAGTTGTCCATAAAATCACCGTCATAATTTATAGTTGTCTTATTATGCATCCATACTTCTGCAACTACTGATCCTAAAATAACTGATTCACTTCTAAAATCTACCATTCCTCCAGGCATTAGCTTCCTTCATCGCTGTAATAACTACCTGTGATTGCATGACGTTATTTATTGATGAAGAAGCAGGACAGCAAAAACATCTCCATAGCTGCAAAAGGCTGGTCCAGGGTAAGCACCTTCCGGAACAGGGTCACTTCTTAGTTAGGTAAGATTAGAGCTGCTTTTAAATTCCATGGTTCCTGGAGGAATCATTAGGGGTCATCCGGATTAGTCTTGGGCAAATCACTAGGCAATTCATCATTTATAGTAAGAGAATCGCCATTTCTAAAATGATACCATCCTTCAACATAAATAACTCCAGTAAATTCAAACATCCATATCATAATTTTTGAATCAAAACCATTAGGGAAATAGTTTGTCCCTACTTCAGTAGGCTAGAATTTGAAGATGAGTGTTTTCATAAATCTTCCAATCCTACCACATCATCTTTGGAATAGTAAGGAACCGGCGGGATATCCATTGTAGGCCAGTTACCAGCCCTGAAAAATCACTCATTATCAGTATCATCTAAAATCACGAGCGCTATAGGGTGTATTGGGATAATCATCAGGAATAATTGGAAGTAAATGCTGTTCCATCAAAGTTAATATCACTAAGATTATTTGTTCAGGTATCAATACCATAATTAGAGTGTATATCCTCCATAAATGAAGGAAATCCGTTTAAAGTTATTTGCTATGGTTTGTTAATATTGCTTTGTCATAAAGAATGCCATCTTGATCGAGGCTATACCGCAAACTAATTTGGATTGTCCTTTACCACTAATATCTTCCGTTTCCTTTCACTCACCTGCTTTGACGTAATCACTACCCAGTCTTTATTTTTCAACCGCTTCTCTTCAAACACTTCCGAATAGGTTCAATCTAACATTATAATATTCACTTCACTCACTGGTGGATAATCATAATTTCCCAAACGAAGATCATCTTCAAGATATCCAATATCATCTGTAAATATTCCATTTCCAAATCCGGATTATTTAATCTCCATACTGTTTCTTCAATTCTGATTCAGCAAGATAGAAAGCTTGTAGAATCACGCTGCAAAGTAGACAGCTTGGTATCGTTTTTTGTGCCATAACAAGCATTGCAATCACAATGTTTACCATATCACAAAATGTAAATATCAATACATTTAATAATGCCATTCCGTTTAGACTGCATATTTTAGTGATTATTTTTATTTATTAATTCTAAAATAATTCACCATATTTTCATTCCTCTTTTTCAAATAAACAAATTATTATTTTTGGATAATTTTATTATTCACCAGTATCTGGCTTCATTTCAAAATTCTCAAATTAATTTTTCTCGGTATTTAAGATGCATATCCGGATTTCTACCGGTTGTTGCATCATCCAGATCTAGCTGTAGGTCGATTACAACCTCTGCTTTGATAATACTTTATTAGTCATTATAATCTGGATTGATTTAAATAAGTCAGGGAAAAGGCACATTATCTAAAAAGGAGCAGGAGTTCCGTTTCAATTTTCCCAGAGCTATGCTGTCGCCTGAAATACCAGGCCAGCTGTATTTTATCGCATTCCTTGAAAGAATGTTGTATTCACTATAATATTATTTCATCAGAGTCACTGCTAATAATTTATCACCTCTCTGATTTCCTTTGACCATCTGGTCGAGGTACAGCTGGGCATCTCTCTGTGTCTGTAATTGATATTGACCTGATATCCATGAACGAACACCTCCACCAAAAAATGAAACTGTCCCAATAAGGAATCAGGCTTTAATATCGCTAATAACCATTAATTCTATCAATGTAAAACCATTTATATTAAAAGACTTATCTTGTACAATCATTTAATTTTTTCCTATTACTATTATTTTAGTTAAGTATAAAAAGTTATATTTGGTGTTATTTCAGTTAGCGTTTCTGGACACAGTTGCAATAGTCCAATCTTTCTTTTGTAACCCTTCATCAAATATCATTTTAATTTCATAAGATTATTTTTTTCTAAAGTAAAATAATTATAATTATATGATTGTAGTGCAATCACAGTGCCATTAGCTGCTCCAGGATCATTTGAATAAACTTCTGTATCATTTATTAGCAAATTCTTAATCTTCTCACACACTACTTAAGATTTCAAAAATTTTCATTTTTTCCAAATCAACATTGCTATTTAAAATACTTATATTAAATATACCTGTTCTTTCCGTTGTTCCCAGTACCATGCTTTGGGGATTTATTTACTAATCCCATTAGGCCTGGAGACTTTTCTGCAACCACATAACACTATCACCGCACCTCCAATTCTGCCGTTACAGTCACAGATTCACCCAGCTAATCCACTCAACTCAACTGAAGCCTCTCCATTCTCATCGGTAGTTTTTATTATAGAAGTAGATTGATTGTCTATTTCGGCTTTACTGTAATCATTTAACGAAAATGTCACATCAATACCACTAACTGGATCCTCGTTTTCACAACCGTAGCTTTAATATTTAAGGTATCTCCCAAATCGAAATTGTTGTTTGTTCAGTTGATATATTTCAACCTGATAAATAGGGGCACTGGTACAAATTACTTCAGCAAAATCAAGAACAACAGTAGGATCTCCTTGCCAATTAGCTTCTGAATAAACTGTTATAGTACCCGCAGAATCAATATTAAGTGTAACCGATGTTACTTCCAAGCTCAGTGGTAGTACTAATTACTAATATTATTATGGAAATAACCATTTCCTTCTAAGATACTAAAGTTAATAATTTCACTTTCAATAAAGTTACCAGCTGCATCGGTTAATTCAGCTGAAATTGTTGTGAACCACCTTCAGCAGCAATTGTTAAAGGATCAGCAGTACCACAGTAAATAAGGTTTCTGCATAAAACGGATACTGTATCTGAAACAATAGTCCCGTCTTCAGCTTCCCAGGAGTAAGGTTATTATAGCAGTACTGCCAATTCATTGTAAGAGATGTTACAGCTTGTCCATCAACATTAGTAGGTATGCTTCCGGGGCTAGGCTTCCTAATGCAGAATTATCAATTGTAAATGAAATCTCCTCGCTAGGAACAGGATTTCCAGATACCAGTCAAAGTCACAATTATATCTGTTGAGCCCTGCTGTAAAATTGTTTGGTTTACTGCTTCTATTTAAGATTGTTTAATCCAGGATTGACAATCTCAATATCTATGCTATCAGGCTCAATAAATTAGACGTTGCACATGTTGCAGTACCGTAGTTGTCCCTGATATTAAGTCAATATAAGCAACACCATCAATTGCAGGGACAAATCAACCAGAGTTCCTTGGTCCGGATATCAGGGAGAAATCACTGCCGGGTCAGTAATTACGGGTTATCCGGATTAAGACTTGAACTCCACAATTGTTGCTGTAAGATTTGCTGTCCCATCTTCTCCTACCTTCAGTGCTGATAATTTCTTTACCCAGTTAAATAACTGATACGGCTTCATTTGTAATTTTTAAGGTCAGTGAATCATATAATTCTCCGGACACCTCCACGGCTGTTTGCCTTTATACTCTCATGAAAACCTTCTCTTTCTTCATCATACTGGTCATAATATGTTTCTGCTTTCCTGAGTACGGGCACGGAATAATTTTAAGAACTGTATAAGATATTTCAAGTGGTACACCTCAAAATCTCAATAAAGATCAACTCTCAAAATAAAATGCTATCATTCCAATCAATTATTAAATCACCATTTTTATCAACTATTTCGGCATATATATGTGAAGGTTGAGACCTGTCATCGGTTCCTGGCAACAGGTTATATCTATCAGCGTATAATAATGGCTGCAGGAGCTGAACCTTCTCTCTGCAATAGACTGGTTATCATAAATCAAAGTGCTTATTGAAACGAATTTTTCCTGGTTATTTCTATCGTCCCAATCTACTTTAATAATCACTTTGTTATTTTATCAATAGGATCAACATCAATGTTAATAACTTTCTACATTAAACTTAACCCGGCTATCGGATAGGACATTTCCTATTTTTTTTCAAAAAGCGCCATTTTTGTAAAATCTCTAATATTTGTTGAGCATAATTGGTAGCTATTGTCCTATTCTTTAGAATCATCTTACTATTTGGAAAAGTAGCTAAAAGCCTGAATAGCCCCATAGCTACTAAATGAAGGAGTGGCAACAGCTATCATGAGTTCACTAAGAAAACTTTTGATTTAGGGATAATTTTTTATTTAATTTTTTTAACATTAAATCCCAAACAGTATCGAGTATTCAGTATCGAGTATCGCGTTAAAATCACTAAATGCATGGCACAATACAATTCCGCTAGTATGCTATATAATCTAGGCCAACATATATAATAACTAATTAATCAATAAATTAATGAACGAAATAACTAATTAATTACAAGTAATTAATTCATTATGTTTTTAAAAACTTTCTAAATATCCTTTATAGCATCCCCATTGTGACTAGAATTACTCTCTCAATCATAGAAATAGTTTGGCTCAGAGTTCCGATTTTCCGTTGTAACCGAATCTTATCTAAGACACGCAATTGATGGCATAAAGCAACAGAATCATTTGGAAGGTTGCATTGTTTATCTTCCTTAATTAAACCATCCACATAATCATTCATACCTTCCTCGGCAAAATTACTATCCTCTTTTGCAAATTTATTATATAGTTCAGCTATCTGTTTTTCGTCAGACAATAGAGATAACATAAAACGTGAACGGAACTTCAAAAATGCTACATATTGTTCCAACTCATATAATTGTGGTTCATCTAGTGATTTAATTTCCTTTAAAAGACGTTCCTTCACCGCCATATTTTACTAATCTCCTTTTCTAATTAATTATAGAATTTTTTGCAATTATTAACAATATCTATTATCAGTAAATAAAGCAACAGCTAAAAAACTTAAGATGTATAAACTATTTAATAATTTATTATACTCTTCTAATGATAATACAGCCTGTCTTATAATAGCTCTTAAATACCCTTTTAAAAACGTATAACTTATTAACGTATATCGTATATCGTTTAAACATATATCAAAATAAAGTAATAAAGTAAAATGTTATTAAAATTAATAATGACAAGGTATTAGTTCATTATGTTTTTCTAAACTTTCTAAATATCCTTTAATAGCATCTTGAATATTTTCTAACACTTCTTCTCTTGTTTTTCCCTGAGAAATACATCCGGGCAAGGAAGGACATTCAGCAACAAAAATGCCATCTTCATCTTGTTCAATTAATATTCTATATTTCATAATTATTTTACCTAATTCTTAATAATTTTAGTATATTTGTATGAGATTACTTCGTCGCTATGCTCCTCGTAATGACGAATTAGTCGTGCGTATTGTGTATCGCGTATCGCGTAAAATCATAAAAAGAAATAAAATTTTTAAAGAATTCTTTTGCCTTTTCATTTTTGTATTAAACTCGATACTACTTGCTCGATACTCGATACTGGTTTTGCTATGCAAAACCTACCAATTCTCCGGTGGCTTGTCACTTATTCGGGTTCGGGCTGTTACCGGTGTCATGATTACGTATAGCTTTTTGCCATTTTTGGTTTTCAAGGTTACCGTACCACCCATACTTGGAGTACCCTTCTTATTGAAACCCACTCTATTATCTGTAAAGTTTACATCATGTATAATAATATTTTCTAATTGAATAGTCCTATCAATCTCAAAGTCTTTAAAAATCCTGTAACGGTTAAGGTTCTGATGGAATTCTATTTTATAATAGCTACCGGTGTACATGGCTTTGGATTGACAATTTTTAAGTGTTGCTTCCAATTGGTGGGCTACCCGATTCAGGTCCATGTTCTGTTTCATATTTAAAAGACCTTTAAAGGATAAAACTAACAGTATTGATATGATTCCTATTACAACCAATAGTTCAATGAGGGTGAATCCATTACTGCGTTTGATGCTATTATAACAATACTTCATTTAATTGTATATCTTTTTACTTTTATTATTCCCTATTATAACATTTTTTAGCAAGAAAAGTATTCGAAATCGTATTGCGTCGTGCGTATTGCGTATAATGTTAAGATTAGTATCGAGTATCGAGTCCAATATACAGTGATAAGTAATGAGTAAAAATATTAATAAGTTTCTTCATTTCTTCTTTTAATAAATAAGATTTCAATTTCATTCTTAGAGAAGTTAACCTGATATCCAATCCGATAATTCCCCTGTCGAATTCTATAAAATGATATTTTGCCCTTTTTTATCTTTCTAACTCCGACCGGTAAAGGATCATTTTTTAAAGATTTTATATCTTCCGTAATTCTTTGCAATTCATTATTGGTAATATCTCTAATATCTTTTTTGATACTAGATTTGTAGAATAGTTTATACACTCATTCCTCTGTTTTTAAGATATTCATTCCACTCTTCTTCACTTATAGAAGATTCTCTTCTTCTTATCTCAACTGTCCGGATATCTTCTTCATCTTCTTTTATTCTATTTAATTTCTCTTAATGGCTTCTGTTACAAAATGATTAATCACTATTCCCTTTGATCTGCAATATTTTCTCGGGGAATCATTGATGACATCTTCCGAATTCTTGAGCCTAAAGATATTTTATTCATTATTATCACCTCTGTTAGCAAATGATAGCATTAGATATCAGATGTCAATAAGTTGAATACGAATAGTTTCAAATTGTTTAATACATGTTTCAAGTAAATACTATTTGCTAATTAAAAGTAAAAACTGTTAATCATTCACTTTCCAGGAGTCTTATAAAATTTACGTTCAAAAATTATATTGCACTTTGAACTAAATAGTAAATACCAACGACTAACGACTATTTTATAGAGAAGTGATTGCTTTGTCGCTTGCCCGCGCAATGACGAACAGAGGTAACCTTATATCTAATCCTATAATTCCATCTTTCTTTGTACTTCCCTTCTCCCTCGGAGTGAGGTCAGGTGAGGGGATAAATATGCCAATTTCACTTACCTTAGTCCTCCTCAAGGGGGAGGAAATTAGATTTAGTCCTTCCCCTACATGGGGAGGGTGAAACAAAAGAAGAGCTAATCCTTTAGTTGTAATAGATATTGTAAGTATTTTGGTCCAAATCTCTTTTATTTATCTTTAGAAATTCTTCGACTTCTATACCAGCTCTTCTAATTAACCCACGTAATAATCCTGGAGCCAATTCCTTATGCTCCGGTATAGATAGTGTTGGCCTTGAATCATGATATAAAATCATGTGACTTCCAGTGTGGTGATCCACAAAATATCCAATTTTACAAAAAATTTTAGTAGCCTTCTTGCCTGATATATTAGACAAAATACCCATTAAACAGTTACCTCACCAATAAAGGCGCTTTCACTTTCTGATATCCTTAATTTTCGATTATGTTTTTTGCACATAAAGATAACCTTTTATTGCATCCTTTATGTTTTTGACCGCCTCATCTATTGTTTTTCCTTGACTCATACAACCTGGTAATTCAGGTACATCAGCTACATATCCTCTATATTCGGGATCATAAGTAAAAATAACTTGAAATCTCATATTAAATCTCCTTTTGCTTGCAAAGAATTTATTATAATTTTTTAAAAACAAACATTTTAATTCTTTTTGATAAATTTCCGAATGCTTGCTAAATCTTTTAAGAATGTTTTTTTATAAAAGCAATCTATAATATTAATTTTTTTTTAAGGTATTATAATATTCTTTGGCTTTATTTATGTTCAAGGCTTCTTCAGCTATAGCCTCTTTTGTATTGCTTAATGCTTCTTCGAAGGTATTGCCCTGTGTTTGGCAACCTTCTAATGCCGGGCAATAAGCAAAATAACCATGTTCATCTTTTTCGATAGTTACATTAACTTTATACATTCTATTCAATATAGTTCGTCCTTTTTAAAATATTCTAGTTGTATTAGTTAATATAATTTGTATTTCTTTTTAATAGTTTTGATTATAATTAATAGTATTTAATAAATCAAAATGAAATTTTAACTAAAAATACCAACTTGATATTCACTTCTCTATACTAATTTTTTTAATTGTTTAAAAGTAATTCCTGCCTTTTTAATAATTGAATTTGAAGTACCTTTTCTTATTTCTTTATGATTAGGCACAATTAATGAAATATTTTTTTTCAGGATTATGTAAAAAAATATGACTACCTCTTTGATGGTCTATGATAAAACCAGTACGATGAAGAGCTTTTACTAGCTCTCGACCTGAAAAAACTTTACTCATAAAGAAACCTTTACTTCTTTTGCAATAAATCCAGGTTTTGTCTTTATTTCATTGATTTTTTCCATGCCTTCCAGATAACATTTAATTGCTTCTTTTACATTTTTTAAGGCTTCTTTTTCATCCATCCCTTGTGTAAAGCAACCATCAAGAGCAGGTACAGAAACGTTATAGCCCCCTTCTTCGGCAGGTTCCAATATAACCATAAATTTCATAATTATTAACTCCTTCTAAGAGATATTGCTTATCGATTCAATATTATAAATTAATTATACTTTATTTTACAATAATTAAAAAGATTAGGATTTGTATAAAACGCATAACATAAAATAAAAAATGTAGGGTACAAGTAGCAAGAAAATAATATTTTATAATTCTCTGTTTTGTCAGGTTCTAAATTATTGGATCTATTAATATGTCAATAATTTTTTAGAAAATGCATTAATTGAATTAAAACTGTAAACTAAAAACCGGAAACTGAAAACGGCTTGCTATCAATTATACCTTCGAAGATCAAATCATCAGATACCAGTGGATAATGGCTTGTCCCCAGAATATAGAGAGTATAGCACCAAGGGCAATAAAAGGGCCAAAAGGAACAATGTCAGTTTTTCCTTTATTTATGATTAATACAACAACACCGATGATAGAACCCAGAAAAAAACCAAGAAATAGAGAAAGCAGGGTCAATTGCCACCCCAAAAAGGCACCAATCATGGCCCCCAGCTTTATATCCCCTCCTCCCATTGCCTCTTTTTTAAATAAATAAGTACCAGCAATTGCTATTATCAGCAAACTGCCACCACCTGCCAGGATGCCAAGCAAGGAATCTATAGGTGAAAGGCTCTTCATGAAGAAACTTAATATAAAACCAATAGCCATAAAGGGTAATGATAAAACATCAGGAATAATTCTTTCTTTCAGGTCAATGAAGCTGATAATTATTAACAGGGTACACATTATCATATATACGATAGCAATTAGCTGTAATCCATAGAATAAATATAAGGCAAGATAAAACAGGCCTGTTGCCAGCTCCACTATTGGATATTGAAGCGGTATCGGTTGACCGCAATAGCGGCATTTGCCTTTTAAGAGAATATAACTGATTACGGGAATATTGTCATAAAATGGGATAGGCTTAGAGCATTGCGGGCAATGAGAGCCCGGGTGTATGATTGATTCATTACGGGGAATTCGGTAAATGCAGACATTGCTAAAACTGCCGATTACCAGCCCAATTACAAAGATTATAATTCCTGTAATTATTTCAATCATTGAAATACCCCTATTAAAAGATATAATATACTTTTATAACGTAATAACGTAAAAATAGTATCGAGTATATAGTATCGAGCCTAAAGACAATCCCCAATCACTAATCTCCAATCACCAATCAAAACAGCAACCAATATAGAGTCGAAATCGTATAGTGTATACCATATAAATTTAAGATATGATTAGTATATCATATTGCGTATTGCGTAAAATGTAAAAAAAATAAAGTTGACCAATCTACCGGTCTATTGGTTAACAATCAAATCAATTAAACAATTGTCCAATTGATCAAATAATTAGAAAGAGTTTATTTGCACAAATAGACAATATCGCAATTCGCATAGCGGGTTGTTTTAAGAACCTCTAAAGAGGTTTAACTTTTACCAATTTTTAGCTCTTTTTCTTTCTGATTTTTTATTTATACCTTAGCTATAATATTTCTAAGTAATATAACTTCATACTTTGGACTTCAGGTGAAAAATTGTCCTCTAGCTATCTTAATCTTTTATGGTAAACTATTTATTTAATTCATTACCACCTTCTAAGAAGGTGGTAATGTTAAATAAATTTTCAAGATACTTTTAGTATTTGTAACAAAATTAACAAATTAACTAGCGGAACTAATTAACTAATACTAATACTTATAAGATAGTTTTGATTGAGCATCTGTAATAAATAAGAAAATCCATTTTGCTTATGGGTCCTCGTGAGTTTCTTGATCTAATAATGAACCAGAGTAACATAATGTCTTTTTTAAAATTTCTGACAATTTTTTCCATTTTCTTAATTTTTTCCATATCAGCAGATAATTCAATTCCGTTTACCAAAAATTCAATATCAAAGGCATCTCTGATTTCTTCCTATCTAATAATGCTTTAGTTTTGTTTTTGCATCATCTGCTCTAATGTAAATCCTTTAACAAGCACCTGCATATTCCCTTGCTTTGAATAGGCTATTTTCTCCTGGAAATCTGCTTTTTCCATTTCTTTCCTTATTTCGATTTTTAATTTTCGGGGATAAGGTGTTTTTTTGATTTCAAATAATAAGGTATGGTATTTGTTTTGGGTATCTGTTATTGTGTATTCTTGAAACAAACTATCTTTAATATTATTATAGAATTTATCTATCTCTTGAACATTGTACAACCAGAAATCCAAATCAATGGAATATCTATTCAGATTATGACATAACCTCATCATGGTTCCACCACCAAAGATAAGATTTTTAAGAAATCTCTTATTTTTTAACCATACGAGTACTTCTATTTCAAAAAGTTCCTGTTGTCCTAAATCAATCATTTAATATCCTATTGACATAATTCGTAAATTTATCCGAGTAAATCCGTAAAAGTTTATCAATTTTATTTTGATCTATTTTTTTTAAATCGATTGAACTAATATCTAAATTATATTTCCCTCGATAAGTCAAATAGAGAGCATCAATAAATGCTTTTTCTGTTGAGGCAATGAATATGCCCTTTTCTTTATTGAAACCAAAATAGTATAGCTGTTGAATTTTACTATAGTTAAAAGTGGTGTCATTTACATCTTTGTTAAAAGTTCTATATATAGAAATTGATTCAAAATAGTTTTTCTGGACCTGAGTAGTAATTTCATAATAGGATAAGGCTGTCATAAGAGAAATATAGGATGGGACCTGAATAATATTTGCAATTTCCATTTTTTCTATGTATCTTAAATTGTTCCATCTTTCTTTGAAAATGTAATAATTATTTTTCAAACGAATTAGATAATTTTTCTTAACATATCTGCTTGCTATTACCCTCGCCGAGGCTTCGGATATGGAAAGGACTCTAGCTATATCCTGGTAGTTGAAATATTTTTTTTTGATTCTCTTCAAATCGTTGTATCTCATAAGAAACTTCTTACAATGTATTATTTGTTAAGTACAGAATATTAACATTAGTGTTAACTTATTATACTCTAATGCCAAGAGAAGTCAAAATAAGTAAAGTTTTCAGTTCTCCTCATACTTCCTTCACCCCCACCTTCATCCTCCCCCATCAAGTGGAGGAAATGATGTTAGTCTAAACTCGCCTCAAGGGCAGAGGAGATTAAAGAATAGTTAATCCTTCACTCAAAAGGGGAAAAATAGAAGAAAAGTCAATCTTTCCATTAATGGGGAGGACACTCATCTTCTCCTATAATTCCTCTCCCCTTGAGGATATTTGGAAATTTCCTCTCCCTCGGTAGGGAGAGGGTTAGGGTGAGGGGGATAAAAAGTTTTTAGTTTTTAGTAAAATACTGTGGGTGTAGGTGGATGAGATTGCTTCGTCACTTCGTTCCTCGCAATGACAAAAATGAATACTATTCTGCTTTGATTTATTCTATCAATATCAACGATATACATAATACAGTATACATTATACTTTTTTTATCCAATTATAAAAGCAATTAAGGTAGGCATGGTTAAAAGAATAATTACTAACCTTAGTGAATGAAGAATGCTCACTCTAACCGGGTCTGCATTGACTTCCATTGCAGTTAGAGTCATTAAGGTAACTCCGCCTGCTGCGGTTGCCAGTAATGAGGTAGCAAGGTCCCACTTTAGAAACCAATAAAATAAAAATCCCACAAGTATTCCGTTTAACACCACAAAGATAGAAAAGAATACGACCGGTATTAACAAAGACTGGAGTGTAGAAACCATTTCCGGGGTAAAAGTAGTACCGAGATATCCACCCAGGACAATTTGGGTACCGATAATTAACCATTGTGGAAGTTCTTTCAAAGGTACGCCAACGGATTTTAGAAATCCGATGACAATCATTGCTCCTAATAATCCCCCTACCGGAAGCCCAAGATAATTTACAGTATAACCACCTATTCCACCCAAAAACAGGGCAAATAATATATTTGGAAAATCAGTTTTACTATTTTTTTGTTGAGTACTATTCACATCAGCAGTAAACTGACATTCAGTCCCTTCTTTTGCCAGGTTATTATTACACTTTGTAACTATAAAAGGAAGGCTTATACTAATTGACAATATTCGGACAAATTGTAATAAGGTTACAACCGGCACACTTAAATTAAAAGTCAAAGCAATTAAGCCCATTTCAAATAAGCCTCCCGGAACAGAACCATAAAGAGCTGTACCAAGATCAACTCTAGTAAATTTTGTTAATAGATATCCTACTCCCAGACTGATAACTATCATCCAGATAGAAGACAAAACTCCCGGAAGTAAAAGCGATTTCATTGTTGAAAGCTGTTCCTTTTTAAACCTGCAGCCGATCATGACTCCTATAATTACCTGGAAAAAAGTGGTTACATAAGTTGGCATTTCTGCCCATTCCACTCCCTGGCTGGTAATTATAGCCAAAGTTACCAGGGCACCAGTAACTGCGCCACCGGGAATATGTAAAAAGGCGAAAACGCGATATCCTATAAATCCAAGTATAAATATTAAAAGTAAAGTTAATAACATTGTAATAAGTGCAACCTTTTAAAAATAGTATTTAGTCGTTAGTCGATGCTATTTGGTATTTAGTACCAAGTATAAAAGTATTATGGATAAAGTATACCATATACTGATGAAATTCAATCATAGTCATAGGGGGCTTTCATTTGACATTTCTCTTAATAAACACAAATGTGAAGACCTGACTTCTAAAATATTTTCATCTTACGCTCAAAACAATACCTAAGGCAACCAAACAGCATATTACATTGATACCTAACAATATTAAGTAATAACATTACAGATGAGATATTCCTCTTTTCAATAATCTATGGCAAAATGTCCCTGATCAGCCTGAAAATTGGTTTATGATTTCTATATCTTCTCCCTATTGCAAAAAGCGTATTTCCTACTGGAAGCAATAGAATAATCAGGAATTAATAAAATAAAAAACACATGGATAATATGATACACAAGTTCTATGAAGTAATCACATAACCGGCAAAATGTGCTGCCTAATCACTCAGGAAAATCTTGCTTTGGATAAAAATTATAGTTAAAAAAGCCAGCATACTTCCTAAAAGAGCAATATTTAAAAGATTATATAATTGAAATTGCCATCAATAAGCAAACCCAACATAAATAATGTAGCAAGTGATATAACAGAGATTCCACATGCCAAACCATCCAATCCATCAATTAGGTTAATTGAATTAAGTTACTCCTGTAATCCAGCAATAAGGGTGTTGGAATAACTCTATTATGCTCAAAAAAGATAGTTCTTGAGTAAACTGGTTAATAGGCTGATAATGATATCCAATTACAAGTAAGTGGTACCATCTGAATTACAAATTTATAACAGGCCTTAAATCTATAACACGAGTCAACAATGCCTAATAGAAGTATAATACACTGCCTGCCAACAAGCTTTGCTTTTCCTTCAATGGGAATAATAAAGCGGCTGCTCAATATAAAACCAAAAATATAACAATTCCGCCTAAATTTGAACTGAATCACTATGTATTTTACGATAAACCAGGTTTATCTACGAAATTTTCTTTTTCCTACCTGAGCAATAAAAGGAGTAATAATATAGGAAACAAAAAGCAACTGCAAATCTAAATATAATTCACTCTTTATAGGTTCCCTCTTTCTAAAATCTACTCATTAACCATCTGAGTTTTTATCTACCAACCAATTCAACTTTCATCAGTAGATTTATATTTTTTCACGATACAGGTAACATTATTTATGCCTAATACCTTCTATTTCATTCTCTCTTGAGGGGGAGTGGATTAAGGTGGGGGTGAATTTCTTTCTCAAAACTATCTCTCAACTTGTCTCTACAGCTTTGTATCCTGTATTACTATTTCACGTTATACGAATACTGATGTTCAGGCTTTCAGACTTATACTGATTTGACTGGCCGACTGCATTTATTGATCATCCTTCATCTTTTTATTCTTTTTTATTCTCAACTGAAATTTGAAACTATAAATTTGGTAACCTTTTATTTTCTTGCAACTTCGTAACTGACATTTGTATTTATTTTTAACTCGAATTGAAATCATAACTTATAACCTTTTATTTTCCTTAACCTGTGTAATCTTGAGTATTTGTATTTATTTCTTAACTCTGAACTTGAAATCTGGTAACTTGTACCAGGAACCTTTATTTTTCCTTGCACCTTTTTGTATTTTCTATTTTTTAACTGTAAACTGAAAACCGACAACTGAAAACTTGTTTTTATTGGAAAAACAATTTCATCGCATTATCATGATAGATCATGCGTAGTGTTTCATCATCTAATGCTAAGCCACGATATATTCTTTCCTGGTCCACATTTTTCCGCGCATCGCTAGACATCATCCCATAAATACTTGCCGGCAAAGTAAATTCTTCTTTTTCTAAAAAGTCCATATAGGCAAGATGTATATCATCTATGTAAGCCCGTGTTTTGGCTTTATAGGTAGTTACTACCAAGTCTGTCCCATAGGTAATCCGGTCCCGGTAATTTTTCATAAACTCTCTGAAGGCAAGATAATTATTTGATATTCTTCCAAAACCGGCAACCAGAAAGTCGGGATGACCAAAACTTATATCAGTATAAAGCTGCGGATATTCTCTCATCAAGCGGGTTAATCTGGATAAATTGCCCGATGATAACATAAAATGAGGAACAACCTGGACTAAATCCGGAAACTCCTGTAATACATGCTCCATTTCAGTTAAGAAACGCCCGGTATTAATATGATGCAGAATTGGAATACCTTCTTGCTCACAATATTCATATACTTCCATCATCCCGGGATCATCTAAAGTCATATTAAAAAACATATCATAAAAACTACCATGTCCATTATACAATTTAACGCCTGTTGCCCCTGCAACGATATATTCTTTTAATTTTTCCAGCTTTTCTTCATCACGAGGATCCATGGTGACCAATGCCGCAAAGACATCAGGGTATTTATTGCTAATCCCTACAATCGTTTCATTGTTTTCGTCATATCCGGTAAATCCATATTCAGGGTCTAAAAAAAATGTAAAGTCTGAGGTTCCCAGCATAACCATTTTTTCAACCTGACAATCTTCCATGGCTTTTCTCAACATAGGAATATTTTCTTCGCTCTGCACATGTTCATGAGCATTGATTATATTAAATCCTGATCTTCTCTCTCTAACGTCTTCGGATATTTCCGAAATTTGCGAAGATGGCAAATTATCAATCCATAAAGGCAACCACCCTCTCTGCCTAAGTCCAATGAATAGTAATACTAAAATAACTACCGCACTCATACTGTAGAATAATATGTCAAACCATTTTTTCTTCGTTGACTTGGAATTTTTTTTGAAGCTTTCCTTTTTTTCTACCAAAATATACCTCCGTTGCATATGCAAAATTAATTTTTATTATACCTGAATATGATTATAGTTTCCAAGATATATCTATAATTTATTTATTTTTGTTGTAAGGTTTTGCAAAACAAGTTATAATAATTGTAAAACTGTAATCAGGGAGGTTGTGCCTTCTAAATTTTCAATTTTGCAAAAATCATAAAAAATATTTTTTATTTTTTCTTTAATATTTGTTTCCATTGTCTTAAGCATGTTTTGTGTTACACCAGCACAGGCAAAACTATATGACCCGTCTCTTGACTGGCAGGTCCTGGAAAGCCTGAATTTCTCAGTTATTTTTCCCAGGGAAAGTCCTGTGCATACATCTTTCGAGTACCAGCAAATTGCTATTCATGTAGCCGAAATAGCCGAAGAAACCTATCATCAAATAACTCCATATTTTGACGAGCCGTTTAAAGAAAATCACAAAATTGCCATTATCCTGGAGGACTTTAGTGATTATGTCTATGGATTTGCCTCGGCATTACCACATCGCTCTATCCGCATAAATCTTACTGCACCGGGATTTAAAAGCTTTGATACAAAATTTGAAAACTGGTTAAAGATTCTAATAACTCATGAATATACCCATTTAGCCCATTTTGATATGACCAGGAAAGGAACAACCTTTTTACGTTTCTTTTTAGGTCAAATAATTGCTCCTAATGCATTACAGCCAATGTGGGCTATCGAAGGATTGGCTATTTACAATGAAAGCAAATGGAGTACCGGGGGTCGTGCAAAAGATTCCAGGTATGACATGTACCTTCGTTCAGATTTTTTAGAAAATCAGCCCAAAAATTTAGAACTTTTGGCTGGTTCTTATCTCACATCCTGGCCAGGTGGCAACCTACCATATATTTACGGACAATCTATAATTCATTATATTGTTCAAAAGTATGGTGAAGATAAACTCATTGACATTAGTGAAATATTTTCTGCCTATCCTTTTTTGGGAATGAATTGGGCCATAAAAAAGGCACTCGGTATTAATCAGGACAGGCTCTATGAAAACTGGCAGGATGAACAGTATGAATCCTACCAACATCAAGCAGAAGAAGTATATCAATTCAGTGAACTTACCCAATCAGAACAACTAACTAAACACCAATACTGGGTTGATGACCCATTATGGCTGTCAAGGCCGGACAGCAACACAGCTTCTCTGCTTTACAAAGTAAGTAATACAGAATTATATCCAACTATTCGTGAATATGACCCTGACAGTAAAGATGAAAATATTCTTATTAATAGGACTAGCGGTCATGGAACTTCATATACCTTATCACCAGATAAAAAATACCTTCTCTATACCAAGCTATCCAAATATCAGCAATATTATCAATATCATGACCTTTTTTTATATCAACTGGAAAATGGTAAACAAATAAGAGTCTCTGAGGGAATGAGAATAAAAGACCCCAGCTGCCATCCACATCATTCTCAAAATAAAGTCATAGCTGTTCTTAACGATGCCGGCAATAACAATCTGGTTCTTTTCTCTATTGAACAAAAATTTCTTGATAATTTTAATAAAAAAACTGTTAGTCAAATTGAAAGTAATTCTTCTAAAACAGGATTAATATCTTTTGAAAATATCACCTATCTAACTGATTTTAGTGATGGTACACAGATCTCCCAACCGGTCTGGTCCCCCAGTGGCAATCAAATAGCATTCTCCTTATGGCAAAATGGTTATCAGGATATTTATATCATAGAACTTGATAAGAATAACCAAATTCAATCTACTAAGACTATTACACGGGACAAGTTTACAGATATCAGCCCCAATTGGTCACCAGATGGACAATATCTTTTCTTTTCTTCAGACCGAAGCGGAATCTTTAATCTATATGCCTATAATGTAGAAAATGAGCAGTTATTCAGATTGACTAATGTTCTTACGGGAGCTTTTGAACCGGCAATTTCACCTGACGGAGAAGAATTGGCTTTCATTCAATACCATTCTTCAGGTTATGAATTACATTTATCAAGAACGGAAGAATTGTTATGGGAATCATCGGATATTCATCATGATACAGGGGACGGTTCTCTGTTTGTTGAAAAACAGAGAACCGTCCCCTGTATCAAGGACCGTCCCCTGTCACAAACTACAGATTATTCTCCCTGGGATAGCATAGTACCAACTTACTGGACTCCTTATTTTGCCTTTACTTCAAATGATCTATATCTTGGTTTCTCCAGCTTAGCACAAGACTATTTAAAATTTTATAACCTCCCCTTCAAAATGGCCTGGGGTATCATGAATCCTTCCCTCTATTACGATATTCAATTTATCAATTATGCACATAAACCGGTGTTTTCATTTTCCTGGCAGGGTGAAACATTGCTGGAAGATAGACAGATAAATAATTTTTTCGACCCGGAATTCACTAACTCTAGATTTCAGGCTAAAATAAACTTCCCCCGGGAAGGTTACACTTCTCAACAGGACTCTGCCCGTTATTTTAATGAGAATATTTCCCTGGGATTCCAAAATGATTTATATAGTTTCAAGGTAGAAGATAATGATAACACAGACAGCTTTTTTAGAAAGATAAACTCCCTTGTTCTCAGGTATAGCTATAATGATACAGAAAGCTATCAGTCTTCTATCAGTCCTGAAACCGGCTCTTCTTTTTCTTTAAGCTATCAACATGCCAATAAAATACTGGGTAGTGATTTAACCTTTAGCAAGATACTCTTTGATGGTAGAAAATATTTCCCCCTTTCCGGTCAAAATCAAGTTATGGCACTTCGTTTGGTTGTTGGGGCTACATCAAAAAGCTTAAATGAAAAAGAACAGTTTCATCTTGGCGGAAATATAAACAACACTAAACTGAATTCTATTAATAACAGCTCTTTTCCATTGAGAGGTTTTTCTTCCTTTTCTTTTAACGGTAAAAATCTATTCTGTAGCAGTTTGGAATATCGCTTTCCCATTAAAACAGTTGAAGAAAAAGTTGGCTTTGACTGGGCTTCTATCTTTTTAGAAAGAATTTCCGGCTCCCTATTCCTGGATGCAGGTCATGCCTGGAAGAAAAGTTTGATAGTTTCCATCATAAAATAAATGCATCTGTCGGTGCAGAGTTAATTTTCAAATTTAACTCTGCACACAACAGTCCTTTTAATATTACTCTCGGAGTAGGAAAACCCATAACTGAATCTTCCCAATTCCGCTTTTATTTCCAAACAGGTATCTCTTTTTAATTTCTTAATCTAAAAATAACCTTAAATTCACTTTTAAATTAATCGAACACTGCTGTCATCTGCCAGTATAAATTCATGAACCCTGGGCATCTCTCCGGAACGATAGATATGAACATCCTTACCAATTAGACAATTCTGCATTCGACACTTGACATTTTCGATATAAGTATTGGACATTACAACACTATACTCAACTTCACCATTCTCAACAGTGACTCCCTCGGATAAAGATGTAAAAGGACCTATATAAGAATTGATAATTTTGGCATTCTCACCAATTACAACCGGACCTAATATTGTCGAATTAATGATTTCTACATTTTTAGCTAAATTAACTCTGCCAAACACCTTAGACTTGGTATCAATTATTGCACTTGTTAAATCTCTGGGAATATCTTCTAAAATCAAGCGATTTGCCTCAATAATATCCTCAGGCTTGCCGGTATCTTTCCACCAGCCCTCAATAACTTCAGCCTCAACATCATATTGATTATCAACCAGCCATTGAACGGCATCAGTTATTTCTAGCTCTCCCCGACCTGAAGGTTTAATATTATCAATAGCTTGATGGATAGCTTTATCAAAAAAATATACCCCGATAAGTGCTAAGTCAGTTGGCGGATCTTTTGGTTTTTCAACCATTCGAACAATTTTCTTGTCCTTAAGCTCAACTATGCCAAAAGCTTGTGGGTTATCTACATGTGTCAACAGAACAAAAGCCTGTTTTTTGCCCTCTTCAAATTTTTTACGATATTGTGAAATATTATTTTTCAGTAAATTATCACCTAAATACATCAGAAAGGGTTCATCCTTTAAAAAATCTCGAGATACTTTCACAGCATGGGCTAATCCAAGCGGTTCTTTCTGCATTATATAACTAATCTTAATCCCAAACTTCTGTCCATCACCAATTTCCCGCTTGATATCTTCTCCAGTTTCTTCACCAATAATAATACCAATTTCATCTATTCCGCATTCTTTTATTTTCTCTATACCGTATTCTAAAGCCGGCTTATTTGCCAATGGAATAAGATGTTTTGCGCTGGTATAAGTAAGCGGTCTTAATCTAGTCCCTTTCCCTGCACATAGTATAATCGCTTTCATATAAACTCCTCCTATATCCTATATCTTCCTATGACCTATTTTAACATGTCTTCCATATAAAATCCTAATAGTTTTCCTGCATCAAATAGCAGCTGGGGATTTTTAAATGCTTCTTTAAATAATATAGAGTGATTATCAAAGTCAACAACCTGTTCAATAAAATGAGAATTCTTTTTGAATAAACTAAATATTTTTCCCCTCTGCTTACTATCTAAATTCTCATAAATATTTCTCGCCTTTAAACCAAACCGTATTTCTTTCCCAAACTTCCTTTTCCATCTCTGGTCATATTTACTTAGATGGCCTTCTTCTATGCAATCAGCAAGTAAACTGGCAGATTGGATACCATAAGACAGACCACCACCAGTTAAAGGTTTTATTTGACAGGCAGCATCTCCAACCAGGGCAATATTGTTATAGTAGGTTGGAATGAACCCCATAGGTATTTTACCAGCAATAACGTCAATGATTTCCCCTTTTATATTTTTGCTTTTAATAAACCCATCCAATATATTTTTTGCATTTTCAGCTACTACCCCAACACGTAGCTTTTCTTTACTCTCAGGGATAATCCAGAGAAAAAATGGAATGTTGCTATCAAAAAAAACTTGAATTAAATCATCAGAAATGTTCGAATAATCTTCATACAATTGTATTTGATATTGCATACCGAAATAATAATTTATTTTTGAATTTATATTGCTTTTATTTTTGCTGTAATTTTCCAGCATATAATTGCGGACAATTGAATCAGGACCATCAGCACCAATCAAAATATCTGCTTTAAATGTTTCCCCTTGTACTGTTTTTACACAGTACTGCTTTTTCTCTTTTTCGATATAAGAAACACGTTTATCCAAGCGAATATCTAAGTCTTTTCCCATATTTATATCAAACTTTTCTCGATTAATAATGCAGGCAATACCAGGAATATTGATTGAAAATTCTTCCACCCATGGTGAACTGATAGAAAATCCATTAATCCGATTTATAATTGCTTCCTCTGAAATTAATGATTTTGTCTTAGAAAAAAGCTTTGAAGATACAATTCCGGCACACTGTACGGGTTTTCCTACACTGGAATGCTCCTCCAACACAATAGGCTTATAACCCATTCTTGTTAGTAATTGAGCAGTATAACAACCAACCGGGCCAGCACCAACAATAATTATTTTCATGATATTTATCGCCTTGAAAGATCTTAATGTAGTAAAAATTAAACCTATTTTAATAGTTTACAACCATGGCAGTATTAATTCAACTTTTTAAGAGAGAAAAAGATGGGAGACCATCCCTCCGTCATTGCGCGTAGTCACCCTTGAGCTTCATTGCGTTGGAGAAGACTTCGATACTACATACTTGTACGATACTATTTTGTCATTACGCTGAGTTTTCCTTTTTTTTCATTGCGCGGAGCGTAGCGACAAAGCAATCTCATCCACTTATAAAAAAGTCGTTAGTCTTTGGTACTTAGTATTTAGCTCAAAATACAATAAAATTTTTGAAAGTAAATTATTTCCTAAAAAGCATCTTCATGTTTGGCAATCGCTAAAATATATATATCCTCTTTGTCTTTTCTGTATATACATCTATAATTTTTAGTAATGCTAAATTCCCATATATCTGTTGTTCCTTTTACCGTTTTATTTCTTAAAGAAGGATATTGTGGATTTTCTAAAATCATATCAAGGCACCAGTAAAACTTTTCTTTAATCGGTTTCGGAAATTTTCCCTTACCTTTCAAAGATTTAACTAGATGTTCTGGTATGTGTATTTTTCTATTCACTTTCAATTGCTTTCTTTAAATCTTTAGCAGAGGCAAAAGTTGAATACTTTCCTTCTTTAATTTCATTCTCTGATTTTTTTATCTGTTCCTGTGTTTCTTTTTTAAAGAAATACGCCTGGTCTTTATCTACAATAACTCCCGGGGTAATAGTTATTTTGTTACCTTCCACATTGAATTTAACAATATCTCCATCTTCAATATTTAATATTTTTCTTATTTTCCCGGGAATTGTAATATGTCCATTCCTGGCAATTTTACCAATAACTTCTACCATTTCAATTCACCTCTTTGTTGTATTTTCTTACTGAAATATAGCATTATTATCACTATTTGTCAATATTATATTAACATAATATGTTATTTTGCTATAATGATAATATTTTGCTTTCCAAAGACAATAGCTTTTTATTTAACCTTAAAACCCAATTTCTTTGAAGGTAATTATAGTAAAAATGTAGGGCTTTCCCTCCCCGTCATTGCAGGAAGTTAAGTTGTTTTATGCATCTTGTTTTTTCTTGTATTATATAGGGTGACCGGCAGTCCGGGAGACTAGCCAACTTTCTTTTTTTGTTTTTTCCCGTTATACGTTATAATATATACGCTTTTGATTGGTAAATTGAATTATCTTGTATTTAACTGTAAACAGAAAACCGTTCTCATTAATTGGTTAATTTGTATCTTGTATATTGCATCTTTTTACTCTAAACTGTCAACCAACGTTCGAAAACAACTTTTATTGTTTTCATCTTGTATTTCATTGTATTTTGGACTCGATACCTGATACTGTTTACTATTTTTA
>JAGYIZ010000019.1 GCA_018402425.1 Candidatus Atribacteria bacterium | reverse complement strand
CAGCGCATTGTAAAATTTTAAATAAAGTGATTAATTCAAAAGTTGTGAATGAATACAGAAAAGAAGTGGTTTGTTTTGACTAAAATACATTTTGGGGGGTATAATATGTATAAAAAAATTATAGTTATTGCAATTCTATTATTATTTTTTCCCTTATGGGGATTTGCACAAGAATTTACGGAAGGCTACAGAGATGCTAAATGGGGGATGTCTGTTGAAAAAGTAAAATCTTGCTTCAAAGGCTATAAATTTCAAAAAGATGATGACGGGGATATTTTTATTGAAGATAAAATAATAGACATTGATGTTAAAATATATTTTTTCTTTTTTGAAGACAAATTAAAGGAAGTCCGAATATTTCATAGCGTTCAAAACCCATTGTTCGGCACATCGGAGGACATTAAGAGAGGACTATACAATTTTGATAATTTTTTTAATGCTTTAAAAGATAAATACGGCCAGCCTGGTAGTATCTCAAAGAATGTTCCTGAATATTCTACAGCCGCCGATGCAATAGAGCTTGGGACAACATCTTTTTATAGTAAATGGAAAACAAAACAAACTGATATATTATTGTATTTAGGAAAAGGTGAAGGTCTGTTTTCTTCTGTAACCTTGGCAGTTGTTTACAATTCACCATATTACGAGAAAATAGCGAAAGAACAAAGTGTAAAATCAAAATTATAAGGAAAAAAAATTGACACCTTATTATATAGAGGCGACAAATATACCTGATGCTTTTTTTCAAGCCGTTTATAATATTTTTGAAAAAGGCAACAGGTATAAAATACAACACGGATCATTTGTAGGGCAAACTCGGTTGGAATATGATTATATAACAATAAGGATCAAACACCCTTATCAAGAGCCTTATGATTTGATGCTCCCGCAAATGCCCCCACATTTAAATGTTCCTAACCCAATTCCAAATGGCTATACAGAACAATATCTGCCGTATATAATGACGGATTATGTTGAGCCGGGGGAGTCTTATTCTTATGGTAGCCGGATTTATAAACAAATACCGTATTGGATTGAAGTGCTGAAAAAAACCCCTAACACTAATCAAGCAGTGCTTCAGGTGGCTTCTCCAGATGATTATAAATTAGAGCATCCTCCATGTTGGAGAGCGGCTAACTTGAAAATTAAACATAATAACCTTATGTTTTATGTCCAATACAGGTCAAATGATTTGTGGTCTGCTTTTTGTGCTAATATGGCAGCAACCGCTGTATTACAAAAATATATGGCTGATGAAATTGGGGTAATCCCTGGTGAAATAATATATTCTTGTAGCGGACTACATTTATACGATTATTGTGAGGAACTGGCAAGATTAAGAAAAGGGGAAGAACTGACAAAAATCCTAATTCAGGGGAGAAATTAAAATGCCAAAATGTACTTTATGCGGAAAAGAAATTGATGAAGGAAATCAATGTAAAAAATGTAATGAATTAACTCATGCGCTTTATAAAGAGTTTGATGGTAGCCAATTATGCAAACTGTTTTCACATTTAATTGGGCTGAAAATGATAGACGAATTAGTACTAAAAATGGAAGAAAAAATCCATACAGCCTACTATGCTGAAATGGTCAAACATTTAGATAAAAAGGATATTAATTGACATGAATACAAATAGCTTTATTATTTATAACTCAGACATACCTTGTGAGTGTGGGGAGTATAATATTCAAATCAAAAGTGATTTTGTAGGATTTTTCGGGGATAAACCTTGCTATGAAGATTGCGGGGTGTGTCCTTTATGCGGCAAGGTTTTTAATCAATACGAAATAAGTCAACGATTTTTGGATAAACTTTTGTCAACAACTCACGAACCTAAAGGTTCGGAGCTTGAGGTAGAAATACCAAAAAAGCCTGGTTGATTAGACTCAGTTGGGAGTCTTAAATACTTCCAACTACGTTGTTTAGGTCATGATACCTACGGATGTTTAGCCAAGTCTGTAGCTCTATCGCAAAGTATTAAAAGTTTTGAGAGTAAGAAACGGTGTGCTTTGCAAGACAAGCCTTTATAACATTGTCGATGGCTAATAACTCTGAAAGGAGATAGACTATATGCTAGTCTATGTTATTAACAAACACAAAAAACCGTTAATGCCGTGTAAACCACGAACAGCAAGAAAACTATTAAAACAAGGTAAAGCGAATGTAGTTAAAAGAACGCCATATGTAGAATTGACATTTGGTTACATCACCAAGAACACCCGGATTAAAAACAATCTTCCTAAATCTCATAGGATTGATGCTTTATGTATAACCGGCAATCCGCTCGTCGAAAAATTAAATAATTGGTATTATATTAAAAAAGTTAGATGTCATAATAGACAAATTCATAAAGCCAATATCACAAAGGGTGGTAAAAAGAAACTCAATCAAGCTCCGTATATAGTCAAAGGATATAGACTGTTTGATAAAGTTAAATATGATAATATCGAATGTTTTATTTTTGGAAGAAGAAGCAGTGGGTATTTCGATTTACGAAAATTAGACGGAACCACAATTCATAAATCAGCTAACTATAAGAAATTAGATATTATAAGTAAACGTAAAAATTTAATAATAGAAAGAAGGTGCGATTCCTCCACTACCCTAAAGGGATAGTGGTTTCTTCGCAGATGATTATGAAAAAATTTGTATCAGCCGAAACCTTAAACAGATATATAAATGAAATAGCCGTTAAATATAACTTGCCTAATACATTTAAAACTGCAATGATTGGGCAAGTTTACAAGATGCAGGAAATTTATGGCGATAAGATACCAAGAGCTGATTTTTTAGAGCTATTTGGAAAGCAGCAAGCGGCATTAAAAACAGGGTACAGAGTACAGCCTGTAGATATTGAAGAATTTTTACTTGGAAGAGAATATCTTAATGTCAGTAATACCATAAGGCCTAAAATACTTGAAGAACTTATAAATATTTTTGGGTCTAAAAATAATTGTTATGAAGTAGTATTGACAGGGGGTCTGAGAATAGGGAAAACTTATTTGGCTTGCTGCGCTTTTGCTTATCATGTTTATAAATTAAGTTGTCTTTATAGCCCTCAAATCCATTATGAGTTGGCTCCTGGGTCAGAGATTGTTTTTATTATGCAATCTGTAAAAGAAATAAAGGCAGTACGAAACTTCCAAGAATTTAAAGGGATGGTTACGGCTTCAGATTTATTTTTTAATAACCATTTCCATTAAAAAGGTAAGAATTATGCTGTTTTCCTAATAACATAAAAGTTAATCCTGTTCCGCTACTTCTACAGCCGCTATTTCAGAAAATGTGTTTTCTGGCTTTATTGATGAAGCCAATTTTATGAAAACTATAAGAAGCAAAGAAGATGGTAAATGGGTAGATCAAGCTACTGAAAATTACAATGCTATCAAAGCAAGAATTAAATACCAATTTGAAAATTTTGCTACAGGGGAATGGCCGGGAAAGTTGTATTTGGCATCATCAGCCAATCATAGTGAAGATTTTACCCAAACACGAAAGAAAAAGGCTAAAAAAGTAGATTATATTTATGTTGTCGATTATCCTTTATGGGAGGTTAAAGATACTGATAAATATTCAGGCAAAAAGTTTTGGGTGAAGCCTCCTAATGAATTAAGTGCGGGAAGGGTATTTAAGAAAAAACCCCGGCCTATGGACGATGATATTATAGAAATCCCTATTGAAATGTTGGACACTTTTGAAGATGATTTAGCTAAAGCTATACAGGAAGTGGCCGGAAAACCTATTTTAAGAGATTCTAAATTTATACCCTCAAGTTATTTAATTGAAAACTTTGAGAAATATGAAGCGTTTTATGGGTTTAGCCAAATATTCAACACATTTGAAGTGGATATTAATCAGGTAAATAATTTGAAAAGTCTTTTTAATATTCCTTTTATTGAAGCTATTAATAATTATGGAAAGTTTCATTCTCATAACGATTTATCCCTTCATACAGATAATTCCGGTATTGCCATCGGGGCTGCTATGGGGTCTAAAATTGTAAGTGCTAAAAATGTATTCAACGAAGAAAAAGAACAATTTGAAAAGGAAGTGGAGGCTTTTGCGCCTATTTATGTAATATTTGGGTTATTAAAAATAGTGCCACCGCTGGAAGGTGAAATTAAAAGGGAAAAGATATGGGAGATGTTCTTTGCGCTTAAAGAGCATTTGACAAATTTAGATTCATGGTCAGCCGATTTTGCTTACAGCACAACTATCAGTCAAATGTTGAGAAAAGTTGGGATAGCCACCGCAAGGCAATCTGTGGACAAACAGCCAGACCCTTATATCGAAATGAAAACTTCTTTATCTGAATCAAGGCTTTGGCTGCCCGAAAATGAAATGATAAAAAGTGAAGTTAAGGGGCTGAAGCAGGATATGGCTACCGGCAAAATAGACCATGATATTAATTCTGAAAAGGATGTTGCCGATGCCATAGCTGGATGTGTATATCGGCTTTCGCAAAGAAAAGCTACTTATAACAAAAAAGGGAAACCAGTTACATTAAGAGAAATGCTTAAAATGAAAACTACAGATACCAACAAAAGACGAGGGCGCTTCGATAAATCAAATAGGCCGTCTTCCGGTAACAGACCGGCGCATTGGCAATTATCAAGAGGAAGGCGCTCATTAAAACAAAGATGGGAGGATTGGGAGAAAAAATATAGTATTTAATTTGGATAAAGACACTTTAGAAAAGTTATTGGAAAACAGGCATAAAACAGAGCTCGAACAGTACGAGCTTATATTAAAGATGGTAATTATAGAAAAACAAGGTTAATTAAAATTATTCCTATGAGCTCTGTATGATTTTATGCTTCATCTTGTTGATGAACAAATAATAAAGACTCAGAAGTATTAGAAGACATTTTCATTGATAAGATTGAATGTTGCTTTTGCTAGCCTAAAATAATCCTATTAATTGGCCAAAGAAAGGGGTGGTAAAAGAAGTGGAAATTTTTAGAATTTTATTTTACAACGCATGGTTGTTTCTTTTGTCTTAAAAGGACTAATACTATAGACTGGAGTTGGTCTTTGTTTTTTTCCTGATAATTATGTACCTTTATACTTGCATTTATTTTATGTGTAATAAAATTATTTAATATAATGTTAAAGATAAGGAGTTAAAATAGCTTAATCAGAAGATGCCATGAAAAAGGGGCTTAAGGAAATTAATAATAAATCAAGGGAAGTGGAAAAGGCCAAAGAATACAGCGCCCCTTAACAAAAAGGGTTTATCCAATACTCCCATACCTATTTGAGGTATAAACTGCCAATGTCCCAATCATAAAAAGACACTGCTAATAAAGGCATCAGGTACTGATAAGAATTTCAGCTATTGAATGGGCATACTTTGACATGATATTTATTTAATGCCTCTGACAAAACTAAGATGGTATAGATTGAAAAATACCGTTTATACTAATAATATGGAAGCCCTTTACACACTGGACAAGTGCTCGAATTTGGAGGATACTATAACATGCAGTGGACCTTTATTTTGAATAAGAGAAAAGAGAATGAAAAATCTAAAACGGGAAGATAGCAGGAGTTTAATAGATATTTGGCAGGATGGGTTATGGGATTAAAATTACCTTGGAGTATCAAGAGCTTTAGCAGAAGATGAACATTATATTTGGATTGTTCAATACTTCCAATAAGAAAGCAATGCTTTATCTTGCTTCTTAATAACCTGGGAAACAAAGAAAAAAAAAACTGAAATTCATCTGTAAGTCTTTATTAGGGTCAAGGAATTTTATTTTATTGGTGTCCCAAAATCCTTCCTATATAATAGAATTATATCATCAGGTAGCCGCTATCTGGACTCTTACGACAGAGTTGGGCTTTGAAATAGTTGATTTAATCTCTTTAAATCCTTTTGATTATGAATTTGCTACTGCTGTTTATAAATATAAGGAAATAGGGTTGTTAATAATCCCTTATGTTGACCCTACTGATTATAACCTTAGAAGGATAAAAACAACGATGGGCAATATTATCAGTTATCGAAAGGCTAATAATAAGCCCACCATAACAGATACATTCGGCAATTCAACCACAACAAATAAAGCTCAATTATGTGAAACCATTAAAAATTTAGGGAACGTATTTGGAGATCAGGCCTTCCCTATGTTTATGGATGAAAAATCAAATGCCAAAATTATTTTTATAAAAAGGAATTGATATGAAACCATTAATTTATTTAGCAACACCAAGTCCGTATAAGCCAAAAAGCAAAGAGATTGGATTAAATAAGCCGGATTACTCAGACGAGGTTAAAAGGGCTGAGGCAGAACAATCAGAAAGAGTTGATAAAGTGTTGGCTGTACTGGATGAAAAAGGATTTTTGGCTGTTACCCATACTGACCAAATTATTATATCTCAATTAGTTATCAGGTGTGATATTGTATTTGTATTGGCTTTAGAAGAATGGAAAAAAGATACAGATTTACAAAATCATATTGCCTTGGCTAATCAAAACGGCAAGCCAATATTTATAATTGATGAAAATTTAAGGTTAATAGGGGGTATATAATATTGCCGGAATTTGAGGATATTAAAAAAGAATACGAGGAAACATTACAGATAATATCAGATGTTAGTGGGCTGTCAAAAGAAGAAATAGAAAAAGAATTGGAAAATACTGAAAATATTGATAATTTACTTGATAAGTTTGGGCAAATATGAGTATTGGATTTGGTATTTTAAAATCTGTTATAGAAAATGACAGCCCTTTTTCTGAACTTATTGAACATGGTATAGACGAACATTTTTTTGAAGGGCAGGAGAAGCAAGCTTATATCTTCATAAAGAATTTTAGGTACAAACACAAAACTTATCCAAAGCTATCAACAGTTGAAATTGAGATTGACAAATATAATTTATTTGATAGTTTACCTTCAGAGCCTTTAGAATATTGGGCAAGTCATTTACGCAACCGCAGAAAGTTTAATTTATTAAACCGGCTTCAAGGGGAAATAGCAAAGAATCTTAAAAATAATAATGAAAATGCGGCTATTGAAAAATTACATTATTATACTGATTTAATCAATAAAACAGATATTGGTTATACCTTGGTTGATCTTCAGCAAGAGCAATTAGAGGTAATCAATAAACATAATGAAACACAACTCAATCCTGGAATAACAGGGATACCTTTTGGCTTTCCTTCCTTAGATGAATTGACTTACGGCAACCAAAAAGGGGACTTTAATCTAGTAGTAGGGGAAACAGGGGTAGGTAAATCTTATATTACATTAAGAAGCGCCTTAACAGCTTGTGAGCAAGGGGCTAATGTTATCTTTATCAGCCCTGAAATGCCTACATTACAAGTAGCTAGGCGTTTATTGGCTATGCAAGCCGGTTTAAAGGATAGGGCTTTAAGGAAAGGGCAGTTGTCCTATTTCGCTGTTCAAAAAGCCTTACGTACAATATGTGAGCCGATTAGCTTATTGGAAAATAAAGACAATTATTTTAAATTATTGCCCTCAGGGATGTATTCTGATATTAATAATCTGATAAGTATCTGCTCAGAGTATAAGCCGGATATTTTATATATTGATGGTATTTACCTGTTAAAAAATATTAGCCGAAGATTTAACAATTCATGGAAAGAGGACGAGTCTATATATTTTTTGTTAAAGGACTTTGCTATTCATGGGGATTTGCCAATATTAGCTACCACTCAATACAACAGGTCAAAACCAGGAAAAATGGAAGGGACAAGGGGCACACAATCGGCTTACCAAACAGCCTCAAATTATTTCAGCTTTGAATATGTAAATATTGATGATAAAGATACCATGAAGCCGATCCAACATCGGCATCTTAAAACCAAGAAAAGTAGGGATGGGGATTCAATTAGTATCGTTATTGAATTAAATTTTAAAACCACTACTATTAAAGAGAAAGGGGTCGTATCTCAAAATGGTGAAAGCGAGCCGGCTTTTGAAGACCCTGATTTCATAAATGAAATATAAAGCCTGAACTCCAAGTTCAGTACAAAATAAAAAAGCCCCTTAATCGGGGCTTTTTTACTAGGTCGTTCAACAAAAATTATATTCCGAAAGGCACACGACAGACGTTGAAATTTTACCATCTGTGCTTGTCTTTAATATAAGACATGAATAGGTCGTGTCAATGCCTTTATTATCAAAGTCAAATTATATTTTGAAAGGAAAAGTTTATGGACACTAATTTTTTGGAGGAAGCTGCTTTCGGCTTCCGGCTGACCAACACTGCAACTATAAAACTTTTACACACCTATATCACCCAAATCAAACCAAAATTTAAAATAAATAGTTCTTCCGATGCTTGCGCTGTTTTATATCAACTGAAATACTGGTTTGATTTAAAATGTCGAGAAAACAAGAAGAAACATCATTTTTATAAAGTGCTGTGGAGCTGCATGAGGAGCACAATATAAATATTAAAAGCATAAAAATCATTTTAAGAACTTTTGGATAAATTGGAAATTGTTTATAGGTGGAGAGGGGGGCTAGCTTACAATCGGCAAATATACACCTATGAGTTGAATCTCGATCATCCTTTGGTGCTGTTCATGTATGTGGCTGAAGGAATGAATAAATTTACAAAAGCTAAAACAAAAAATCATAAAGGGAAAAGTGTTTTGTTCAAAACCAATTCTTAAAAGGCGCAGACATTGATGATATCAGGATTTCATTGACAATAAAATCGTGAGGTATAAGATACCCGACGCGTCGTGCTCCAGAGTACTAGCTTAGCCTCTACGTCCGACCGTCGGGTATAAGATACCGACTATACTAATACTAAGCTAAGAAATAACTAGAAAACGCAAATACTACGAGCGATCGTAATCGCTCATGTTCTTTTCTTCCGAAAAATTTCTCTTTCCCCTATTTCTAAAAAGTGTAGTATAGTAGGATCGAAAAATTTATCTTCGTCGGGCATCTTATACACGACGGAAAATTGTCCTATTGTTAAAAAAGCAATAGATGTTTTGAATACCGCTTCGGCTGACAGAAAAAGAGAACTTCAGGATTTTCGTGTTGCTGGCTGGAGGAAAGATCACAGAAAAAATTATTATACCAGTGATAAATTTGATGTTGCCGATAAATGGTTAAGAACTTTATGTGAAGAAGACAGACAATTTGTTGATGTTTTTTGTGAGAAAATGCTTCCAGGTAAAAATGTCCATTATATATCCAAGGATAATTCGATAGCTTGCTCCGTAGTTGATGCTATGGAGTTAGCCGATAATTTCCTTAACTTTGTTTTAGAGAATGTTTCAATAGAGTCAAATTCGGTAGCCCAAACCGCTTAAACCTTTCCTTTTTCATACCTTATTATAAAGCCCGTTTCCTTTAGTCAGGATTCGGGCTTTTCCTTTTCTTGACATTATATCCCTATATAGTTATTGTTCTTAGTTAAGAGTAATTATTAAATAATAATTTATACTAAATAGGAATCATTCTTATTTAGTAATTTATACTATATAGGAGATATTACTGTTTTGCCATTACCTGAACCTAAAAAAAATGAAAATCGTGATGAATGGGATGAGCGTTGTATGTCTAATGACCAAATGAAAAAGGAATTTCCAAATAAGAAACAACGAATGGCTGTTTGTAGTTCTATATGGGATAATGCTAAGAAATCTCATTATGTAAAAATTGAAAAGAAAGACAAGCCGAATCAAGTTGTTAAAGGGATTGTGTATTCCCCGGGATATATAGATAGTGATGGGGAAACGATGACAGCCGAAGGGGTCAGAAAAGCAGCCTGGGATTTCCTTATTACCAGAAAAGAAAAAAATATTGATATTCAACATGATTGGGCGCAAAGCGGTTGCCAGGTAGTTGAAACATATATTACTGAGAAAGAAGACCCTAACTTCCCTGAAGGTAGTTGGGTGATGGCTGTTAAATGCACTGATGAGATTTGGAAGCAAGTAGAAAATGGTGAGTTGAATGGGTTCTCTTTCGGCGGTACAGTAAATAAATACCCCGCAAGGGCTTTATTGGAAGTGGCTAAAGAGATTTCAGGTACTACAGAAGCTAATTTAAATAAAGATGTTATTCCTGAGCATACACATCAATTTCTAATACATTGTGATAAACATGGAAAAATTATCGGCGGTAAAACAGACCACACTACCGACCATAGGCATACAATAACATACGGAACGGCTACAGATAAAGCTTTGAGCCATTCCCATAGAATAGATTTGAACGAGGATAACTAATAATGGCAAAAGTAAAGTCATTCTTGATTGAAGATGATATTATGTTAATGAAAGATGCTGATATTGAGTTTGTTAGCCTTGTTAATTATGCGGCTAATCAGCAACCATTTAAAATAGTTAAAGGACAAGTTAAAGGAGATAACATGAATAAAGTTATTTATAGCTTATTGGTTCCCAAAAGTGTAGGGGACGAAAAGCTGGCAGAACTTTCAAAAGAATATTCTTTTGATAATAAGGATGAAGAGTCTTTGGAAGATCATACAATTTATAAACAAGTTAAAGATGAAGATATTGATCTTGAAACAAAGGCATTGGCGGTTGTAGATAAGGAAGCTGGAATTTATTGTATCGTAGCCGAAAAAGCTGAAAAATCAGAAGTCGAGCCTATCGAGAAAGAAATGGATTATGCTACTATGGACGGGGTTGGCGATGCTGCTATGGCTATGTTGGATATTATTTTTGGTACTTTGAGGCAGCCGGAAGGAACTACAGCACAACGCAGAAATGCTATTCTTTCTGCTGTAGATAATTTCCGAAAATATACGGAAGTTGTTCTTTCTAATTCTAAATCTACAGATGTAATGGATATTAAATCTGTTAAAGTTGAAGGAGAAAATCTCAAGGAGCTTTTTATTGTTGAAGAAAAAGCGGAAAAAGAAGAAAAACCGGAAGATTTGGAAGAAAAATTCAAAGAGTACCAGGAAAAAGCTGTAGCCTCCGCTGAGGAAAAAGCCCAAGTCAAGGTTGTTGAAGGTTTGGATTCTTTTAAAGATGAATTTGAAACTATGAAAAAGAGCCTTAATGAAAATCTTAATAAACAGTTTGAAGATTACACTTTGAAGTCTGAACTTGAAGTGCAGTTGAAAGAGCTGAAAGATGAGTTGGAAAAGCTAAAAAATACTTCAAGCAAGCGCAATAGCGAGCTTGAGGAGAAAAAGGCTGCCGAAAAGAAACACCTTAAACCGATTAAAACAAATAGAAGTTTTGTAACTTTTGCATAAACATATTTTTAAAGGAGAAATAACAAAATGCCTAACGTAAAAGAAATTATAGAAAAAGCGGATGTCGCTGTTAGCGATTTAACAAGTGATGGGGGTAAGCTAAACCCCACTCAGTCTGATGAATTTTATCGTGGAGTAATCTCTGAGCCGACTATCTTGAATGAGATTAGAACGGTACAGATGCCTTCTGATAAATATAATATTGATAAAGTAAATTTCGGCTCCAGAATGTGGCGTGCCGCCCCTTCTGCTGGTACTACACTTCCGGCTGATGATCGTTATCGTCCTACTTTCGATCAGCTTCAGTTGGATGTAAACGAAATTATGTGTGAGCTTCAGATTCCTTATGATGTGCTTGAAGACAATATTGAACGAGGCACATTGCAACAGACCTTCATGCAGATGGCACAGCGAAGAACCGCTATTGATCTTGAAGAGTTTGTAATTAATGCTGACACTTCTTCCAGTGATGCCTTTCTTGCTTTGACGGACGGGGCTTTGCAACTTCCTGACCATACCTATGATGGTTCTGCTATAACTGCCATTGATAAAACCGTATGGAAAGCGGCTATGCAGACTATGCCTGAAAAGTACCTCGGACGGCTGGCCGATATGAGATTTTATATGTCCAAGCATAATGAAATTGAGTATCGTGATGCACTTTCCCAGGTAACGGCTGATCAGGGTTATACCTACTATACGGAAAGACCCAGTCTTTATGGTTGGGGAGTTCCGGTTCGGGCTTGCGCTAATATGCCGAGTGATACTATCCTGTTTACGTTCCCTGAAAATATTATTCTTGGTCTTCATAGGGATGTTACTATTGAAACTGAGAAAGATATTCGTAGGAGAATGTTGGTAGTGGTTATGACTTGCAGAATTGATACCCTTATGGAAGAGCCGGATGCCGCTGTTAAAATCACTAATCTTGATGTGTAATAAACTTTGGCAAGGCTGAATAAACCTTGCCAAATTATAAATATTTATAATAAGGAGACAAATTAAAATGAAGAATTGGATTGAAACATTTAGAGCGGATATAGTAACTTCTGCTGGTAATGCCGAAGCTGCACATGGTACGGTTAATAGTTACGATGATATAAAAATTGAAAACAGCAAAATTACCGATACTTCAAGTGGCGCAAATGCCTTTGCCGGGCAAACTGCTGGTGATGTAATTAAAATGACAGGTTGGGATGACGAAGAAAACAACCGGATTTTTATTATCACAGAAGTTGATGGCGATGGTGAATGGATCAAGGTCGATAAAGAAGTTAAGGATGCTACTGAGCCTTCTTCCGGCGGAGCTACTATTTATACCGGCTCCGAAGAACTTACCCTTACCGGAGCATCTACTTCTGATGTGATTATGGATGCTTGCTCCTTCAATGCGGCGGTCTCAAGTTTCCCTGAATCTATGGCTGGGAAAACCAATATGCGGATCACGGCTGCCGATACGGTAACATCGTTTGCTGTAGCCACGGCTGGCGATCTGATTCAGATTTTTTGGGGCGATATGTCTGAAGGATAATTATAAGGTGGCTGAAATACGCCACCTTTTCTACTAATAAAGGTTAAAAAATATGCTTTTAGAAAAGACAATAACGGCACAGAATACCTTTACCGATTGGAAATTATTCTCAGCATACCAAACTGTTGATATATCTATATCAGGGCTATCCGCTACAACTGTAACACTTCAACGAAAATTTAAGAAATATGGGGCCGATGTTTTAGATGTAGAAACATGGACTGCTGATGAAGAAACATATTTCACTGTCCCCTCAGATGCTTATTACCGTGTTGGAGTTAAAACAGGTGGGTATGGTGGTGGGGATACTGTAAAGGTTAAATTATCAATATGATTACACAACCAATAGTAAAAAATACTGTTAAAAGTTTATATCATCTTAAAAAAGATATTGTCGGGCCTCCGAGCGAGGCTCCTGAAAATGCTTTGTCAGTTTCAGACGGAGCGGGCGGCTACGAATATTTTAAAGTGGATGATGGAGCGGGGGGCTATGAACATTTTAAAGTACAAAGTAGTTAATTACATATGTTTTTTATTATTGTTAGCAGCTCCTTGCTATGCTGATTATCAATCTTCTCATACAGGGGCAGAAGTCGATGCTGCTATAACCCAAGTAAAAGGGGCTGTTAATTCAAGTTCCGGGGCTGCTGATGCCGGAAAGTTATTAGAATTAGACACTTCCGGGCTTATAGATACCTCTTTTTATGGTGTAGGGATATTTAAGGCGTTATCTAATGATGGTTCAACTAATGCAGGATTATGGAAAGACTCAGACGATTCTAATGTTGCGGAATTAGATTCAGACGGTAACTTTACTGCTACAACCGTAGCGTCTGATCCTGCTTCTGAAGCTGCGCTCGAATTTAAAGACTCTGACTGTACGGACTCAGACGTAAACGCTGACATCAAAGCCAATGCCACGGCGACCGGACCCGGGGCCGAGGTTGTTGATATCTATATCAGGGCTCAAGGGGCAGCGGGCACGGCTGGGACGCTAAATAATGCGTTGTTTTGGGACGGCTCTAACGAAACTTGGCAGTTTACAGGCAGAAAAGCCGTTTCTTACGAAACCGTAACTGCCGGTGACGGCACTAATACCGTTGCCTATGATGCATCATACACCAGCCATTATATTACGACTGATGATGATGCGGACGGCGCTGATGTGCTGACCGTGACCGATGGAACAATAACCGGGCAACGGATTACAATTCAGCTTAAAACCGATGGTGGAGATGACCTGGAAGTGACTCCAACCAATTTTGCCAACGGAACGAAAATCACGCTTGATGAGGCCGGGGACTCCTGCACGCTCGAATGGGACGGTACGAACTGGTTTATCCCGAACTACGGTGGGACGGTGAATTAATGAAAAGACTATCCTTACTCATAGCATTTTTACTGATCCCGGCACTGGCCATAGCCGGGGTGACGACAAAGGGCGTGACGCAAAAAGGCGTGACGCTGGGACATAGCAAGGCCATGATCCTTGTTTTTAATATTGCCAGCGATGCAGAAACCCTTACGATTCCATGCCAAAATTCTGGAACTTTTAATGCGACAATAAACTGGGGGGACAACTCGACTCCATCAACGATTACTGCATATAATGACGCTGATTTGGCTCACGAATATGCTGTAGCCGGAACCTATACAGTTAGAATCTCTGGAACATTTCCCAATATTTATTTTAACGACGAGGGAGATAAACTAAAACTGTTACAGGTTGTGCAATTAGGGGATACTGGTTTAACGCTCCTCGATTACTCTTTCCGCGGATGTTCAAACATGACATCGTTTCAGTGTGGTGATGTCTGCAATACTGCCAATGTGACGGATATGCGGGCTATGTTCCATAGTTGTTCATCGGCTGACATTATAGATGTCTCGGGATTTGATACTGCCAATGTGACGGATATGCGGTATATGTTCAATAGTTGTTCATCTGCGGACATTATAGATGTCTCGGGATTTGATACTGCCAATGTGGCAAATATGCGGTATATGTTCAGTGGTTGTTCTTCTGTGGACATTATAGATGTCTCGGGATTTGATACTGCCAATGTGACGGATATGCGGGCTATGTTCCATAGTTGTTCTTCTGCGGACATTATAGATGTCTCGGGATTTGATACTGCCAATGTGACGGATATGGCGTCTATGTTCTCATTGTTCTTCTGCGGACATTATAGATGTCTCGATTTGATACCGCCAATGTGGCAAATATGCGGTATATGTCTATGCGCAGTTGTTCTTCTGGACATTACCGGGACAGATAATTGGACAATAGAAGCGGTTGCAGATTTTACAAACTTTTTATTAGAGGCATCACTTTCTACTGCAAATTATGATGCAACACTGATTGCCTGATGCACAAGACCCAGCACCACTGATGTGCATTTTGGCAATAGTAATATACGGCTTGAGGTGCAGCGGAAGCGGCAAGAACTTCCTGGCAACTGCACCCCCGGCGGTGATGATGGCTGGACAATAACAGATGGAGGAGCGGCGCCATGAAACAAATTATAACTGTAATTTGCCTATTAATATCCTCAACTGCGTTTGCAGCTATCACGACTGTAAAACCAACCGAGGAGCCTGCTTACTGGATTGTCAGGATAAATGATTCGGCGGTGCATTACGGCACTACGGAGTTGGGACTTGAGACCATTTCAGGGCATCAATTAATTGGTGTCGAGGGGCATAATGATTTTCTATCTGAAATATTGCCCTATGCAAATGAGTTTCCCGATTTACCAGATTCCGGGATGCTTGAAGAAGGCATAATTTATAATTGGAACGGACAGGCTGTTATTGTCCGGCAGTCTCACGAGCGAACAATCTATGATCCTGATCAAACCCCAGCGCTATTTCTTTTCTATCAGGAAGGTGCTGGAACTCTTGGTTGGATAGTCGGAGAGCAGGTTGAAGTCGGAATGAAACGGGAATATGACGGGACTGTGTACTCCTGCATACAACCCCATGTAACGCAGGCAGAATGGACGCCGGATACTGCTACTGCGTTGTGGGATGAGGTGCAGGAGGGTATAGAAGAGTGGGTACAGCCGACCGGCCAGCATGATGCCTACAACACAGGCGATAAGGTTATTTTTGAGGGACATATTTGGGAAAGCCTTATAGATGCTAACGTTTGGTCACCAGCAGTCTATCCGCAAGGATGGACAGATTTGGGGGCGCAGTGAAACGCTTAGACTATTTACTAATCAGCCTGTCATTTTTTCTAATGTCATGGCTGATTTTGGTGCGATACTATGACTGATGAAGAGCTTGAACAATTGGCTGACAAACTTGCGTTAAGGCTGGATTTGACATGTTCATGCGGGCTGACAAAGGACGAACAGAAAGAGGTAAGGCATTTTGTGGGCATGGTGTCAGACGTTGGGGACGGTGAGCTATTCCGTGGGGTTGAAAATTTCCGGGAAATCGGAAAACGGTTCAAACGAATGACTAAGGTTTCCGAATGGCTTGCCAGGGCGATATTGACAGCCATGGCGTTGCTGGCTCTTTCAGGAACGGTGTGTGCCATTAAAAAAGGAATCGAATACATGATTAAGGAGTTAAAATAATGACAAAAATCGATAAATTAATTAAATGGCTGAAACAGCCCTCCAGCATCCGGGCTATCGTGATCCTGGCAGGTCTGGCAGGCTATACAATAACGCCTGAAATACTTGGTGCTGCCGGTGCGCTGCTGGGATTATATGAACTGTTTCGGGACGAGGATAAGCAGATTAAGAAGGCGTCTGAAAAATGAAATATATTGCATTGCTATTTATCATGTTATTAATCGTGGGATGTTCCACGGTATCTGTTGAGTATGGCGATGCCAGGGTCACATCTACCCGATTATTCGTTTCGCAGGATTTGTCCGGGTTGAATATTATAACCCCGGATGGAGTTAAGGTTATTTTGGACAAGAAAACCGATTCGGTTGATGAAGTGAGGGTTCAAGAGCTTAGTCAGGCGATAGCTGAATTTATAGGAACGGTAGTAGAATAATGGGCGATCTAACACATAACTTCAGTCGTTGGGAGTTTGCTTGCAAGTGTGGCTGTGGATTTGATACGGTTGATTACGAGCTTTTAACCTTGCTTCAGGATTTCCGTCGGCATTTTGGACGGCGAATAGTAATTTATTCTGGAGTGAGATGCAGTAGTTATAACGCTCTGGTTGGCGGAGCAACGGACTCCCAACACTTAGTTGGCAAAGCTGCTGATTTTCATATTGAAGGGATAATCCCGGAGATGGTTTATAATTATCTCAATGACAGATTTCCAAATAAGTACGGAATCGGGCTTTATGAATGGGGAATTCATTTTGATGTGAGATCAGACAAGGCGAGGTGGTGATGATTAGAAAATACTGTGTAAATATTCTTATTTCCATTGACCAGCTTGGGAATACAATCCTTGGCGGCGATCCAGACGAAACAATATCAAGCCGGATTGGAAGATTCAAATTTGCTCATGATGGCAAGATTCCTTGGACAGCGCCGTTGTTAAAGATAATTGATTGGTGTTTGGATAAGATTGACCCTAATCACTGCATTGATGCGATTGAGGGTGATGAAGGAAAAGATGAAGTTAACCCGTGGAGTTTAGGAAAGTGAAATATAACCAGCGGGTAGAGTTCGACGATGATCCCGAAACAGATTTCGGGATCATCGCCCCTTTCCAACAATTTAATGAAATGAAAAGATTATTTTTTGCGCTAATAATTGTGTTGTTCATGTGTTCCGTGGTTTGTGCTGAAACTGTCGGCCTTCAATGGGATGCGAGTCCCGATAGTCGAGTAACAGGATATATTGTTTACTGGCAAGAAGACGGAACGACAGAGGAGTATCATATTGATGTTGGAGATGCGCTTACCATTGAATTGCCTTCTTATTTTGAACAGGGCAAAACATACGACTTTTGGGCAACTGCTTATGATGCAAACGGCTTTGAAAGCGCTCCGTCTAATATTTTAACTTATACATTTCCAGCCAATATGGTTCCAACTGAAGATGTTGTGCCGGAATTGGTCGATACACTGGATGCGCCAGGGGGGTTGAATCAAATATGATATACCATATCACAGAAAAAGTACTCAAATTCTGGAACGATATATCCGGAACTGGAAACCCGGTGATATTGAACAAGGACATGAAGACACCTCCGATTGGTATCGGTTTTCCGTTTGAGTTTTTCGGCGAAACCTATACCGATGTTGTCATAAGTTCTCGTGGTGGGGTGCTGTTCAGTCCTTTTTATCAGCGACTTTATCCGACTTCAGAAAAAATCCCGACACCGGGTGGAATAGCGGACAATGCGATATGGGCTTTATTCGACTATCTTGAACCGCCATACTCGTGAGGCAATAAGCCAAGTGTTTGGTATGCTATCCGTGGGATAGCGCCGGAAAGAGAGTTTATTATCCAATTTCAGGATTGGAAATTTCCGTATGAAGACTTCCAACATACTTTTCAGATTGTTCTTTGTGAATCCGGGGATATCAAGATAAACTATAGTGATGTGACGTTCAGAGCTATGGATCGGCACAAAACCTATGCAGGAATCGAGAACCGGAATGGTCAGCAGGGCTTGGCTTATGATCCGTTTGAGAACTTGACAACTGGAGATGTCTTTTTCGATGATGGAAACGATTATTTTCGAGTAACGGATACAGCCGTCATTTTCTCAACCCGGCAGGAGCATGAGGAAGAACCAGAGCCAAAACCGCCTGAACCGGATACAGACCCGGATACAGACCCGGAAAATGATATCGAGGGGGCCCGTGCATTTCTGGAGCAGGCGGTTATGCTGATTGAGCAAGCTATGAAAAAATTGGGAAGCTAAATTTTGATTAATACTATTAATAAACGGTAAATAATATGAATCTTGTTACAGATATATGCGGTGTAAATTCTAATTCTTATATATCATTAGCCGATGCTGAAACTTATATTTCAGATTACAGCCGATTAGCTTCATCTGATTCTTGGAATGATCTTACAGATGATAGAAAAAAGTTTGCTTTATCTTTAGCAGCAATGGCTATAAATACTTTTAGTTATAGGGGGATGCCGTGTACTAATACTCAGCGGTTAGCCTTTCCAAGATTTACTTGGTATCAGATAAATGAGGAAGGTAAAACGCAATACAAAAGTTTTTTTTGGGCTACCCGACCATCTGAAATAACAAGTATAATGGACGATGCCCAAATAAAAATATTAAATAATAGATTATATGACTGCACTTCAAGTGCAGACGGCTTTTATAACAATTATTATAATGGATATATTGATATCAACCAAATAATAAAAGTAACAGGGCTTTCATGTTCTTCCTATTTAACGATAAAAGATATTGATGATGATGGGGAATATATTGAAGTAAAAGAAACTATTACTGATGAAGATGCTCCTACAGCCGGAGTTGATATTGATGCAATCCCTTTATTTGGTTTTCCTGATGAAGTCGGGCAAGCACAAGTTGAAGTGGCTATACAAACCATCAATACTGATATTTTTCAAGAAACTATTGGAACATTACCAGAACCATTGCCTATGTACTTTACATTAGGAGGGACATTGCAGGTAATGTACGGAAGACATTTATACGGTACAAGTAAATTTTCAAAAGACCAAACAAGCCCATTAGATATTGTCTATTATTTGTTGGGGCCGTGGATTGCAGGAATAGGAGGCAGAATTGTTTAAAGTAATAGAAAATAAGGCTAAATCAGTATTAAATTTATTATTTAATGATGCTGATTTAGTGACTCCTGTAACATATAAAAAGTTTGTATCATCTACTTATGATGAATCTACTGGTAAAACCACCTTTACTTATTCTGAATACAGCATAGATGCTATCAGAAGTAACACAGCATTAGAAGCACAAGGATCATCTACAGTATTGAGTGCTATTGGCTTTGAGGCAGGTGAAATGTTCTTTTATTTAAGAGCTGAAGATATGCCAAGAACTAATTTGTACGATCCTGAAATATTAAAAGATTTTATAATTACATCTGATAATGATTATGCTATAAAAAAATGTGTGCCTATATTTAATATATTTTGTAAGATAAGAGTTTAGAACATGAGTAAATTTACAGATGCTATAAGAGATTTTAAAGAAAAAGTGGACAGGAAAACTGACAAAGTTTTTTCAAGGTCATGTAGAACTATATCTTATAAAATAGCTGATAAAACACCTGTAAGTAAAGGAAAACTATTGGGTAGTTGGACTCCTTCACTAAATACAAGGCAAACTGATTATTTCAGAGGAGGGCCTTCTGCTTGGCATATTTTAGGCAAAGACGAAAGAATTGAGGTTGAAAATAAAGCAAAAGCCATGTCTAATATTATACCTAAAATAGAATCAAAAACTGTCGACTTGACTAAACAGGACACTTATTATTTTGTAAATGGGGTTTCGTATGCAAGACAAGCAGAATATGAAGGGTGGAAACTTACTGGCCGTTATCTTATGGTCACACGTTCTGCACAAGAATGGGATTTAATAGTTAAAGAAGAGGCTAAACTTGTCTAATTATACTGAAATAAACGGGCTGTTTAATGATAAACTGGCTGAGGTATCTGATCTGCCTGTATGGAAAAGAGAGAATAAATATATAGAATTTGATGATAATGAGTTATACTTAACTACCTATTTAGTAAATGCTCCCTCACAAAATACTTGTTTAGGTTCCAATGCTGATACTTACGAATCCGGTACTTTTATTATAAATGTTAGTATGGTAAGAGGTAATGGTTGGGGCTATGGGTATGATTGGGTAGATACTTTTGTTACTCATTTTAAAAGAGGCACACAATTGACTAATTCATCTGTTTGTCTTACTGTAAATATTAAGAAAGCATATCCTGTAGCTGGATTTTATAATGACTACGGAAGATATGTTATACCAATACATATAGAATACTATACTTTTGTAAATATCTAATTAAGGAGAATATAATATGACATGCGAAATAACCGCTGCTGTAGGCAGTCAATTTCAAGCGAGTTATGCTGTAGAAGATGCGAGTTGTTGGGGTTCGTTGCCTTCCTCGTACACAGTATATAATTTAAGAGTAACTGGTTTTGGGATTCAGTTAGGAAAAGATTCTTTCCAAAGTGCTGAACTTAGAAGTGATAGGCAAATTAGCGATTTCCGGCACGGAATGTATAACGTAGCCGGGGATATCCCTGTTGAATTATCTTACGGGGCTTTTGATGATTTGATTGCTGCTGCTATGTTCGAGGATTGGGCTTCAGACGATACTATCGAAACAGGCACAACGCGAAAATCTTTGAGGATTCAACGCTATTTTTCTGATATTACCCAATACCATGAGTTTACGGGATGTATTCCGAGTTCTTGGAGTGTATCTATAGCCCCCAATACCATTATTACTTCTACATTTAGTTTTGTAGGAGAAACTATGGTAACCTCACAAACTTTATCTGGAGCAGTTGATAAAGCTACTAACTCCCCGTTCGATAGTTTTAGTGGGTATATCCGAGAAGGTGGAAATTCAAGCTCGGATGAAATTGCTGTTGTTACTGGTTTAGATTTTACTTTGGATAACAATATTACCCCCATGCAAGTAGTTGGGAGCCAAACATCGATGGGTATGGCTGAAGGAAGGGCTAATCTTACCGGAACCTTAACAGCTTATTTTAATGGTTCGACTTTGTTAAATAAGTTCCTCAATGAAGCTGAGTCAGTATTGCAGTTTCAGCTTTCGGACGGTTCTAATACTATGGAATTTTATATGCCCCGTATCGTGTATAGTGGTGGGGATATTTCAGTTGATGGTGAAGGGCCTTGTACCATGTCAATGCCTTTTCAAGCATTGTATGACAGTTCTTCCAGCATCAATACGTTACAGATTAGCAGATAAACATAGAAGGGGCATTCAGCCCCTTCACTAAACTTTAAGGAGAAATTATTATGGGTTATGATTTAGAAGCATTGAATACAAATAAGACTTCTGAAGAAGGTCGTTGGTTAGAGCTTGAGCATCCTGCAACAAATGAGCCTCTGGATATTCATTTGAAATTGATGGGAAAAGACTCAGATCAGTACAGAAAACAAGTTCGCAGAAACCAGGATAAAAACATCAAAAAAGGGCTTCGTAAACTTAAATCAGAACATTTGGAAAATGAAACTATTGAATTACTTACAGCCTGTACTTTAGAATGGAGAGGCGTTGTTCATAACGGAAAAGAACTTGATTTTACAAAAGAAAACGTAAGGTGGCTTTATAAAACATACTCTTGGGCTAAAGATCAAGTAGATGAGTTTATAGGGGATTATAGCAATTATATGGGGGAGTAGCCGAGGAATTAAAAGAAGCTGTTGAGTGGTATTTTGAAATGAACTCAAAAAATGCGCAAGGCTATACCAAAACAGAAGAATTAGAACAGGTAATAAATTCTACTCCAGCCGACTCAACAGCTCATATTACTGCTTGTGATACATTAGATAACCAACCATTAATTCCGTATTGTTTTCAACATATATGGAAATGGTTCCTTGACTTAAATTCTAAAAGAGATTCCGGCTTTGAAGGGCCAAAATCTATTTCATATACAGAAGTATATGCCTGGAATAAATTAAAACAAATTGATATACAAGATTTTGAACTTGATATATTATTTTTAATAGATAATGTTTTTATGGAAAACACAAGAAAAAAAATTAATAAAAAACAAAATCAAAAGCAACCAATTATGAGCAAAGGAAGGAAAAAAAGATAATGTTTGTTTACAAATTAGTTTGCAAAAAAACAGGAAAAGTACATGTAGGGGTAAGCGACTATGACCCTGATCTTGATATTCTAACTTTTCCTGAAAATGTAAAAAAAGATATTGATTTTTTTGGGATAAATAATTTTCATATCCTTAAAATATGTGAACTTAACAATAGGAAAAAAGTTGAGGATAAAGTAGCTTTATTGGTATCAAAAGAAAAATATTGTTATAATAATGATCCCGACGAAGTTAAAATTGAACCGATAGAGCAAATTCCTGAATTTTATTGGGAGTAGCCCGTGACTGATTTAGCCCATCTTGGAATAAAAGTTGATTATGAAGAAAGCAGAAATGTTGTCAGTAGACTGGCAGATATTGAAGAACAAGCCAGAGCTACTGAAAAAGCAACAGATAAATTAAATAAACAAAAGGCTTCCGATGGGCTGAAAAAGCAATCTTCTACTGCCAAAGAGGTAGTTAAAAATTTTCTACAATTAGATAAGCAATTAAGAGAATTAATAAAATTATATGAAAGATTTAAAAACACTCCTTCAGGTTTAACTCAATTAAGAAAAGAACTTAATCAGTTAGATGGTCAATTTAAAAAATCTTATGATGCTGGCAGATTGGGTGAAAAAGGATATAGAAATTTAGCAAAAGGGTCAGATACTTTTAGAAAAAGATTAGATGAACAAATAACTACACTAAAGAAAAACACAGATAATATTAAAGAAGCAGATAACGCTTCAAAACAATACATAGCAACTTTAAAACAAAGACAAGCTGCTGAATCAAGGCGTACAATGGAATACGATGAAGCAGCAACAAGAAAAAAAGAATTAAATACTTTAAAAGCTTATATCATAGAAAAATATAAAGCTATAGATGCTAATGAAAAGCTTCAAAGATCAACGGCTGAGCAAGCAAAAGCAAATAGAAATGCTAGTTCTTCTTGGATACAGTTAAAAACAACTTTAAACAAATTAAATAAAGAATTTAATGATTTTAAAGGTAGCCCTGCTGCTGTTAGAGGAATGCGAAAATCTTTAAATGATTTGGAACGGGCTGCTCTAAAATCATATAAGGCTGGAAGACTTGCTTCTGAAGGATATTTAGATGTAACACAATCTTGTGATAAATTAAAAAGATCATTAAGAAGTACTACCAAAACAGCCGATAAATTTGATAATAAGTTAGATGAGTTATGGAAACGGTTTGGGGCTGTTACTTTAGGGTTTACTGTATTTTACAGATTAATAAATGCTATTGAACAAGCAATGACCGAATTTGTGATGATTTTCTTTGAAGGTATTAAATTAAGCGGTGAAATGGCATCTATGTCTGTAAAGCTCGCTACCTATATTAGCCTTATGGATAAAAGTTCTACTTCATCGGCTGACTTTGCAGAAAATATAGAAAAAGCTAAAAATAATGTTCAAGGATTAGTAAATCAATCTTTAACTTCTGCTTCAAGTTTGCAAGAATTAAATACAGCTTATGATGAGTTTGCCCAACATGGCATAATGATTCAAGAAGATTTATTGCCCGCCTTTTCTGCTTTTACTGACCTTACTGTTTTACTTTCACGAACAACGGGGGAAACTACACGCCAAATCAGGTCTGAGATTTCAGGACTCTTAGAAGGCCAAATGAGAGCCACTAATGTTACTATTCGCGCGTTAAAACGGATGGGCTATATAACTGATGAAACAATGGCTAAACTAAAAAAAGGGGAGGACGTATCTGAAAATTTAAGGGTTATGCTTAAATCAATGGAAAAAGATGTTATGGCATTTCAAAAATATATGGTAAAAGCAGACCCGGCTATTATTTGGACTAAATGGAAAGATGCTATGTCCACGGCTATTGGTGTAGCAATTCAAGAAAGATCAGAATTGGAGGGGGTAGTTAATGTATTTAGTGAGGTTATCTATAAACATTTAGAATGGGTAAAAGCCCTTCAAGAAGATGAAGAGTTTATGGATAATGCTGGAAAAGCTATGAAATTATTAGCTACTGGCTTTGATTATGTTTTGCGATTTTTTGAGAAGTCTGTAGGGCAGTATCTGGTTTTCTTGGTTTAATGTATGAATTAAGGAATGTGTTGAAAATAGTTTTTCCTTTAATGGCAATAGGAACAGTTTATAACGAATGGGTATTTTTTTCTAAGGTATTAAAAAATTAGTGTAATAAAAACAGCCCTTTTAGGGTCTATACCGCTTCTTATTAATTCCTTTAAAGCCTTAAAAAATGCTGCTGGAGTCACCTTATTAGTCTTACAAGATTTACCGGCTACTTTTGCTAAAATAAGTGCCGCAATAAAAGCAAAAAGCTGTTCCAGGGATAGCTTTATTAACAGGAAAATATTTATTGCGGCTGCTATATATACTACTATTACGGCTATGAGTAGCCACAAAGAAGATACTGTTCCCGACTCTTTTGTAAAAGGTTTAGATTCTATTAAAGAAAAAGCGTCGGAAGCTAAAGCAGAAATTTTAGAATTAATTGAAGCAAAAGGAGACATAAAGCAGTACGCCGAATCTAAAGGTATATCTGTAATAACTGCGGTCAACGAATTTGGCGGGTATCAGAGGTTAATAGAACAAATAGAAGAAGCCCAAAAAGCAGTAGGAACAGACGCTTTTCAAAAAGAAATAGAAGATGCTTATCATGTTTATAAATCTGTTTTTGGTGTAAAAGTTCCTGGTTTAGCGGAGCAAACATTTAATCAAATGGGCGATGATTTTAAAGCAGTAATGGATAGATTTGATAAGATATTTAAAAGCCAAAAAGATAAAACTGAAAAAGATGCTGATGATTGGGCAAATTTTAAAAAAATGCTCCAAGATGTTAAAGAAACTGAAGAAGCAGTTAAAGAATTAGAAGATACTTTAAGCGGAGTTTCCTTAACTTTTTATTCAGATATGAAAGAAGCTGCTGAAGCAGGAAATATAAAAGAAACTATGGAGCTTTCTTCTTTTGCTACTCGTGAACTTCAAGTGCAGTTGGATGAATTAAATGAAAAATATGCAAAGGCTGCTAAATTATGGGATAGCGGAATCGGGACGGAAAAACAATTATTACAAATTTGGGCATTAAGAAATGAGATAGAAGAATTAAATAAACAAATAGATGCAATTCCAGGGCATAAAAATATAGCTCAAATTAATGAATGGATTAATGAGTTTGAAGAAGGCATCGAACAAATAAATCAAAAATATGATGAAGGGTCAGATCAATGGATAACTAAAACAAGGGACTTTGTTGAAAAATACCGAGCTTTAATTAAAACTTTACCAGAATTGACAAGTGAAGAAGCCATAGCCGCTGTTAATAAATTTGAAGAAAATTTAGATAAAACATTTAAAACTACCAACAAAAAAGTAGAAGAGCAAGTAGACGAAACATATAAATTATTTGAAGATATGCTTGGGGAGATGCAATCTGAATTTTCAGATATCATATTTGATATGCTTGACGGCAGTATGGATGATTGGGAAGACTATTGCGAAGCCTTTGGGGATATATTTAAGCGTACAATAGCGGATTTGGCTGCTTATGCTTTACAACAAAGGATAATTTTACCTGTAATTGCAAATGCTGGTTTGGGAAGTATTTCAACTGCCGCTGCACAAAGTATTGTTGGAGGTACTGGTGGAGTAGGTGGGGGAGGTACTGGTGGAGTAGGTGGGGGAGGTATTCCTGGGCTTGGAAGTATCGGAACTTTGGCAGATTCTTTAGGCCTGAGTGGTGTATCATCGTGGTTGAGTACACCTATAGGAGGTTATGATTATAGTACCGGTGCAGTATCGCCGGGGACCGCAGCAGCAGGAGCAACACCTATGCAAATACTTGGCTATGCCGGTCTTGGCTCAATGGGATATTCTATGCTTGGGGGCGCTTTAGGATTACCACAAGGAGGGTATTCCGGCATAGGTTCAGCTCTTGGGGGTGCTGCCGGTGGAACATATGGTGCCACGGCAAGTTCAGCTATGGGTCTCAAATTAGGATCATGGGCTGGACCTATCGGTATAGCCATTGGTGCTATTATTGGTGGTATTCTTGGCAGTTTATTTGGCTCTTCAGGACATGAGCCCCATGTCTGGCTTGGCGGTGATATTGGTATGTCAGGTGGACAGGTAACGTCCTCTGCTTTAGGTACAAATCAATGGATTGAAGGCGGCGAAAGATATCAAGCTGGTTTTGCAACTGCTCAAATGCGGGGGTCGTCATCAGATCGAGAAATTGCAGAAGCGGTCGGCGAAGTGGTAAATCCAATGGTAGAAGCTTATATCGGCGGGCTTAATGACTATCTTGCAGGATTATCAAATGAGGCAGTAAATGAAGCTTTAGCTGATCTTGATATTTCAACTACCATAGGACTTCCCCATAGTTATCATGGGGAAGATATAGAAGAATGGCTTGAAGATGTAATTGGGACATTTACAGAATCGATGCAGAATTTTACCAATACGCTCTTTGAAGCTATCGATCAGGATATACTTGGCGCTGGTTGGGAGAAATTGGTCAGCCCTGAATTGATTAACGAAATCCAAGAAGAAGGGGAAAGTATTGCTCAAACATGGATTCGGTTAATCGAAACCGTACAGTTTATTCCTGGCGCACTGCGGCGAATGAAAGACCTGATTGAAGAAGGACTAACTGAAGCAGAAGCATACCAAGAACTTGAAAAACAATTAACAGAAGTGTCCGGGATTTTAACCCCGGCGATTGAAGCCGGTTTGTCTGCTGTCGGTGATGATCTGGATTTTACTGATTTCCGGGAAGGGATGATTACCAATATCAAAAATCAAATGAAACAGGTTGTACTTGCCTCTGCCAAACAGCAATTCATGCAGTCAATTATACAATCTGCTTTTGATGAGGTAGGCGGTTTGACAGGCTTATTAAAATCTTATTTTGGAGGTGATATTGGCCTGAGTGAACTGATCTCTGAATGGGACCAGGCAATGACAGCAATCGAGGGCGCAGTTGATATCGGTCTTTGGGACGAATTTTCGGAGGTGTTAGAAAAACTTGGCTTGGTTGTTGAGGATGCCGGCGAAACGATTAATGAAATATCGAATGATTTACTACAAAGTATTAAACGAGTTCAGGCTGAAATACGAGGGGAAGATTATACACTAAATCAGATTTCAAGCCGTTATGGTTGGCAAGAGGCGTTTGGTGGGGTTCCATCTGGCGAAACAATCAGAGATGCTCTTTTTACATTTGCAGATATGGCTCCCGAAGCTATTCAGAATCTTGCTGAAAGGTTTGGCATATCCACTGAGCAATTAGTAGAAGATATGGCCTATCTCAATGACCTCTATAATCAACAGACAGAGGCAATGGAAGAAAATATTTCTGCGATGGAAGCAATGGCAGACGCCTTACAGGAACAGGCAGAGTCAATTCAAGACCAAATTAATTCTGTGGAGGCCATACAAGCATTAATACAAAACATTAGTGGAGCTGGCAGCCTGGCTCCAGTTCAATCAATGGCTTATTTTGAGAACAGGTATCAACAACTTTATAGTGAAGCGATGAGCGGTGGTTCCCGTGAAGTTGAGATATTTACCGATTTTGCTCAGAAATATTTGGAATTTGCGCAGGGGTACGGGGATTATGAAACACGAGCAGGTGATGTGGTTGACGATCTACAGAATCTTCAGGAGAATATTGCTGGCAATAAGACGCTTACTGATTTGTATGAGCAGTTAGAAATTGTAAATTATCGGCTTGATGTGATTAATAATTCACTTGGCGGTACTTCAACAGATATTCCCGAATATGTTACGGAAGCATTTGAAACCCTTTTTGACAAACTTGGATGGGAAGATAAGTTTGGAGGTTGGCCTGGGCAAGAGAAGATAATGGAAGCGCTATCAACCTGGGAAGGGATGGAGATTTCTGAGAAACAGGCTTTGGCTGAAAGATATGGATTTTCCGATTGGGCTCAACTTGGTTATTACATGCAACTTTTGGATTATTGGTATGATGATTTCGTAGAAGATGCCCCAAGTATGGCTGGCGGAGGGATTGTTTCCGGCCCGGAATCTGGTTATACAATGCCGGTCACTTTTCACGGCACAGAAGAAATAAGGCCGGTTGATGGGTCTAACAGACCAATACACATTTCATTGGAAGTGGATAAACGGCAATTGGGCAGAATTGTAATAGACGCAGCAAAGTACGATTCTGACATCGCAAAACAAATCAAAAAGATAAAGGCGGCTTAACATGGCAGGCACCGGGGAAATAGCAAATTATTTATCCACAGCTACAGCAGATTATACAGCAACGCAACTTGATATTACGCCACAGGAAATTATGGCGGAAATTGCAGAATTTAAACAACGGTGTGTTGAGTTTGATGATGCGTCTGCGGGAGTTATAACCCGATCAACAACACCAAGTTGTTATTTTACTTGCAAATGGACTTGGCTATCTGATGCCGATGCAAATACTATTATGGATTTTTATTTAGACACAGCAAAAGCCAAAGGGAAGGCAAGAACAATCGAGTTTCCGCATCCAACAGACGGCAATACTTATATTGTACGGTTCTGGTCTAAGATTGAACGAGATATAAAATATCTTAAATCAATTAGAGAAATTATCAGTGCTGAGGTGGAGAATTGAAGACAATGGATCCTTGTTTTTAATATTGCCAGCGATGCAGAAACCCTTACGATTCCATGCCAAAATTCTGGAACTTTAATGCGACAATAAACTGGGGGACAACTCGACTCCATCAACGATTACTGCATGATGCAATGACGCTGATTTGCTCACGAATATGCTGTAGCCGGAACCTATACAGTTAGAATCTCTGGAACATTCTCTCAACATTTATTTCAACGGTGCCGGAGATAGACTAAAATTGTTACAGGTTGTGCAATTAGGGGATACTGGTTTAACGCTCCTCAATACCGCCTTCTTCGGATGTTCAAACATGACATCGTTTCAGTGTGGTGATGTCTGCAATACTGCCAATGTGACGGATATGGGGGCCAGTTCCATAGTTGTTCATCGGCTGACATTATAGACACCGGGATTTGATACTGCCAATGTGGCAAATATGCGGGGTATGTTCCGTGATTGTTCATCGGCGGACATTCCGGAACCTATACAGTTAGAATCTATAGATGTCTCGGACGGATACTGCCAATGTGACGGATAAGGGTAAACAGGTTCCGTGGTTGTTCATCTGCTGGGACATTATAGATGTTCCGGGATTTGATACTGCCAATGTGACGATATGCGGGTATGTTCCATAGTTGTTCTTCTGTGGACATTATAGATGTCTCGGGATTTGATACTGCCAATGTGACAGATATGCGGTATATGTTCCATAGTTGTTCTTCTGCTGACATTATAGATGTCTCGGGATTTGATACTGCCAATGTGACGGATATGCAGGGTATGTTCTATGGTTGTTCATCTGTGGACATTATAGATGTCTCGGGATTTGATACTGCCAATGTGACGGATATGCAGGCTATGTTTAGTGATTATGTTCACCGCGACATTATAGATGTCTCGGGATCGACACGCCAATGTGACGAATATGCGATCATGTTCTTTAATTGCCAATCGGCTGACATTATAGATGTCTCGGGATTTGATACTGCCAATGTGACAGATATGCGGGCTATGTTCCATGGTTGTTCTTCTGTGGACATTATAGATGTCTCGGACGGATACCGCCGTCGTGATCAACATGCGGTATGTTCTATAGTTGTTCTTCTGCGGACACGGGACAGATAATTGGTCAATGTAGTTGTTACAGATTTTACAAACTTTTTATTAGAGGCATCACTTTCTACTGCAAATTATGATGCAACACTGATTGCCTGGGATGCGCAAGACCCGGTTAATTCACTGGATGTGCATTTTGGCAATAGTAAATATACGGCTGGAGGTGCAGGGAAGCGGCAAGAACTTCCTTGGCAACCGCCCCCGGCGGTGATAGCCGGACAGTCAATGATGGAGGAGCGGCGCCAGATAAAATATGATAATGATGGCAATACTTTATATATCTCAGGCAACTTATGAATCAGCATCGTAGGAAGAAAATGGAAATGTTCAGGCATTATAATAGTGAGTTAGATAATAATAGATATGGTATTAGTCTGTGAAGAAGATATTTATTATAGGTGGTGGGCCGTCAGTAAAACAAACAAATTTAAATCTAATCAAAGATGAATTTGTTATCGGCACTAACGCTATATAAAATATCTTAAATCAATTAGAGAAATTACTTTAAAAGTTGAGGGGGTATAAATCATAGTGGCCGTTGAAGTGATAAAAAGATTTGAAGAAACAGATGCCATCGGGTTTGAGGATACAACTGCCATTGGCTTTGAAGGTATGGCCATTGATCTGACTCAAAAGGATTTAGATGTTGCATGGCTTTTTGATGTTTTAACTTATCATCGGTCAACTCAATCTATGCTTTTTGATGTTTTAACTTATCATTGGTCAACTCAATCTATTACCTGTGCCGGGCAAGCCTATAATGCAACGATTGACCCTGAAAGCTTTGATGGAATAAGAATTTCAAAAAGTTATAACGGAGCGGAGCGTATCCATGTTTTAGAAGATATTACTATAGAAATCCCGGATGCTGCCGGAGATTTTACTTCAAGCGACTTCCTTACTGAAGGATGGAAACATTATTCAGATATAGAAGAAGATGAGGAGATATTAAAAGCCAACGAGGATGTTCATGTGTTTCAATGGGTTGATGACGGCACTAACAGTGGAGCAATCCAGGAGTTCATCTTTACTGTTATTGGAGCTAAAAAGGTTTATGATACTCTTTATCTAACCCTGCAAGATGCCTTTATCTATCATGACCTTGAAGTGTTGTATCCTGATAAAGATTTGATTTCCGATATTTGGATGAGTGATGGTGACTCTAATTTGGGTTATTGCCTGCCTGTGCCTTTTGGAGAACCTTATATCCCATTGCCTTCTGTGTATATCACTGACCAGCGATATTATGTGCTTGGGGAAGATACAGGCACATACACTATAATGAAAACGCAGTCGCCGGAATCATGGCCTAAATCGACATGGAATGGCACATACACTTATACCCAAAGCACAAAAGATACAGACAAGAGGGTGTTTCAAGCGATTATAGCTGATAGTGATAATGATGGAACAGCGGACGCAAACGGGTTATTTAAAGAAGGATCGCAGTTTAGACCAATTTCAACCCATTATTATCGTTCAGATAATCGGTATAAAACTGATGCCGGGGACATTTTAGCTGATCTGGTTTTTTCAGGAAGCATTATTGAAGTAGATGCTGGATATTACACCAAAAGCTATACTGATTGGAACGGGGCGTTTTGCTTTAAACGTCCGAGGTATGAGTGGGCATCTGAGATATTAAAAGCCTGCAATGGGGTATTGACCATTGGCCCGACTGGAAAGCGGGAAGTAAGAAACCTGGTTTGTACTGCTTATGGGAAAATATCATCAGATGATATTGTTGATAACAGTTTCAACTATGACCCCTTGTTGCTTACGGAAAATTACGATGGCGGGCATATCCGATTTCCGAAAGAAGGCGATCCACAGCACGTGCTTTATAAATATTCAGTAGGGTTGGCAAATACAGCAACATCAAATCCTTCATCAGATACCCTTGATTTATGCTTTATTGCTGATGACCAGGACGCCCAAAAAATGGGGGCTTTGTATATTGAGCGAGTAGTTGATAAAAAAGCGGAAACGGGTTGTCAGTTATGGGTTGACTGGATGACTAAAAGACCGGATAGCCTCATAAGTGTGTCAGGCGCTCTTTATGACGCCGGGACTGCTTATGATGTTGTAATTAACCGGGTTCATATTGATAGGGATTTTATAGTTAGCTTGGATTGCACGGAGTTTAACCACTCTATCAGCGAGTATGATGATTTGATGCATAGCGAACTAACAATTTCAGATGGTGATAGTTCTGGCTCATGGTCGTATATAATTCAGGGGCCGGATGGGTCAGTTTCCGAAGGTGATGAGCCTAATGAAGTTACAACTATCGTAAAATTAGGTGTAAACGGAAAATTGAAAACGGCTGTTGACCCTGAGAGCGATGGTGGACTGATAATTGAAAATAGCAAAATACATGGATACAATTCAAGCGGGCTGAAACTGCTTGAAATGATTTATGATGGTGCAAATGAAGGCGATGTTTACTTCGGGGACTATGACAATGCAAATTCTGGCCTCAAATACGATCATAGTGCCGGAAAACTGTATTACAGGGGGGATATCTATGCTGAGGGTGGAGAAGTATCGTGGACATACATTACAGATGACGGTAATAAACCGGATGACGGTGCGGACGTAACAGGCGATAATACCGCTAATAATACTATTTATATCAACGACTCAGAAAACGAAGCTGGGTATGAAGTCATTATTGACGGGGATTTGAAGATATATAATGGTGCGGATGTGTATTTCTACACTGATGAGGGGTCATCAGTATGTGGGAAAATTTTTAATTGTGACAGTGGTTTATATTTAACGAACAATTATAATTCAAAAATCTGTGTTATTGGAGAGCAAATGTTATTAAAGGCATCTAGGAGTATAAATGTAAACACGCAAGAATTTCAGGCTGTGGGGGCAGGAGGAGGATCAACCACAAGTTGCGGAACCTCAACTTATAAATGGGATGATATTTATTGCGTTACTCTACATGAAGGCGACCACTGCATGTCTGATCTAACATGCTATAAATGCGGCAGAATTTTTCAGGAAGGGGACAGCCTTATTTACACCGTTATAAAAGCCGATGAAGAAGAAATACGATGCGTGCCTGTCTGTCTAAAATGTGGGGGAAAGAATACAATACATTAAGAGGATAAGATGGCTTTAGAATACGGGGACTTAAAAGTAGTACGATTTACATACGACGTAAATGACCGAAAACTGACAATATTCAGCGAACAACCGATTATTGAAGACGGTGTGGAGGTAAGTAAAGTTTTTCCAAAAGTAATTGCTAGGGACGCAGAATTTGACGCTATCCTTGGACGAATCTTACCTTCAGACTCTACAATGACCGGTGCCCGGGATAAACTTGAATCAGAAGCAAAGCAAATAATCAACGAAAAGAAGCAGGAAAAAATTAATGACAAAAAATCAGCAGAAAGCCCGTCAAAGTGATGTAATTCATGTGATTGATGCGTTGAAAGAACAACTGCATTGCACTATAGATGAGTTATGGCAAGCCAAGGCTTATATTAGGGAGCTTGAAAGCCGATTAGAAAAACAAGTTATACCTGACCCAGGGCAGGTGAAAAATACGGAGGGGGCTAATGAGTAAAGATTTAATTCTAAGAACTGGTCTAACAGGCGGAGCCAGCGGCGATCTTGATAATTATCCGGTGGCTGACTGCGAAACAGGAAAGCCTTCGATTGCTTTTGTTCAGGGGGATGCTCGTTACGATCACATTTACGATGAATCGGAAGCCGGTGCTGAATCAAGCCCAGATATTATTATCCCTGATGATAATTCGAGCGGAACGGGGGCCTGGGTATTAACAAAAGTCTATTCTGACAATTTAGTAACCGTAGGCACATTCACGCCTGAATATTATGCTGTTGATACAGATTTTGACTCCGTCAGTTATGCGGTACAGGTTGGAAGATACCACAAAATAGGTACAACTGTTCATTTTTGGATTGAGTTAAAGACAAGCAGTATAACGGTTGGCAGTGCGGCGGGGGCTGTCAGAGTTAAGGGGCTACCTGAGACATCCAAATCAGACACGTACACGGCGGTATGTATAGGTTACGCAAAACGTTTTAGTACATACCACCCGTCAAAAGCCATGGTGAAACCTTACTCAAAAGAAATCAGCCTGTATTACCGGGCTACAAACCCATATGGTGAAGATACAAATTTATTGTACGGTGATTTAGATACAACAACAAATGATGGCAATACTTTATATATCTCAGGCACTTATGAATCGGCATCGTAGGAAGAAAATGGAATAGATATGGTATTAGTCTGTGAAGAAGATATTTATTATAGGTGGTAAATAAGTCAGTAAAACAAACAAATTTAAATCTAATCAAAGATGAATTTGTTATCGGCACTAACGCTGCTTTTTATTTAGGGGATTGGGTAGATATTTGCTTTTCATTGATTGCCGGTTTTATTTTACATGGAATAAAGAAGCATTAGATACACCAATAAAATTATAACTACTTGTAAAACCCTTAAAGACCATCCAAAAATAGAATGCAGAACAATAGACCCTAACTCGTTATCAGCCCGATAAAGATAAAAATAGGGGCACAGATAAAGGTAAAATGCTGAGCTTCTGCTATTGATTTGGGCTGTAAAACTTGGGGCTAAAAATAATAATATTAAATTGGGCCATGATATGCACGCAAAAAACGGACACAATTACCATAAACATCATCGAATTATTCCAAGGGCTGATATTTATAACAGATTTATGATTCAATTTAAAGAATACCTAATGAAAAGCCAAAAGATGTTGAAATTTTAAATGCCACCCCTAACTCTAAACTTGATGTTTTCCCAAGGTAAAATTAAGTGACTGTTAATACTTTAAATATAGTATGTTGGAAAATGGAATGCCGAAAAGCCGCCTAAAATAATATACGATTCTCTACTAACCATGTAAATGTTTTGTATAATATGTTATGCAGAAATTTAACTATTCCATTTAAATTATGGTGTGTAACTGATAATCCTATAGATATTAGATCAGAAATAGGGATTATACCTATATGGAATGAATTAGATGATTTAGGCGGCTGTTACAAACGAATAAAAGCGCTGTCTAAAGAATTTATTGAAATGATGGGTTACAGGTTTTTATCCTTAGATTTAGATTGTGTAATTGTAGATGATATCACAAAATTGGTAAACAGGGACGAGCCTTTTATTATTTGGGAGTCTAACAGAAAACGAAAAACCCCTTATTGCGGAAGTATGTGGATGATAAATGGGCTTGAATATTCTTGGGTGTGGGAAAAATTTAGAAAAAATCCTCCATTAGAAGCTTTATATGCTAAACAAAGTAAATATAATACCGGTACAGATCAATCCTACTTTAGTTATTTGCTTTACCCTGAATTGGCTACATGGACTACAGACGATGGGGTATATAACTTTAAAACTCATGTGGAGCCGAGATGCCCTACAAGAAATACTTTATTGCCCGGCAAAAAGACTACTATGTATCCCAAAAACTCTAAGATAATATTTTTTAATGGTAAATTTGACCCAACTATAAGAAGATTACAACAAAGGTTTCCTTGGATAAAGGAATATTATAAGTGAAGAATGTTATACAAAATAAAGAGATTGCTTTTGTTGGTCTTGCCCCAAATATCTCAGGTAAAAAATTGGGCAAAGAGATTGATTCTTTTGATGTAGTTATCAGAACAAATATCTACCCTGTTCCAGAACATTTGCGTGAAGATTATGGGACAAAATGTGATGTGCTATCAATATTGAAAAGAAAACATTTTTACAAAAATATAACTCCATTTATAAAAGATGGTGGCAAAGCAATAATTTATTTTGATTCTAAAGTACCTGTGCCGAAAGGCTTTCCTTGTGAATTTGTTCCTAAAAGAAAAAGAGTAAAATTAAGTAGGTATATTAAAAAAGAAATGGATGGTGCAGACCCAAAATTTGCAACTTCAGGTGTAAATGCCTATCTTATATGTATGCAGTACAACCCAAAAAGATTTAAATATTTTGGAGTTACCGGCTATCAAAATTTGGATGGGAGTTTAATAGATACGACTAAAACAGAGCCTTATATTTATTATGCTAAAGACGAAGGAAATAATAAACGAAGGCAGAAAGAACATCACAAACATCACAACCACCGGGTATTAAATAATTATATGAGAAAATTATTAAGAGAAAATAAAATAGAAATGGATCAATACTCAAAGGAGTATTTTAAATAATGCTATCAGTTATTATGCCTATGTATAGATCAAAGTTTATTGGGTGGCTTGGGCTTGAATCATTGTGCCATCAAAAAGATATTAATTTTGAATGGGAACTGATTATAGCTGAAGAAAATGGAAAATCGTTTTTGGAGTTTGGCTTAGAAAATATTCTTACCTATAAAGAAGGGCTTAAAAAAGTAGGGTGCAAACAAGTAAAATACTTAAAGCTAAATCATTGGATCCCGTTATCTATGAAATATAGTATAATGGCTAAACAATTAAATGAAGATTCAAAAGTATTTTTGATACAGCCGACTGATTATTGGTCGCCTCTGTATAGAATGAGTAAAACTTTTGAGTTAATGCAAAATGCTGATTGGGTACATGGAAAAACTTTTATTATGTATGATATGAAACGTGATGAAATACATTTAAGAACAAAAACCCTATCAAATTTTTTGGATGGCTGTTAATACTGATTTAGCAAAAATCTTCCTCCATCTTTAAAAAAGAAAGGTGTAGACCAATATTTATTAGACTCTTGTAAGAAAATAAAAAAAAGCAAACTTAAATGTGCTTGTTGCCAAGATTGGGGAGAAGGTCTTGTAGTACATGGTTTAAATAATTTAAGCAACAATTTTAAAAAATTCAGGGCTGCTAAATCAAATATAAAATTAGAAAATATTTTACCAGATGATATAATTAAAAAATTAAGCTTATATAAAAAAGAAGCAGGCACATGGAAAATAAATATACCTCATTTCAAAAAGGCAAAATTAACTACTCCTGACTATACTTTAATTAAAGAAGGCTTGTAATCATGTTTAAATTCATAGCAGAAATCGGAATAAATCATAATGGCGATTTAGGTATAGCAAAAAAATTAATCAATGTTGCAAAAGAAAGCGGATGCGATATTGTTAAATTTCAAAAACGAACTCCTGCATTATGTGTTCCAGAGCATCAAAAAAATGTTATGAAATATAATACTCCCTGGGGGGATATAACATATTTTGATTACAAAAAAAAGATTGAATTTAATGAGCCGGAATACAATGAAATAGATAAATATTGCAAAGAATTAAAAATAGATTGGACTGCTTCTTCCTGGGATATTCCTTCAGCCAAGTTTATAGAAAGTTATAATGTAAAATATCATAAGATACCTTCTGCAATGTTGACTAATACATTATTACTTGCTGAAATAGCTTCTTATAGTAAATATACTTTTGTTTCTACTGGTATGTCAACAATAAAAGATATTGATAAAGCCGTAAGTATTTTTAAAAGTTGGGGCTGCCCGTTTGAATTAATGCACACAGTATCTACCTATCCTATGAAAAATGAAGATGCTAATTTAAAAATGATCGAGACTTTAAGAAATAGATATAACTGTAAAGTGGGTTGGAGCGGGCATGAGGAAGGTATTCAAATATCTATTGCAGCAATGGCTTTAGGGGCTACTTCAGTCGAAAGGCATATTACATTAAGCAGGTCTATGTGGGGTTCTGACCAAGCTGCTTCATTAGGGGTTTCGGGATTGAGAAAATTAGTAAGAGATTGTCATATAATTAGAAAAGCTATAGGGGATGGGGTAAAAAAAATATTACCTGAAGAAGAAAAGAAAATCAAAAGTTTGAGGGGGCTATGAAATTATTAGGAAAATTTTTACATAAAAATTTTGCTGGAAGTTATCTTTTACAAATGAAAACTATACGTGCCCTAAAATGTAAAAGTGTTTTAGAAATAGGCCCCGGAGAAGGATTTTGTGCCAGAAATTTAAAAACTTTAGGCTATAAATATGACACAGTAGATAAAATAAATAAATTTAAACCCACATTTAACTGCTCAATTTATGATCTTGACTATATTGCATTAAAAAATAAGTATGATATTGTAGCAGCGTTTCAAATGTTAGAACACATACCTTATGAAGATTTTACTAAATATCTTAAAAAATTAGCTATAATTGCTAAAAAGTATGTTGTTATAAGTGTTCTATATAGTTGTAAAGGAATAAGAACAATAACTGAAAAATGGTCTGGACAATTTAATAGAAAAGAATACTCTATAAAAGAAAATTTTGCTCCAACTAATTTACCTGATAGAACAGATGGGCCTAAAGGAGGCCATTATTGGGAAATAGGTAGGGCTGGTAGAACAATTGATAGCGTATCCGAAACTATCGAGGCAACTGGACTTAAAATAATTAAAAATTTTCATTCTCCAATACCATACCACTATTTTTTTGTGATGGAGGTTTTTTAGTATGGATTTAGCAATAATACCAGCACGAGGCGGCTCTACAAGATTAAAGGATAAAAATATTTTATATCTTGGCAATAAGCCTTTAATATCTTGGACAATAGAGGCAGTTATAGATAGCAAATGCTTTGACAAGGTTATTGTATCATCGGATAGTGGGCTAATTTTGCATACAGCCAGTAAATTCGATGTTGAATTGCATGAGCGCCCTTTACGACTTGCAACGAAAAAATCTCCAGTTTTAGAAACCATATTGGATATTTTTAGCAATCATTTAGATTGTGATACAGTTTCCTATTTTTTACCGACCTGCCCTTTTAAATCTGCATATCATATACAAGAAGCATTTCTATTATTAAATAATGCTGATTCAGTAGTAAGCGTAAAAAAATTTCCTGACCCTATACAACTTGCCGGTGAAATGAAAGATGGTATATTTATTCCTAAAACTAACGATTTACAAAACGGCAATACAAACAGCCTTTTTATGACACAATATTAT